>JBKPAO010000014.1:0-15732 GCA_046726475.1 Gemmatimonadota bacterium | reverse complement strand
AGCACCGCAAGTGGTTTGGGAGGCATGGTCTCGGTTCGACCCTAGTGAGTGAGGTATCCGAAAAGCCGGCCATCCCAGATCACATCGAAGGGTGGGCTGACTTGAATCCGCGCGGCGTCTGGGTGCGCCGGGTTGATGATGAAGTTACGCTCGATGGGCTGCCCCGGAAGCGAAGGCACGATCAGAACCGCACTCCGCCCGCTTGCGTGCCAGTCGTCGCCATATTCGCGCGCTGGCGCGGAATCTTCCTGCTCCCATCCAGGCACCGCGCCCGGATCGAAGAGCTCGCTCGAGAGGTCGTCCGGTATGGTGATGGCCGCGGCATGATGAGCACCGGGAAGCGAGGTACGGCCGGCGTGCACCAGCTTTTCCAACAGGGCAGTGGCGTAGTGTTCCGAAGCGTAGATCAGGAGCCGACCCGGGGAGTTCCAGCGAGCTCCCTCGAGGGCAGCACCGGTTCCGTCGTAGACCGGATACCGCCGCTTTGCCAGACGATAGACTGTGGGCACTTCAGATCGCCGCTTAGACCGGGAGACTGTGCTCCAGCTTCCAGAGCAGCGTCTCGACTCGGCGAGTCCCCAGATCGCTGGCAGCAAGATCGAGCGGTGCCTGATTGTCCAGCATTGGATGGGGGGTGGTCAAAAACCTTTGCGCTTCCTCGGGCGACTCCCACACCTGCTCCGCCAGCGTAGCCAGACGCGCGATCCGCTCCAATCGCTCGCTCTCGGCCGGCCGAAGCTTCCCCTCCTCTTCCCGCCGCTGCAGGGTCGACCGAGGCATGACGATCTGCTGAACCCGGGTCTTTTGCCGTTCGGAAAAGTGGCGCACAAGGTGCTTGAGAGCCGCGAACGGGAGGCCATTTCCCACCGCCCGTTCTAGGTCGGCGACGGTAACCACCTTTTCCCGCAACACCTTAGGCCCTCCGAGAGCCTGGGCTACCTTGAGGACGTCCGGATAACTAGCCATGAGTTTTCTCCTTTGCCATCTGGGCAGAATTTAATCCCAGTTGGGCAGCTGCGCCAGCCCCCGCAGTCGCGTCGCCTGCCCCGCTCGTGCTCGCCGATTAAGGTGCTGAACCGGGAATCGAGGCCCAAACCCGGCTATATTTAGCCGATGCCGCTGGCGTCCTTCCATCCAATTGTTGCCCGCTGGTTTCAGCACCGTTTTGGTGAGCCAACCACCCCTCAGCGCGAAGGCTGGGAAGCCATCCGCTCGGGGCAGCACACGCTCATCGCTGCACCGACCGGGTCGGGAAAGACCCTGGCCGCGTTCCTCCACTCGCTGGATCAGCTGTTCCGCGAGGGTCTCGAGGGTGTTCTGCCGGATGAGACCAGAGTGGTCTACATCTCTCCCTTGAAAGCGCTGAGCGCGGACATCCATCTGAACCTTGCGGAGCCGCGCAGGGAGATCCGGCGCTTCGCCGAGGAAGTCGGGCTCGAGGCTCCCCGGATCACTGCAGCAATTCGGTCGGGCGATACGCCTGCCGCCGAGCGCGCCGCCATGATCAAGAAGCCTCCCCAGATCCTGGTCACCACCCCCGAGTCGCTCTACCTCCTGCTCACCGCGCAACGAAGCCGCGAGATGCTCCGCACCGTGCGTACTGTCATCGTCGACGAGATCCACGCCGTCGTCGAATCCCGTCGGGGAGCGCACCTCGCTCTTACCCTCGAGCGTCTCGCCCACGTGGCACGGCAGCCGGTGCAACGGATCGGCCTATCCGCCACAGTGAAGCCGATCGAGGAGGTCGGCGAGTGGCTGGTTGGCGGGGCAGCGGGGCAGCGGGGCAGCGGGGAAGGTGGTTTGCCAAACAACTCAGTTCTGGCACACGGGAGTCAGACGCCGCAGAACTTCCCCGCTTCCCCGCTTCCCCGCTCCCCCGCCATCATCGACCAAGGCCACCGTCGTGAGCTCGACCTCGCTCTCGAGCTTCCGAACTCGCCGCTCGAAGCCGTCATGTCCGGTGAGGTCTGGGAAGAGATCTACCAGCGGCTGACCGATCTCATCAAGGCACATCAGACGACGATCGTCTTCGTGAATACCCGACGCCTGGCTGAACGGGTGGCTCGACACCTAGGTGAAAGGCTCGGCGAAGAGGCCGTGACCGCGCACCACGGGAGTCTCTCGAAGGAAACCCGCCTGGATGCCGAGGAGCGGCTCAAGGCTGGGAGGCTCCAGGCGTTGGTTGCTACCGCGTCGCTCGAGCTGGGGATCGATATCGGGCACGTCGACCTGGTGTGTCAGTTGGGAACCCCGCGCCGAATCTCGACCTTCTTGCAGCGAGTCGGGCGCTCCGGCCATACCGTACACGGAACACCCAAAGGACGGCTGTTCCCCCTGACCCGGGACGAGCTGGTCGAGTGCACGGCGATTATCGCTTCGGTTCATCGGGGCCAGCTCGACCGCATCGTGATGCGAGAGAAGCCGCTGGATGTGCTGGCGCAGCAGGTCGTGGCCGAAACGGCGGCCGAAGATTGGCGGGTGGATGAACTGTACCACCGGTTCAGGAGGGCGTACCCCTACAGGCATCTCGAGCGCGGCGAGTTCGATGAGGTCGTTGGGATGCTGGCCCAGGGGTTTGCTACCCGGCGGGGTCGGCGAGCTGCGCTGATCCATCACGACGCTATCAACGGGAGGATTCGTGCCCGGAGGGGCGCGCGGTTGCTGGCGATTACCTCCGGCGGCGCCATTCCCGACAACGCCGATTATCGGGTGGTGCTGGAGCCGGAGAACACCTTCATCGGAACCGTCAACGAAGACTTTGCCGTCGAGAGTCTCCAAGGCGACATCTTCCAGCTGGGCAATACCTCCTGGCGCATCCTCCAGGTGGCCCAGGGAACGGTGCGGGTGGAAGACGCGCGTGGACAGCCGCCCAGCATACCATTCTGGCTGGGAGAATCACCGGCGCGGAGCAACGAGCTCTCTGCCGCGGTGTCGGAGATCAGGCGTGGAGTAGAGGAGCGACTGCAGGACAGGGAGGGAGCGGTCCGGTGGGTGTCCTCGGTATTGAATCCGCCTCATCCATCACGCGCCACCCCTGGTCACAACGAGATAGGCGACCCGTCGCACATTGCGGCCCACCAGCTCGTCGAGTACCTCGCCGAGTCCAAGCGCATGCTCGGGAATCTCCCGACCCAGGACACCATCGTTGCAGAGCGCTTCTTCGACGAGGCCGGCGGCATGCAGCTCGTCATCCACGCTCCGTTTGGCAGCCGGGTAAACCGGGCCTGGGGACTCGCGCTCCGGAAGCGTTTCTGCCGTCAGTTCAACTTCGAGCTACAAGCCGCGGCAACCGAGGATGCAGTCCTGCTCTCGCTCGGACCGCAGCACTCCTTCCCGCTGGACAGCGTCTTCCGTTTCCTCCATCCCGAGACAGTGGGAGAGATTCTGATCCAGGCACTGCTCGATGCCCCGATGTTCGGAACCCATTGGCGCTGGAATGGAAACATCGCGCTCGCGATTCCGCGAAGCCGGGGAGGCCGAAAGATGCCGCCCCAGATCCAGCGCATGCAGGCGGACGACCTGCTCGCCGCGGCATTCCCCGATGCGGCCGCCTGCCTAGAGAACATTCCGGGCGATCGCGAGATCCCCGACCACCCGTTGGTCCGCCAGACGATTGACGACTGTGTTCACGAGGTCATGGATCTCGATGGCCTCACCGCGATCCTCCAGCGGATCCATGCCGGCGAGATCCGCCTGGTCGCGCGCGATCTCCCCGAGCCTTCCCCGCTCACGCACGAGATCCTGAACGCCAGACCATACGCCTTCCTGGACGATGCACCATTGGAAGAGCGCCGAACTCAGGCGGTCTACACCCGAAGGGCGTTCGAGCCCTCCTCGGCCGACGATCTGGGGGCGTTGGATCCCTCAGCCATTGGGCGGGTCCGCGAGGAAGCGTGGCCTGAGGTGCAGAATGCCGACGAGCTGCACGACGCGCTGCTCACCTCGGGGTTCCTGACCGAAGTGGAGGGCCTCTCGGGCCGCGAGGGTGGGTCCTGGGGTGGTTATTTCCGAGAGCTGGTCCGGGACCGCCGGGCCGACCGCATCGAGCTGGAAGGCGGGCGCGCAATCTGGGCCGCCACGGAAAGGATTGGCGAGATCAGGGCGATTCAGCGGGGCAGCGGGGCAGCGGGGCAGCAGGATGGGAGAGCACTCCTTCGGGAGGATGCCGTTCGTGAGCTGCTGAGAGGGAGGCTCGCGATCACGGGCCCGATTACTGCTTCTGAGCTCGCCTCGTCACTCCACATCGCGGAATCGGATGCCGATGTCGCCGTCGCGGCGCTGGAAGGTGAGGGAGTGATCCTGCGCGGGCACTTTACCCGGGACGAATCCAATCTGGAGTGGTGCGACCGTCGGTTGCTGGCCCGAATCCATCGCTACACCCTCAACCGACTGAGGGCTGAGATCGAGCCGGTAAGCACCGCTGACTTCATGCGCTTCCTCTTCGCTTGGCAGCGCCTGGACTCGGAGCATCGGGTGGGCGGACTGGAAGGTTTGGCTGCGGTGATCTCCCAGCTCGACGGATTTGAGCTGCCTGCTGCCGCGTGGGAAAGCGAAGTCTTGTCGACCCGCTGTGAAGAATATGACCCGGCACTGCTGGACACGCTCTGCATGACGGGTCGAGTCGCATGGGGACGATTGGCGGCGGGGCAGCGGGAAAACGGGGCAGCGGGTCCCATCAAGAGCACTCCCGTCGCCCTCTTTCTGAGGGAACACGCCGAGGAGTGGCTAGGGGGCGGCGTCGAACAGTCGAGCCATCTCTCCAGTTACGCCCAGAGCGTGAAGGAAACGCTCGAGCGCCGGGGTGCATCGTTTTTCCACGAGCTGGTCGCTCTCTCTGGATTGCTCCCCACCCAAGTCGAGCAAGGGCTCGCCGAGCTGGCCGGTGCAGGGCTCATCACCTCCGACAGCTTCGCCGGATTGCGCGCCTTGATCACTCCCTCCAATAAGCGGAAGCCGCTGAGCGGGGCCCGGCGACGGGTACGGACGGCGGCCTATGGGATCGAGAGCGCGGGAAGGTGGTCGCTTCTAGTGAGGCGGACAGGCGAACCGGCGGACGGGCGGACACCCGGAGAGATGCACGAAAAGAATCAGAGGGCCGACCGACCATCCACAGAACTGCTCGCTAAGGCATATCTCCGCCGGTACGGCGTCGTCTTCAAGCGGCTGTTGGCTCGCGAGGCGGCAACGCCACCATGGCGCGAGCTCCTCATGGTCTATCGCCGGTTGGAGGCCCGCGGGGAAATTCGCGGGGGCCGGTTCGTGACCGGGATGTCCGGCGAGCAGTTCGCCTTGCCGGAGGCTGTCGGCCAGTTGCGGTCCATCCGGCGCCTCGGCGGCGGGGGCCAGCTGGTTGGGATCAGCGCGGCGGATCCGTTGAACCTTACTGGAATCCTGACCCCTGGTGAGCGGGTTCCCGCTCTGATCTCCAACCGGATACTGTATCGCGATGGTGTGCCGGTACTGGCTCGCGAGGCCGGTCAGATCACGCCTCTCGCGCCGGATATAGAGCCAACGGCTGAGCTGGTGCACGGACTGGTGCGGAAGCACAGTACCGCGCAGCTGAGAAGTTACCTCGGAATGACGGGTGCTCCGGCGGCGTCTGTACCGCTGAATCGTCCACCGGGACGGCGACGTAGTCGGCGGACGGAAACAGTGAAGAGTGAACAGTAAACGGGAGTTCAGCCGTTCACTTTCACTGTTCACCTTTCACTGTTTACGGTTTACCGTCTAGGCCATGCGCTTCCCCGCCCTCTCCCAGTTCGCCGATCACGCGCTGCTCCTCATGCGCCTCATGGTAGGCATCGTATTTATCTCCAGCGGCTGGAATCACGCCAAGGACCCGGTCGCTCGGGGAAAGAGCATCGGGACGAGTCCCGGATTCGCCCGCCTTCTTGGCATAGCCGAGCTGGCTGGTGGTCTCGGCGTCGCAGTCGGCGTTTTGCCTCAACTCGCTGCGGTGGGATTGATCCTCATTATGCTGGGCGCCATCCAGAAGAAGATCTTTGTGTGGCATACCGGTTTCTGGGGCAAGTCGAGCGACGGCTGGCACTACGATCTGCTCTTCGTCGTAATGTGTCTGGTGATTGCCACCACCGGAGGCGGGCGCTTCGTTCTCTTCCCTTGACGGTCCAGCCCGGTGCCGGTACCGTCCACTCCATCCCTGACCTTCCATCCCCCAGCCGTGAATGCCTCGACAGCAGCGCTCATCCAGTGAGTGCCGGTTGCCGGAATTCTTACACGGAGCCATTCATGCGACAATTCACCCTGGCCGCAGTGCTTTTCCTCGCAAGCACATTAGGGTGCCGCAAGCAGCAGTCCAGTGATACCGGAGGTGTTGACACGACGTCTCCACCTTCCGCCGCGGCTCCGGCCCCCGAGACGCCGGACACCAATCCTGGGGTACAGGATTTCGGATTTGATCAACGGCAGCAGTTTGCCCAGTCCATCCGGCAACAGCTCACCGGAATCGACCAGCAAATCAACGACCTCGCCGCTCAAGCCAAGTCCCGTGGAGGGGCCGTGAGCGACCGCGCCCTCGCCAACATCCGTGCCTCGCGCCGAACGGTAGATCAGAACCTCAGGCAGATCGATGCGGCGACAGCGGCCAACTGGGAGAAGGTGAAGCAGGGGGTGAATAAGGCGGTCGATAATCTCACTGAGGCAATCGAGGTCGCCCAACCCAAGTAGCGATCAGCATTCGAAGGCCTTTCCACGAAACTCAACGACCTGGTCGAAATCTCTCGGCGCGTGTCCGCTGTGAGCAGCCGACTCGAGAAGATCGGTCTGCTCGCCGGGCTGCTCTCGCGCGCCACCCCGGATGAAATCGAGATCGCGGTTGCGTTTCTGTCCGGATCGTATCGCCAGCAGAAGCTCAACGTAGGATACGCGGCGCTCCAAGCGGCATCGGAGGGCGGTGCCGCCGAGTCATCGACTCTCGAGCTGACGGACGTTGATGGAGTCCTGGAGCAAATCTCGCGAGTGAAGCAAGGCAAAGGTTCCACTGCTCAGCGGCAGCGACTCCTGGGCGAGCTCTTCACACGGGCGACGGCCGACGAGCAACACTTTCTGTTTCGCCTCGTCATCGGCGAGTTGCGACAGGGAGCCGTCGAGGGACTGATGCTGGAAGCTGTCGCCAAGGCGTCGAGCATTCCGGCCGAGCAGATTCGACGCGCCCGGATGATGACTGGAAATCTCACCACGGTTGCCCGGGCCGCGCTGACCGGAGACACGGCCGCGTTGGCCGGCTTTGCCACCCAGCTCTTTCGACCGGTACACCCGATGCTGGCGGGCTCCGCCGACGACACCGGCGTCGCCATGGAGGAGTTGGGCGAGGCCGCTCTAGAGTACAAACTGGACGGAGCCCGGATTCAGGTACACAAGTCCGGTGATCAGGTGGCCGTTTATTCCCGACGACTCAACGATGTCACCCCAGCGGTGCCGGAACTGGTTGAGACTATTCGTTCGCTTCCCGTTCGCGACCTCATCCTCGACGGGGAGGTGATCGCGCTCCGAGAAAACGGCACTCCGCATCCATTCCAGGTCACCATGAGCCGGTTCGGACGCCGCCTCGATATCGAACGCCAGCGACGGGAACTTCCCCTCACACCCTTTTTCTTCGATCTGCTCTATCTGGATGGCGGCGCTCTGATCGACCAGCCCTCACGAGAGCGGTTGCGTACGCTAGGCGAAGTGGTTCCCGGCACCATGCTGGTGCCGCGACTGGAGACCTCGTCGGCGGAGGAGGCGCAACGGTTCCTTCTGACTGCGTTAGAGCGAGGGCACGAGGGGATCATGGCCAAGTCGCTCGACGCACCGTATGAGGCGGGCCACCGGGGCCGGCGCTGGCTCAAGATCAAGCCGGCGAACACGCTCGATCTCGTCGTGCTGGCGGCGGAATGGGGCCACGGCAGGCGACACGGTTGGCTCAGCAACCTGCACCTGGGCGCGCGGGATCCAGTGAACGGCGGCTTCGTCATGCTGGGGAAGACCTTCAAGGGCATGACCGACGAGATGCTGGAGTGGCAGACCAAGCGGCTACTGGAATTGGAGGCCGCCCGCGACGGAATCACCGTCTACGTCCGCCCGGAGCTGGTGGTGGAGGTGGCGTTCAACGAAGTGCAAGGAAGCACGCAATATCCTGGTGGCGTGGCGCTCCGTTTCGCTCGGATCAAGCGATACCGCACCGATAAGACGGCAGCGGAAACCGACACCATCGCCGCAGTGCAGGAGATCTATCGACGACTCACCGGCCTCTAACAGGCTTGCGCTCACCCTGCGGCCGCATCACGTTATCCGCGCCCCCACATAATCGGAGATCCCATGGTTAGCCTAGGTTCGCTCTGGCTCCCCGTCCTCCTCTCCGCCGTACTCGTCTTCATCACAAGCTCGATCGTCCACATGGTACTCCGATACCACCATCGAGATTACCAAAAGCTTCCCAATGAGGACGCCGTCCGAGCCGCAATCAGGAGCGGCAACCCTCGGCCCGCGCAGTACATCATTCCCTACTGCCCGAGTCCCAAAGAAATGCAGAGCCCGGAGATGAAGCAGAAGTACACCGAGGGGCCTCTGGCCGTGATGAACATCATTCGGCCAGGGATTCCTTCCATGGGAAAGAACCTAGTCCAGTGGTTCGTGTTTCTACTGGTGGTGTCTTTCTTCATCGCGTACGTGGCTGCTCACGGCATCCCACCGGGTGCGCAGTATCTCCACGTGTTTCGAGTCGTAGGTGCGGTAGGATTTCTGGCGTATGCCGCCGGTCAGACCCCACCCTCGATCTGGATGGGAAAGCCCTGGGCAATCACCTGGAAAGATGTATTCGACGGCCTGCTCTACGGATTGGTGACCGCGGGAACGTTTGGGTGGCTGTGGCCGGGGAGGTGAAGGAGGGTGAGAGGTGAGAGGGCTATTCGCCTAGCGCGCCTCTCACTTCTCACTTCTCACCTTCACACCCAGCCTTGGCTCACGCCGAGAGACCGCGGAACAATGCGAGTGGAAGAGTCTGCGCGGACCCGGAGAGCCCCGTTAGAGTGCACTAATGCATTCATGATGTCGTAGGTACCCGGGCCTGGCACCGCCAGACCTTCCAGGACCACCTCGCTTGGCAGCGTCTGACCGTCCCCTTGCTGTAGCACCTCACGAATCCTGATCGGCCCCATGGTGCAGAAGAAGATGACCCCCGTCGTGGGATCGGGACTAGTGCGCCACCCATCGAAGACAGCGGTCACCCGAATGCCCGGGAGGTCGGCCCTCACCTCTTGTCCGTGACGAATCTCCGCCTCGTTCATGCGCTCGCGGAGACGATAGGTCTGTGAATGAGCAAAGACGCGCGGTTCCATGTGGTCCTCCTGAACTGTGCCCGGGTGCCCGGGCGGACGATTCCGGCCAGCGGATCCATACTAGGAAGTCGTGCGCGACTTGTCGGTGGGGGCGATGCTGCTACAACGGTGGCTCGGATCACCCGGAGAGCGGTTGAGCTGAGGGCCTGCCCCTGACCCGGGAACGAGTCAGGGGCGACACTCGTCTTACTTGGTCGGCTCCTGACGGCTCGCGAGGAGGCGCTCGGTAAAGTCCAGGCGCTCCTCCAGGTCGCTCAGCCGACTCTCTAGTGAATCGATGTACTCCTGTTGAGCATCGGGCCGGGTGCGCTTCACCGGCGGGTCAGGAATGTCATAGCGATCTCTCCGGTACCACCCCGGCCAGTATCCCCTCGGCCCGACGGCAACGCAACGATCCGATCGGTGCAACGCTCTGATCACAAACCAGAGCACCACGATCCAGAACAGCATTCCAAAGAACCCCATTGTTCTCTCCATTCCGTCGCTCTGACGGTCTGATCAGCTCGCCTGCTCTGCCCCGCCACCACGCTGCCCAGCTGCCGCGCCTCCCCAGGCCTCCTCGATCTCGTCCGCGGCTTTACGCAGGATCTCGGCGACACGTTTCAAAGCGGGATCATCCGGCCCTCGACGCCAGGCCCGCTTGAAGGTCACCCCGGCCAGATGTACGAAGGAACCCTGCACGTCACCGAGACCGCCCCCAGTGAAATCGCGCACTGTCTCCCTCACCCGGTCGAGAATTTCCTCCAGCAGATCGCGGTGCTTTTCGAGGTAGGTCTCTCCTTCGGGAGTGATGTGATACACCTTCTTCCCGTCGGTATCGACCGCCCGGACATAGCCCTCATCCTCCAGGAGCTGCAGCGTGGGATAGACCGTCCCGGCCGACGGGGTGTAGTAGCCGCCCAGCTTCTCCTCTAAGGCCTTGATGACCTCGTAGCCGTGCCGAGGCTTTTCCTTTAGTAGGCGAAGGATCACGAACTTCACCTCGCCGGACTCGAACATCTGGCTCCTGCGCCTATGGCCCCGCCCGCCTTGCCACGCTCCAGCCCACCACCGTCCAAACGGGAAGCCCGGTCCGAAGCCCCAATCATCACGCGGATTACACATGTTCTCTCCCTCAAAGTGGCCGCAATGTCTTGCGAGCTAACGTGCGATATATCGTAAGAAATAGCGCACGGTCTGTCAAGATCTTCATAGCTGTTTTTACCGTTTCTTCTTGCCTGCTTTTCGAACTGCTGTCGAGCTGGGACGGAGGCTTTCCAGGAGGGTGCTGAGGACATCCAAGTTGGCCCGGAGCATCGCCTTACTCTTGGCACTCTTGGCCAAGCCGTAACAGCCCTCGAGCGCGCCCACCAGGAAGGTGGCGACCTGACGGGCCTCCACATCTCTTTTGATCGTGCCCTCTGCTTGGCCGCGTTCGAGGAGGCGGGCGAAACCGTCGATCCAGGTCTCGAAGGTGGCGCTGACCCGGCGGCGGAAGCGCTCGTCCAGCGGCGACATCTCCTGGGCGAGATTATTCAGCGGACATCCCAGCTCGACTTCACGGGCAGTCAATTCGGTGGCGCGCTGTTTCAGCATTCCTTGGAGCGCTGACAGCGGGTCCCCGGGCTGGCGCTCCAGCACTCCGAGCCATCGCTCCAACAAGAGCCCCCTGATGACCTCATCGACCACCGCATAGCCCAGGGCCGCCTTGTCCGGGAAGTGATGATATAGCGCGCCCTTGGTCATTCCGGCGTTGGCCAGGATGATGTCCAAACTGGCTCCCTGGAAGCCCTGCCGGTAGATCTCCGCGAATGCTGAGTGGAGCAACTTCTCGCGGGTGACGCCCGGCTCTCGCTTTCGTCGCTTGGTGCTACGCTTGGCCATTGTCCCTCTATCCATCAGCCATCAGGCGGATATCGCCTAAGGTACGCGCTGAACCGCTCAAAGTGACTCAACACTGATCACTCCGTACCATTGGGTATGTAACGATTCTCCGATGCCACGGCAACATGCTTGACGAGTCGGGAGCCGGGCGATACCTACCAAACGGTCTGTAAGAAAGCGCGACAGCGGGACAGCGGGCGGAGGGCCGAACAGGCGGACGGGCGGACAAATTGGAAGCCGGGGAAGTGAAATACCGAAACGTTTCAGATCGCAAGGAGGAACCATGGACCACACGATCGTGCATTTCGAGATCCCGGCAGATCAGCCGGACCGGGCAGCGAAGTTTTATCGCGAGCTGTTTGGCTGGGAGATCAACAAGTGGGAAGGCTCGGCCGATCAGCGAGATGGATTCGAGTACTGGACGGTGCGGACAGTTCCAGCCGACGAGAAGGGCATGCCGATCAGGCCTGGAGTGAACGGCGGTCTCATGCGGCGGATGTTTCCGGGGCAGGCACCGGTAAACTATATCCTGGTCGAAAACGTAGATGACTATACCCGCCGAGCCAAGGAGCTCGGGGCCAAGGTCATGATGGAAAAGATGCCGGTACCTGCGATGGGATGGTTCGCCCAACTGACCGACCCCGAGGGGAATGTCTTCGCGATCTGGGAGACCGACAGCAACGCCGGGCAGACGGCGGCAGCAGCGAGCGGCGAGGCGGCAAATGCTAAGCGGTAAGGAGGCGATGGCCACCATCGCCGTACGGGATCTGAATGCCGCTAAGCGATTTTACGAGGGCACCCTGGGTCTCAAGCTCACCGATCAGCAGGAGTCGGAGGCGGTCACCTATCAGGCCGGAAGCTCGAAGATCCTGGTGTACCGGTCGCAATATGCCGGCAGCAACAAGGCGACCGCAGCAACCTGGCTGATCGGCAAGGACATGGAGAAGGTGGTGCAGGCGCTCAGAGGTAAGGGCGTCACCTTCGAGCACTACAACATGCCGGGACTGACACTCAAGGGAGACATCCACGAGGGCGGAGGCATGAAGGCAGCATGGTTCAAGGATCCCGACGGGAACATTCACGCGCTGGTCAGCGGATGACCGCATGCTGACGATTGACGACCTGGTACAGGAGCTGGAGCACGAGGCGCAAGCAACGCGCCGCGTGCTCGAGCGAGTGCCGCAAGAAAAGCTCCACTGGAAGCCGCATCCCAAATCGATGACGCTCGGGCAGCTTGCTATGCACGTGGCGAACCTGCCCGGGGCCATCGCGGAGATCTCGACTCGCCCTTCGTTCGACGTGCAGACTCCGATTCCCCGGCCGGACGCGAACAGCACCAGCGAAGTCCTGCGCGCCTTCGACGAAAGCATGGGTCGCGCCAGGGCTCACCTTCGCTCCATGAAGGACGCCGAGCTCGCCATTCCCTGGAGAATGATGAACGGAAACCAGGAGCTGTGGGCGATACCGCGCGCCGCCTTCCTCCGGTCGGTCATGCTGAACCACTGGTATCATCATCGCGGCCAGCTCACCGTCTATCTGCGAGAGACGGGCGCCCTGGTGCCGGCGGTGTACGGCGACAGCGCCGACGAGAAGGTGATGCAGGCCTGATCGTGGAATGATGACCACGGCCTCCCAGCCGGCGCGCTCGCCGTCTCCGTACCTGTATGTGCTCGCGGGCGGCCTGGTCGCCGGCACCCTCGACATAAGCTACGCCTGTGTCTTCTGGGCGATCAAAGCCGGCGTCACACCCCAACGGATCTTCCAGTCGGTTGCCGCGGGACTGCTCGGCAAGGCAAGCTTCGACGGCGGCGCTGCCACAGCCGCGCTGGGTCTCGCCCTTCACTACTTCATCGCTACCACGATGGCACTGGCGTACTATCTGGTCGCGAGGCGCCGGCGGTTGCTCACCCAGCGGCCATGGCTCTTCGGCGCCGCGTACGGTCTCCTGCTGTATCTCATCATGAACTACGTCGTTGTCCCGCTGTCCGCAGCGGGATCCGGCTCGAAAGATCCCCTGTGGGTCTCGCTGAGTATCGCGGTGCACATGTTGTTCATTGGCATCCCCTGCGCCCTCTTTGCGCGGCTGGCGCTGCGAACCCGCGCATGACGACTCAGGACCTCGGCTCCGCTACCCTTCCCCGCTATTCGGTCTGGTCGGTCATCCGCGACGCCGTGCGCGGTGTTCCCCACGACTACACCTCCGGCTCGATCGGACGCTCCATCGTTCTGCTCGCCATTCCGATGGTATTGGAGATGGCGATGGAGTCGATCTTCGCCGTCGTGGACGTGTTCTGGGTGTCGCGGCTGGGGCCCGACGCCATCGCGACCGTCGGTCTCACCGAGTCGATGCTTACCCTGGTTTACACCGCCGCGATGGGACTGTCGATCGGGGTCGCCGCGGTCGTTGCCCGCCGCATCGGCGAGAAGCGGATCGATGATGCCGCCAAGGCCGCGGTGCAAGGCATCGCGCTCGGTCTCGTAGTGGCAGCCATTGTTGCGATCCTCGGCATTGCCCTGGCGCCGAGACTCCTGGCCGTAATGGGTGCGTCGCCTAATGTGATCGCCATAGGGTCCGGTTACACCCGAACGATGCTGGGCGGAAGTGCCACCGTCCTGCTCCTGTTCCTAATCAACGCAATCTTTCGAGGAGCCGGAGATGCCGCGATTGCGATGCGGGTTCTCTGGCTCGCCAACATCATCAACATCCTGTTAGGGCCTTGCTTCATTTTCGGGCTCGGGCCGTTCCCCCGGCTCGGCGTTACCGGGGCTGCAGTCGCCACCACGATCGGGCGCGGCACCGGCGTCCTCTATCAGATGTATCGCCTCACCCGAGGCGATGCGCGGGTTACCATTCGCCGCTCTCACCTCAAACTGAGACCGGAGATCATGGCGAACCTGGTGCGGCTGTCAGGCTCAGGAACTTTCCAGGTGCTGGTCGGCACCGCGAGTTATATCGGGCTGGTCCGAATCGTCTCGACGTTTGGCAGTGCCGCGCTGGCGGGCTACACCATCGCGATCCGCTTGGTGATCTTCTGTCTTCTCCCGTCGTGGGGGCTGTCCAACGCCGCGGCGACGATGGTGGGTCAATCCCTCGGCGCCGGGAAGCCGGAGCGGGGCGAGCGCGCGGTCTGGATCGCGAGTGGGTACAACATGGTGCTGCTGGGATCGGTAGGACTGCTGTTCATCATTTTCGCCAACCCGATCGTCGGCCTCTTCACCCACGATCCGCAGGCTGCACCCACAGCTGCCTTGGCGCTTCGCACCATGAGCTGCGGCTTTCTGTTCTACGCGCTGGGAATGGTGCTCACGCAATCGTTCAACGGAGCGGGCGACACCTGGACACCCACCTGGATCAACCTGGTGTGCTTCTGGCTGTTGCAGATCCCACTCGCCTACTTCCTGTCTCGGGTTGCGGGCTACGGGCCCTTCGGCGCGTTTCTCGCCATCACAATCGGGTATTCGACCCTGGCGCTGGTGAGCGCCGTTCTATTCCGCCGCGGGCGGTGGAAGCTGCGCCAGGTATGAATCCGTGACCTCGACCGATATCTCCAGCCGAACACCAACAGGCTCGGTACCGGTGCCGCCGGCTGCTGCGCCATCCCAGCCGCCGGTGTACGACCGCTCGATCGTCGAGGGTCCGCTCGGCCGAGCGGTGTGGATGATCGCCTGGCCCACGATGCTTACCAACGTGATCGGCGGCCTTCAGGGTATTGTGGATCACGTGCTGGTGGGCCATCTCGTCGGCTTCCGGGCCAACGCCGCGATCGGTGTCAGCTGGCAGATCATGCTCGTGGTCATCATTTTCGTCTCCTCGATTTTCACCGGTATGAGCGTGCTGGTGGCACGCTTCGCCGGCGCGGGCGACAAGGACAAGGTCGACCGGACCGTCTATCAGGCCTTCCTCACCGCCATGCTGATGTCCCTCGGCATCATGGCGCCGATCGGATACTTTACCGCGCCCTGGCTCCTGGACGTGGTCAACGCCGCTCCCGCGGTGAAGAGCGAGGCGCTGCCGTTCCTCCGCGTCATGTTCCTCTTCAGCACCGGCATGCTGATCTTCTACATGCTGAGTGGTGCGCTTCGCTCGGCTGGAGACGCGCGGACCCCCATGATATTGGGCATCGCGCTGACGGTACTGAACTTGGTGCTCAATGTGATCCTGATCAGCGGCTGGGGTCCGATCCCGTCGTTTGGTACCGTCGGCTCGGCGATGGGCACCGTGATCGCATCGGGAATCCTGGGCATCTACTCCATCGTGAAGCTCTGGAACGGAAGCTGGGTGGTGGCGTTTCCTCGGGGGCGGGGGTTCGGTCCGGACTGGGGCATCATCAAATCCCTCTTCCAGTTTGGACTGCCGGCTGGGGTACAGGGTATCGCCATGAACATCGGTGGCGTGATCCTGGTCGGCTTTATCGGGTCGCTGGCTCAAAGCGCGGCAGCGCAGGCCACGTTCGCAGTTTCCTATACCCAGCTGTTCTCCTTGGTCACGTGGACATCGGTCGGTCTCATGGGTGCGGCGGCCGCGATCGCG
>JBKPAO010000013.1:0-12523 GCA_046726475.1 Gemmatimonadota bacterium | reverse complement strand
TTCCACGCTGCCCCGCTGCCGTACTTCCCCGCTTCCCCGCTTCCCCGCTTCCCCGCTCACAGGAAACACTATCTCTGCACCTTCAGAACGACCCAACCAATTCCTCTGCGCCGTCGTCGTGCTGTCGGACCAGTCCATCTTCGACTTGTCGTCCAGATCGGCCAGCAGCCGGTCGGCGTAGTCGGTGATCCGGAAGAACCACTGCTCCAGGATGCGCTGCTCCACCGGCGTGCCGCAGCGCTCGCAACGGCCGTTGATGACCTGCTCGTTGGCGAGCACCGTCTTGCAGTTGGGGCACCAGTTGACCGCGGCCGCCTTCTTGTACGCCTTCCCCGCCTTCAAAAGCTGGAGGAAGATCCACTGGGTCCACTTGTAGTACCGGGGATCGGTGGTAGAGAGCTCGTGGCGCCAATCGAACATGCCGCCGATCCGGCGGAGTTGGCGGCGGAAGTTCTCGATGTTGCGCGGAATCAGCTCGGCCGGGTTGATGCCGACCTTGATCGCGTAGTTCTCGCTGTGGATGCCGAACGCATCGAAGCCGATCGGCTCGAAGACGTCGTGGCCCTGGAGCCGCTTGAACCGGCCGTACACGTCGCTGCCGGTGAAAGCGAACATGTTCCCGACATGGAGCCCCTCAGCCGACGGGTAGGGAAACATCATGAGGTTGTAGAACGGCCGCGGCGCACCGTCGAGGTCGGGCTCGTTGACGTGGCGCTCGGCCCAGCGGGCCTGCCACTTGGCCTCGACCACGTCGGGCTGGTACGGCACCTCGTGGGTCGGTGCTGGATTCTGCTTCACTGGAGACTTGCTCGGGGTCATGCCGCCGTCCGCCTCGCGGCCGGCCGGGCACGCGATCTGAGAGAAAGGCTCATTTTGAAGAACCGTAAATCTATTGCCACTGCGATGTTAGTGCCACCAGACGGGCCGACAGGCGGACGGCCGGTCGGCCGGTCAGACCCACCGGCGGCCATTGCGGCCCCAGGCCCTCCTCTTGCTGAAAGGAGCAGGTCTCCAGCTAACCACCGGTACAGGCGTGAATTAATGGCCGCAAATCGAAATCAATTCATCTTCCGGCTTCATCTCATAGGCCTCACGGCCGCCGCGGCAATGGCGGCCAGTGGCGGCGCGCTTCTCTGGCTGTGTGCCCCCGACGAGCTCAGCCTGTCACCCACCCATCCCACAGTCTGGGGCACGGCGGCTCTTCTGGTGCTGGGCGCCGGGATCGAACAGCTGCTGGTCCGGCTGCTCCTGTCCCAAGTCCTGAAGCCCACCGGCAAGGTGGCGATGGTCGCTTCCCGCGTGTCTCAGGGCGACCTGACCACACCGGACTGGGCCAAGCGGGAGGGGCTGGACGGCCTCTCCTCGTCCATCGTCAGCATGGTAACCCGGCTCCAGGATCTGGTGGGTACGATCCGGCAGCACTCGCACGACGCCGCGGCGATGGCCCAGGAGATCGCGGCTTCAACCCAGCAGATGACTGCATCGACGCAGGAGGTAGCGAGTACCACCGGCGACCTTACGGAACGGGCCAGCCAGCAGGCTCAAGTGGTGCGTGCGGCAGCCGAAGATGCCGGCAAGATTCTCGAGATCGCGCACGAGCTCGCGGCGGGTGCCACGCAGGCCGCCGAGCGCAACGCCGCGCTGGCGAAAGTCGCCCGGTCGCATGGAGAGCGCCTGGATGCGAGCACCGCGGAGCTGACCCGGCTCGCCGAAGAGATCGAGCATGGGGCGGTCGAGGCCGAGGCGTTGGCGGCCGCTTCCGGAGATATCGAGAAGTTCATCATTCAGGCCAAGCTCATCGCCAAACAGACCCATATGCTCGCGCTCAATGCGTCGATTGAAGCTGCCAGGGCCGGTGACGAGGGGCGAGGCTTCAGCGTCGTCGCCGAGGAAGTGCGGAAGCTGGCTAGTCAGGCGGCGCAGGCAGCGACCTCGACCAGCACGACGGTGCAGAGTGTGGTGGCGCAGGTCCAGACCACTCGCGAGCGGTTGTTGCGCCTGGGCCAGGGAGGGACCACCGCGCGCGAAGCGGCCCATGCCGCGGCGGTCGGCTTGATGAACGTCGCTGCCGATGCCGAGGCCAACGACGAATGGACTCGGCGGATTTCGACCTCAGCGAGTGAAGTGCGAGGACTGATCGAGGGAATTGCCGGGAGAATGCGGGAGGTCTCGACGGGCACCGAGGACTACGCGGCAGCCGCCCAGCAGATCGCAGCCGCAGCGCAGCAGCTCAACGCTTCCACCGAAGAGATCTCGTCCTCAGCCGGCCACCTGGCGCAGGCGGCGGACAAGCTGACCGGGGTAGTTGGGGGGTTCAAGCTTCAGTAAGGTGGTAAGGCGGTAAGGCGGTAAGGCGGAGCATAATAGAGCACCTCATCCCGAGCGCAGCGAGGGACCTACCCGAACTTTCCGGAACCTCGGAAAAGGTCCCTCGGTCGCTGCGCTCCCTCAGGATGAGGTGCATTTGTTACCGCCCCTTCGCCGCGCTCAAGGGATGCTTACCGCGGGCGTGAGGCGAGTCACCGTCAAAGTGAGGCTAGAAGGTATATAGCTTAACCTCCCCGTCTTGGGAGGCCCGTGTGTCCCGCAGCAGACTTCTGATTGCCCTGGTCGTCGCCGTCATATCGATTCTCGGCTATTACGGTAGCAGCGTGCTGAACCCCGTTACCAAAGAAAAGCAGCACGTTGCGGGAATCACTCCCGAGCAGGAGATCGCGCTCGGACTCCAAGCAGCGCCGGAGATGGCTCAGCAGTTCGGGGGAGAGGATCCCGACCCTACCCTGCAGGCCAAGGTCGATGAAGTAGGTGGCCGGTTAGTCTCCAAGAGCGCCGCCGGAACGACTCCCTACGAGTTCGAGTTCCACGTCCTCGACGATCCCGAAACCATCAATGCGTTCGCCTTGCCCGGTGGCCAGGTGTTCATCACTGAAGGTCTGTTGCGGCGGCTCAAGACCGAAGGACAGCTAGCCGGCGTGCTGGGCCACGAGATCGGACATGTCGTGGCGAGACACGGAGCGGAGCACATTGCGAAGCAGCAGCTCACCCAGGGGCTCACCGGAGCGGCGGTGCTGGCCACGTACGACCCCAGCGATCCCTCCAGCCGAAACTCGGCGGCGGTTGCCGCAATGATCGGCCAGCTTGTGACCATGCGGTTTGGCCGTAAGGACGAGCTGGAGGCAGACCGACTTGGCGTCCGCTTAGCCAGCGAGTCAGGCTACGACCCGAGAGCGATGATCGAGCTGATGAAGATCCTGGAAGAGAGCTCCCAAGGAAACCGGCCGCCGGAATTCTTCAGCACCCATCCTAACCCGGAGAATCGCATCCAACAGATCCAGGCCGCGATCCGGGAGCAGTATCCCAACGGAGTGCCGGAGGGATTAGAGAAATAGGCGGGGAAGCGGGGCGGCGGGGCAGCGGGGCAGCAAACCCGTGAAGATGTGGAGATGCTTCGGCGCCCCCGCTGCATTTCATCCCAAGCGTTGGGCTGGGACATCTTCACAGGTAGGGTAAGTCGGCTGAGGCGAGCGATGGCACTCTGAAGGCCGCGTGGGGCGCTGGTTGCCGAGGTTAGATCCACTTAGGCCTCTGCCCCCCCCGGCGGCCGGAAGAGTGCCGTCGCCGCCGAAGCGAAACAGCGGGCAGCGGGGCAGCGAGGCGGGGCAGCGAGGCGTGAGGATCTGGGGATGCTTCGGCGCCCCCGCGTGGGGACGCCTTCGCTGCATTTTCATCCCGAGCGTACTGAGAGAACACCAGGAGCTCGGCTTAGGCGAGCGATGCCGCCGCCGAAGCGAGACAGCCGAGGACGCTTAAGCTGTTACGTCTCTGGCGCAGCGGAAGCCACAGAACAGGGCCCGGTTTTCCGGCCGAGCCGGGCGGCGGACCGACAACCTGATTGCCCCGGGCCGGCTCGCCCACGAGCCACCCCGCAGCACCTTGTACTCGTCTCCGAAGCGCCCCCGTGGAAGTGAGGGGGGCGTCAGGTCGCCCCCCATGTAAGGGAGGAAGGCGCTGGAGGTCCATTCCCATAGATCGCCCACCATTCCATAACAGCCGATTGGCGAGAAGTTGCCGGGGAACGCTCCGACCGGAGCGGGCTCGAAGGCGAGCTGATCCAGATTCGCCACATGCGGGCTGGGCGGCATGTTGCCCCAGGGATAGCTGCGCCGACATTGGAAATCCGGATCCCACGCCGCCGCGGCTTCCCACTCCATCTCGGTGGGGAGACGCTTGCCGACAAAGCGGGCAAATGCCTCCGCCTCATGGTAGGAGATGTGACTCACCGGGCAGGTCAGGTCGATCGGAGCATCCCGCACGACCCGGTGACTCCACCAGACGCCATCCTGCCAGAACCAATACTCCGGCATTTGAGCCAGAGAGGTTTTCACCCAATCCCATCCCTCGTCGGACCAGGCATCTCGCTCGCTATACCCGCCTGCGGCCATGAACGTGATGTAGTCGCCGTTCGTTACCGGCAGCACATCGATCCAAAAAGGCTGAAGCGTCACTTCATGCGCCGGCTCCTCCTCTGGCCACACCGAAAGCTCGGTGCCGCCAATCTCCAGCGTCCCTCCGGGAAACCGTGCCATGAACCCGGGGTCCGCGAGACGTCGTCCGCGCGGGAGCGGCCGCCGGGCTATTGGAGCATAGGGTTCGGCGAGAAGCTGAATGGTCTGGAGGATGGCCTCACCGCACTGGTATTCGTACTCCACTACCATGCGGTATCGTTCGGCGTTGGCTGACGAACCGGTAAAGTCGGCGGCGTCGAGCCGGTGCATGATCTGCTGCCGAAGCTCCGTCATCCAATCGAACCAGTCGTCGTAGGATTGGAACTCGGGCTCCACGGACTCATCGAGGAGCCAGGTCGCCTCGAATCGAGTGATGGACTGAAGGTAGGAAAGGACTGAGCCTAGTCCGGCAGGAGGTTGCCTCGCCATCTGCTCGGCGGTGAGCGGACTCACCAGCAACAAGGTACGAGTTCGTGCCTCGGCCAGAAGCTCGGCGTAGGCCCGGCGAGTTGGAGCGATGGGTCCGGCAACCGGCATTACACGACCTACTCAAATACGAAACACTTCACCACAAAGGGCTTGTGGACACAAAGGTAATGTAAACAGGTGAAGTCCTCGAACTCGCCCCGCCGGCATCGGGATCGACTTTTTTGGCTGTTCTTTGGAAAGACGAATTCCTTGCACGTTCGGAGCCCACCAACGAACCACGCTCGGAGACCTGTGGCGCGAGAACGAGGACCAAAGAATTTCCTGCCGCTGTAATGTGTCCGCTCGCAGTGACCACGCCAATGGCCCGGCTCACCGGTCGGAAGTAAGTTCTCAACGCACCGTTCAGGAATCCGAGGCCCGATGGAGCTGCTGCGAAATGTCGATTTATACGATCCCGACCCCAAGGGGCACGCGCATCTGCTGGTGGGTGGGGAGACCATTCTGTGGGCCGGCACTGACCTCCCTGCACTGCCGCCGGCGCTAGGAGTCAAAGAGCGTGATCTCGAGGGCCGCCGAGTCATCCCCGGTCTGATCGATATCCATGTGCATCTCACCGGAGGCGGTGGCGAGGCCGGAATGCACACCCGGGTCCCTCCGCTTCAGCTGAGCCAGCTCACTGCCGGAGGTGTCACGACGGCGGTTGGAGTTCTGGGGACGGACGATACGGTCCGATCTCCCGCCGAGCTCTTGGCAAACGCGCGGGGACTCATAGCGGAGGGACTCAGCGCCTACTGCTATACCGGCGGCTATCATGTGCCTCCGGTCACTCTCACCGGAAGCGTTCGGCAGGACATCGTCCATATCGACCTCATGCTCGGAGTGGGTGAGCTGGCGATCAGCGATCATCGCTCGAGTCAGCCGACGCTCGATGAGCTGCTGCGGGTGGCTGGAGATGCTCACGTCGCGGGCCTCATGACGGGTAAGGCCGGAATCGTCCATCTCCACGTTGGAAACGGCCCGCGGGGACTCGACCTGGTGCGGCGAGCACTCAGCGAGAGTGAGCTTCCTCCCTCAGTCTTCAACCCCACTCATGTGAACCGGCGCAAGGCGCTGTTCGAGGAGGGCCTCGGACTCGCGAAGCTAGGCTGCGTGGTGGACATCACGGCGTTTCCGGTGGACGAGGGAGAAGACGCCTGGTCGGCACCGCAGGCGCTCACCCGCTACCTGGAGGCCGGTCTTCCACCGGAGCGGGTGACCATCAGTTCAGATGGCGGCGGCTGTTTGCCGGTATTCGATGCGGATGGGCGGGTAACCGAGATGGATGTCGGCCGGCCGACGGCCATGGCCTCTGCTCTGCGCGAGCTCCTGGGCTGCGGTCAACCACTCGAGCGGGTGTTACCGGCGTTTACCAGCAATCCCGCGCGCCTGCTGCTGCTATCGCGCAAGGGTCGGCTGACCCCAGGATCCGATGCCGATCTGGTCGTCCTGGATGAAGAAGGGACCGTACGTGACGTGATGGCTCGCGGACGATGGCACGTGACGGAAGGCCGCCCGACGGTACGTGGCCTTTTCGAGCAGCTCGAGCGATAGGGATGGCGGAGACCGCTCGGGGATACATCGTTCCGGTTGGAGGCGCCGAGGAGAAGATCGGAGATGTCGCGATCCTGCGGCGATTCGCCGAGCTCTGCGGTGGGAGCGGCTGCAAGATCGCGATCATTCCTACAGCCTCGATGCTGAGCGAGACCGGGAGCCGGTACGAGAAGATCTTCACAGATCTAGGAGTCGCGGAAGCGATCTCGCTTCCGATCGCCCATCGATCGGATGGCGAGCGGAAGGAGTGGCTGGATGTGCTGGACCGGGTGAATGGAGTATTTCTCACCGGCGGCAACCAGCTGCGGCTGAGCACCATGATCGGAGGAACGTCGGTCGCCAAGGCGCTGCGCCGGCGAAATATCGAGGGGATGCACGTAGCCGGGACCTCGGCCGGCGCAGCCTTTCTCTGCGAGCACATGATCGCGTTCGGAAAGGAAGGGGCGTCTCCTCGGGCCCGTAACGTGACGCTCGCCCCCGGGCTCGGTCTGACCAATCGGATCATCATCGATCAACATTTTCGGCAACGCGACCGCCTGGGCCGGCTGCTTACCGCCCTGGCGTTCAATCCGTTCGCCATCGGGATCGGACTGGATGAGAACACTGCCGCCTTCATCGGGCCGGACGAATCGCTCGAGGTGGTAGGAAGCGGAGCCCTGACCATCGTGGATCCTTCCGGCCTGGAGTTCTCCTCCATGGCGCGGGTACGCAAGAACGACGCGGTCTGTCTGATCGGGCTGAAATTGCACATACTCGATCAGGGTTCGACTTTCCATTTACACAAGCGGGTGGCGGCACCGGGCCCGGAGATAGCAAAGAGGGTATGAAAAGCGGGTAAGCGGGGAGGCGGGTAGGCGGCGTGAAGATGTGGGATGGTTCGGCGCCCCCGCGGTTCATCCCAAGCGTGGGGGGCATCTTCACAGGTCTGTCTGGTAAAGCGGCTGAGGCGAGCGATGGCACTCTGAGGCCGCGTGGGGCGCTGGTTGCCGAGGTTAGATCCGCTTAGGCCTCTGCGCCCCCCGGCGGCCGGAAGAGTGCCGTCGCCGCCGAAGCGAGACAGCTAGGCAACGAGGCGTGAAGATGTGGGAATGCTTCGGCGTCCCCGCGTTCTCTTCCGGCCGCCGGGGGCGCTGGCCAAAGCGGTTCCCAGTTTGACGAGGACGCCCACGCGGCCTCCAGAGAGCACGGGGACGCCTCAGCTGAACTCTGTTCTCCTCCGAGCGTCGCGGGGTGCTGGTAAGTCGGCGGAGGCGGCGGCACCCTTCCGCGGCCTTCAGGGTGCCGCCGCCGAAGCGGAAAGCAGGGCCCGAGAGGTGGAGCAGTAGCGAGAGTAATCGATAGTTCGGAGAGGCAATGAAGATCCTGGATAAGGCTGTATACGTTGGGCCGAGCCTGTATGCCCACTTTCCCGTCATCCGCCTGGATATCGATCTGGGGCCGCTGGAGGATTGGCCGTCGGGCAAGCTCGGGCCCCGATTCACCGATCGTCTCATTACAACACTGCCCGGACTCAAACTGCACGGCTGTTCCTACGGGAAGCCGGGCGGCTTCGTACGACGCTTGACCGAGGGCGATGGTACCTGGATGGGCCACATCCTCGAGCACGTGGCGCTCGAGCTGCAGAACGTGGCCGGCGAGACGGTGACGTTCGGCAAGACCCGCTCGCACGGGCCTCGAGGCCATTACTACGTGGTGTATCAGTACCAGCAGGAGGATGTGGGCCTGGAGGCGGGGCGGCTCGCACTCACCCTGCTCCACTCGCTTTTGCCCCCCGAACTGCGGCCGGAAGGAGCAGTCCCGGCTGGATTCGATTTCGCGGCCGAACGGGACGAGTTCATCCGCTTTGCTCAGCGGCGGGCGCTCGGCCCCAGCACCATGGCGCTGGTGCGGGCGGCGGAAGAGCGGCATATCCCCTGGATCCGGCTCAATGAGCACAGCTTGATCCAGTTCGGCCACGGCCGCTTCCAGCAGCGGATCCAGGCGACGGTGACCAGCCGCACGCCTCACATCGCGGTTGAGCTGGCGTCGGACAAGGAGGAGACCAACCGGATTCTAGCAAACCTGGGGCTGCCGGTACCTCGGCAACGCCTGGTTCAGCAAGCAGACGACGCGGTCGCCGCGGCGGAGAAGATCGGCTATCCGGTGGTAGTGAAGCCCTACAATGCCAACCATGGGCGGGGGATCACGGTTCACCTGACGACGCCGGAACAGGTGCGCACCGCCTTCGACATCGCGCGCGAGCACAGTCGAAGCGTGATCGTTGAAAGCTTCATTGCCGGCGACGACCACCGGATGTTGGTGATCAACGGCGAGCTGGTGGCTGTCGCCAAACGAGTGCCGGGTCATGTGGTAGGTGACGGCCAGCACACCGTAGAGGAGCTGGTCGAGGGGGTGAACCAGGATCCCCGCCGGGGAGTCGGGCATGAGAAGGTGTTGACTCGCCTTCTCTTCGATCACCAGGCCGAGACGTTGCTGGCGAGGAAGGGGTATACCCGCGAGACCGTTCCCGCGAATGGAGAAGAGGTATACCTCCGCTCCACCGGTAATCTGTCGACCGGCGGAACTGCCACCGACATGACCGACCTGGTCCACCCTGACAACATCGAGATGGCGGTTCGGGCGGTGAAGGCGATCGGCCTGGATGTGGCCGGGGTCGACTTCCTCAGCAGCGATATCACTGAGTCTTACAAGGAAATCGGTGGCGCGATCTGCGAGGTGAATGCGGCGCCGGGATTCCGGATGCATATGGCGCCCAGCGAAGGGCGACCCCGGGACGTGGGTGGTGCGGTCATGGACATGCTGTTCCCGCCGGGGACGCCGAGCCGGATTCCCATCGCCGCCGTCACCGGTACGAACGGCAAGACCACGACGGCCCGCATGCTGGCCCACATCCAGAAGCTGGCCGGGCATCACGTTGGCCTCACCTCGACCGATGGCGTGTACATCGATGGACATCGGACGGTGGCCGGAGACATGACTGGGCCCTTGGCCACGCGCATGGTCCTGAGCGATCCATCGGTGGATGTCGCCGTCCTGGAGATCGCCCGCGGCGGGCTGTTGCGAGCCGGCATGGGGGTGAGACACTGTGACGTCGGTGCGGTCCTCAACGTCAAGGCCGACCACCTCGGCCTTCGCGGCGTCGGCACCCTGGGACAGTTGGCGGATGTCAAACGCATCGTGGTGGAGGTGGCGCGCGACACCGCCATTCTCAACGCCGATGATCAGCTCTGTCTCAAGATGGCCGACTACACCCAGGCCAGGCACCTGTGCTATGTCACCATGGATCCCTCGCACCAGTTGGTGGGGGAGCACATTCAGGCGGGGGGGCGAGGCGTGGTCCTGGAGTCGGGAATCAAGGGCCAGATGATCACCCTCTATGATCATGGAGCGCACATTCCGCTCCTCTGGACTCATCTGCTTCCGGCTACACTCGAGGGCCGGGCCATGCACAACGTACAGAATGCCATGTTCGCGGCCGCGATGGCATTCAGCATGGGCCTCAAGCTGGAAGACATTCGCCACGGACTGCGGACCTTCGACACCACATTCTTCCAGGCCCCTGGAAGAATGAACATCTTCGACGAGCATCCATTTAAGGTGATTGTCGATTACGGCCATAACCCGGCCGCCGTCGAGGCAATGTGCGAGCTGGTCAAGCGTCTGGACGTTGCGGGACGGCGGCTCTGTGTGCTCTCCGTACCTGGTGACCGGCGAGATCAGGATATAACAGACATCGGCCGGATCGCGGCGGGAAATTTCGACCGGTACATCTGCCGGCGGGACGACCAGCTCAGAGGCCGCCGCCCCGACGAGGTGCCTCAACTCTTGCGCGAAGCCCTCCTGGCCAGCGGTGTCGCCTCGGAGCAGATCCTGGTGATCCCCGACGAGCAGGCTGCGGTGGACGCAGCGCTTCGGGAGGCGGACGCCGGGGATCTGCTCCTGATTTTTGCCGACGCGATCACCCGGACCTGGAAACAAGTGATCCAGTTCCGGCCCGATGCGGCTCCCCGGTTGATCGAACAACGGCCCCGAATCTCTCGACCGGAGCCTGTCGTTGTAGGGTCTTCGAACGGTCAGGAGGAGCACCACCGGGAATTCGTTCGCGACTCCCGGGGCGTGAGGATCGCGCGGGAGGAACAGGAGGAGGATTGAGCCACTGGTGACCGTCTCTCAAGAATTGCTCCCCATGCACGTACTCGACTCGCGACGACTCACCGGTCCCGGACTCCTGTTGGACGGCCCGGGGGCAGTACTCGAGGTCCGGCTCGACGAGTCCATACGCCCAGTAGCGATGGTAGCCTGGCAAAGAGCAGCCCGGCGCTTGCTCGAGGCGGTCGGCTGGCCGAACGAGGATCTCAGAACCCGGGCTTTTGCCGGCGGAGTCAGCCTAGCACTGACAGCACCGTTGGACGGCCTCTATGCTGCGACGGACTTGAACGAGCGGGCGTGGGCCGCGGCTGCCGCAGAGCTTCGGGGAGAGAAGCCTCCGGATTTTCGGGCAGACGTGGCGTCGGTGCTGGACGAGCTGGCCACGGAACGAAATCCTGTGATAGTGGGGCTTTGTCGGGAAGCAAAGGCACGGGGTCTAACCTTCCTGGTCGGTGAGGATCTTATCTCGGTAGGATCCGGAACCGGCGCTCTGCTCTGGCAGGTCGCTGAGCCGCCTGACCCTGCGGCGGTGGACTGGAGCTCGGCTCACGAGGTTCCTATCGCTTTAGTCACCGGCTCCAACGGAAAGACGACCGTGGTACGGCTGCTGGGCTCCATCGTGCAGGCAGCCGGAAAGACCCCCGGCCTCACCTCCACTGATGGGGTAACGGTCGGCGCAACCCTGCTGGAAGAAGGAGATTTTGCGGGGCCAAGCGGTGCCCGCCTGGTGCTCCGGCATCCTGAGACCGAGACGGCGATACTGGAGACGGCTCGCGGCGGCATCCTCCGGCGCGGCCTGCCGGTCGATCACGCTGAGGTCGCGGTGATCACCAATATCGCGGACGACCATCTCGGGGAGTATGGAATCGAGAGTCTGGCCGATCTCGCGGACACCAAGTTGGTGGTGGCCAAGACGCTGGGACGGAACGGTACGCTGGTGCTCAATGCCGATGACCCGCTCCTGGTGGACCATAGCCGTTCGGTCGAGGCCCGGCTCAGCTGGTTTTCGCTCCAGGCCTCCTCAGGAATCGTGGCGCGGCATCTCGAGCGCGGGGGAACGGCAGTGCTCGTCGAGGATGGAGCAGTCGTGCTCCGGCAGGGGACTGAGCGTAAGAGCCTCGGCGAGGTGGCCGACATTCCGATCACCTTCCGCGGAATCGCCACGCATAACGTGGCGAACGTTCTGGCGGCTGCGGCCGCGGCCACTGCTCTGGGCGTCGAAGCCGATGTGATCACCAGGGCTCTCAAACAGTTCGGGCGCGACCTGGATGACAATCCCGGGCGGGCGAATTTGCTGGAGGTTGGTGGTGCTCGGGTACTGCTGGATTTTGCCCACAACCCGCACGGCATGTCCGCGCTGGTCAAGCTGGCACAGACCCTTCCTGCCGCTCGCCGCCTGGTCCTGGTGGGGCAGGCCGGTGACCGAAATGACGATGCAATCCGGGCGTTGGCACGTTCGGCCTGGGCACTCCAGCCGGATTACGTCATCGCGAAGGATATGGAAGGCTATCTACGGGGAAGAGCACCGGGTGAGGTGCCCGAAATCCTGTCCGAGGAGTTCACCCGGCTCGGACTACCGGCTGGGGCACTATCCCGAGGTGGACCGGAGATGGCGGCGGTGCGCGAGGCCCTGGAATGGGCTCGACCGGGTGATCTGCTGGTGCTGGCGGTGCACGAGGACCGTCGGGCCGTGGTGGCTCTGTTGGATCGACTCATGGCAACCAAATGGGAGGCCGGCGATCCGCTGCCGCTATAACTGCACCATGTTTTCCGCTTCGGCGGCGGGGGGGCCCCGGAGGCCGCGGGGGGGGGGGCGGTTTTTGTTTGGGGCCGGTTGGGGCGCGGCCCCC
>JBKPAO010000012.1:0-15761 GCA_046726475.1 Gemmatimonadota bacterium | reverse complement strand
CGGAATCGGCCGAGCCAGCTCCGCTATCAAAGCGCTCCGGTTGATCGCCTGTCGCTCTGCGATCTTGCTCCGAATGATCTTGAACCCGAACCAGGCGACCAGCAGCACGCCGGTAAGGGTGAAAAACGTGGTTACGCGTTCCAGATAACGTGGCCGCCGAGCTAGCCAGCGGAGCACGGCAACGGTCATCACCAAGCCAGCGGCCACTATGATAGGGGCCGGCGCTCCTCGCCAGAAACGGTGGGCCAGGCCGATCAGGGTGTCGTACCAGTAGAACCAGACGATGGCAGCGAGGACGATCAACGCGACCGCGGGGGTCCAACGGCCCCGGCCGAAGATCAGGCCTGCAGCCAGATAGACCAGCGCGCATCCGATGAGCACGGTGAGGGTCACCCAGGCGGCGTCCCCTGACGCTGAAGCACCAGGATTGCGCTGGACGATGAGCAGGACTGGGAGAATCGTAAACAGGAAGGGGTACAACAGCTTGAACCGACCGATCATGCCTCCGACCTGGTGCACGCAGTCATGAGATACAGCCACCGCTCGGAGTCTTGGACTCGCTCGATCGCATCCATCGTGAAGTGCTGGCGGAAGGCGGCCTCGAAACCTTCCTTCGTATACGAGGGAAAGATGTCAGGCCGGCTGAGTAAGAGACGTTTAACCTGGGAATCACTCTTGGGAACAAACTCGATGATGAGTTGCCGCCCGAGGCGGGCGAAGTACTCGGCGATCCGCTCCAGCGGAAGGTTATGGCCAATGGCGAGGTGGTGAATCAGGGCCAGTGCCATGATGGCATCGGCCGGCCCGCGCTGCTCCAGCGAGAGCCGCTCCCGTCCTGCCCATCCGAGCGCCGGCGAGGGGTTGGTAAGATCGAGTAGTAGCGGGAGGATGCCCGTTTCGTTGGTGCTGCGCACCCGCTGATAGTTACGCTCTACCGCCGCAGGGTCGACATCGAAGGAGACCACCAGGGGCGCTATCTCCCGGGCGGCGCGACTGTACTCACCGGTGTTTGCCCCCAGATCCCACACGCTGCGTGGGCTCGAACGTCGTAGAAAGCCCTGCACCATATCCCGCTTAGACCGGGCGGCCGAGTCGCTGTAGTTGTTGTCGCTGACGTAGTCGGCCCACTCCGTGCCGGCCGCTCGCCAGGAGAGCCGTTTAATCGCGTCCTTCAGATTCTTCACCAGCGTGAGCAGGCCCTGGCGGCTCATGGAGCGGCCCTTCGCTGCAGTACTGGTCACCGCGGAGCCGGCGTACCGTCCCTGGGCCCAAGCGTGCATATGGATATGAAGGAAGGTGCTGAGGCCCAGCCAGGTGCGCCGCGGCAGCAGCCTGCTACCGAGATCCAATGGTATCCCGTCGATGTAGGAGCGAAGGAGCGCTTCACAGCGGACATCTCGTGCGCTCATCAGGGTCAGCGGCAAGAGAAAGTGCTCACAGAACTGCTTATAGGCACTCCAGGCCTTCCCCTCCTCGAGCGGTTCGAAGGAGAGAGTATCGATGAGGATCGGCCGTCCGTTCACGAACTGAACGTTGTAGGCGCTGCTGTCCCGGAGGGTAAACCCCTTGCCGACCGAGCGTTCCTGGATTTCCAGTGTCAGCAGGGCGGCGTCTTTGAGCTGGCCGAACGACCATTCATAGGCGTAAGAGATGAACCCGACGCGGGCCGGTTGAAGCACCGCGTGGGCGTCGTCAGATGCAGCTAACTCGCGTCCGACCTGCTGGTGAGCCACCAGCAGGCCGTCGCGGGCCAACTCGTCGTACAGCCCCGACGCGATGAATGCATCGAAGTGTTCAGCGAAGCTGCGGTTGACTTGACGGTAGAGAGTGCCGTCCCGGGTGTAGACAAAGCCGCTTGGATCCCGGAACGAGCCTTCGACGACTTGCCAGCTCACCGACGGCGGCGGGGCAACAGCATTTTAAAGAAGGATTTGACGGCCTCGCGGACCCGCGATGCCATAGCCAATACCGAAAGAACACCGGCAGCAAGGAACTGGAGAACCAGACTTCCAGTTGTGGGGTCGATGTACATGTGCGGGCGACCGAAAGAAGTAAAAGGGATCTGGAGTAACGGAATCGTAACGGTTCTATCGCGGAGGGCAATAGCAAGAAGTGATCCCGGCCTAGAGGTGCCGCGAGCGTTGGGGGATCGCTATTTAGCCACGCAAGCTACTCCGATTCGGTGAGACGAGGCGCCGATTCCGCATTATCGTGGTCCTGAATCCACACCGTTTTGATGTTCACGAACTCCCGGATGCCATGGTAACTGAGCTCTCGTCCGTACCCGGACTGCTTGACCCCGCCGAAGGGCACCCGCGGGTCTGAAGCGACCATGGCATTGATGAAGACCATGCCCGCCTCCAACTCGGCCACAAAGCGCTCCCGTTCGCGCTGTTCCCGGGTCCAGGCACTTGCCCCCAGTCCAAAGTCAGAGTCGTTGGCGACTCGTATCGCCTCGTCGATATCGCGGACCCGGAACAGCAGCGCTACCGGACCGAAGACCTCTTCTCGGTACGCGGGGGAGCCCTCGGCGATCCCGGTGAGCACTCCGGGCGCGAAATAGAACCCGGGCCGATCGAGCCGGTGCCCTCCGGTGAGCAACCGAGCCCCCGTGCTCACCGACCGGGCCAGCTGATCCTCCAGAGTCTTTACCTGGGCCTCGTTTGCCAGCGGCCCCACCTCCGTCGCGGGGTCCAGCGGATCACCGACGACCAGCGACTCGATGCCGGACACTAAACGCCGCTCGAACTCATCCGCGACAGACTCCGTTACGATGAAACGCTTTGCGGCGATGCACGATTGGCCGTTGTTGATGGTGCGGGCTTTCACCGCCGTCCGTGCGGCGGCGGTGATATCGGCGCTCGGCATCACGATGAACGGATCACTTCCGCCCAGCTCGAGTACGGTTTTCTTGATCTGTTTACCCGCAGCACTGGCGACGTGGCTCCCCGCGCCGGTGCTTCCTGTCAGAGTTCCGGCAACAACCCGGGAATCCTCGATGACCCGACGGACCCGATCGGTCTCGATCAGCAGCGTTTGGAAACAGCCCTCGGGGAAGCCCGCCCGCCGGAATATGTCCTGGATCGCCAGCGCACACTGCGGCACGTTCGAGGCATGCTTCAGCAACCCCACGTTGCCGGCGGCCAGCGCCGGAGCGGCGAAGCGGAATACCTGCCAGAATGGAAAGTTCCACGGCATGATCGCGAGGATCGGTCCGATCGGCTGGTAAGTGACGAAGCTCCTCGTCGCGTTGGTCTCCACGATCTCGTCCGCCAAGAAGCTTTCGGCTTGTTCCGCGTAGTAGCGGCAACCCCAAGCGCACTTGGCAGCCTCCTCGACGGCCGCCTTGAGCGTTTTGCCCATCTCCATCACCATTAATCGTCCGAACTTCTCCTTTTCCGATTCCAGAATTTCCGCGGCACGAAGGAGAAGGCGGCTCCGCTCGGCGATGGAGGTGCGGCGATAGCGGCGGAAGGTATCCGCCGCACACTGCAGACGGGCATCCAGCTCCGGCTCGGACAGCGGTACAAAGGTGCGCAGCGTTTGGCCCGTGGCTGGATTAATGGTTGCGATTGTCATCGAGCTATTATCCTTACCCATGCAAGCGATTCAGACGCTGTTGCGTGCAAGTATCGATTACGCCGGGCTGTTTCCTCCGGCGGCACTCGACATGGCTAGCGCGGTCCATAACTATGCCCGCTATCAATCGAGCGAGGACGCGTGGGCGCTAGGCCGGTTCATTGTCCCTGCTACCCGGCTCTCTGAGCTCGAAACGGCCGCAGCGACCTACCTCTCCCCACCGACGAGTCATCGCTGGCAGATCGGTGCCCTCATCGGCACCGATGTCGGCTCAGATCTCCAACTGATCACCGCCTTCAATCGCCGACCAGCGGTCCACCCGGAAGGGGGAGCCGTCGCCGACAGCGTCGAGGTGAAAGGTAGCTCGGTCTCCGCCATCGAAGAGACGATGTCCCAGATCCCCCGACATCTGCAAGCATATGTCGAGATCCCGATCGAGGAAGACCCGACCGACCTCATCGCCGCAATTGGACGGCAGGGTGGTCGGGCGAAAGTGCGTACTGGTGGGGTGACTCGGGAAGCATTCCCCCGGTCGACAGATTTGGTGCGGTTCATGGCCCGATGCATCGATGCCAATGTCGCATTTAAGTGCACCGCTGGACTCCACCATGCGCTCAGGGCTGAGTACCGGCTGACCTATGCGCCCGACAGTCCGAGTGGAGTGATGTTTGGGTTTCTGAATGTCTTTCTGACCGCAACATTGCTTCGTTCCGGCCTGTCTGCGTCCGACGCCGAACCGGTGCTCGAGGAGTCCTCCCCGAAAGCCTTTCAGGTTGGCGAGCGGGAAATTTCCTGGCGAGGCCATCGCCTGGACACTGCCGCCCTGAAAGCAGCTCGGGAGAGGACCATAATTTCCTTTGGCTCCTGCTCCTTTACCGAGCCGCTGGAAGATCTCCAGGCTCTCCGATTGCTCGAGCCGAGAGCGCAGCGGGCGTGAACCGTACTCACGAGCCAGAGCTGAGGTCCTGGGTTGCATCGGCCCAAGGTTCCACCGATTTCCCCATCCAAAATCTCCCGTTTGGCGTGTTCCGGCGGCGCGAGAGTCCCGACTCTCCCGCGGTAGGGATCGCTATCGGAGACCAGATCCTCGACCTGAGCTCATGTACCGCTGCGGGAGTATTTACCGGAGATGCTAGGGACGCCGCTGACGCGTGTGCCGAGCCGTCGCTCCACCGCTTGATGGAGTTGGGGGCTCGCCCTCGCGCAGCGTTGCGGGCGCAAGTCAGCGCGTTTCTCTCGGCGGATTCACCCAGCTACCGGAAGGACCCGGCTCTGGCGGACCGCTGCTTGGTCCCGATGTCGGAGGCGGAGCTGTTCCTGCCCGCGCACATCGGAGACTATAGCGACTTCTACGCTTCGGTGCATCACGCCACCAACGTCGGAAGCATGTTCCGTCCCGACAATCCCTTGTTGCCCAATTACAAATGGATCCCTATCGGCTACCATGGGCGGGCCTCTTCCATTGTCATCAGTGGAACGCCGGTGCGCCGGCCCCGCGGTCAGCTCAAGGCTCCCGATGCCGACCGGCCGGTCTATGCACCAAGCCGGGCGTTGGACTACGAGGCTGAGATCGGATGCGTCGTAGGACCGGGCAGCACCCTCGGCGAGCCGGTGGCGATCGACGCGGCGGAAGAACACCTGTTCGGTCTGGTCCTGGTCAATGACTGGTCGGCCCGCGACATCCAGAGCTGGGAGTACCAGCCTTTGGGACCGTTCCTGGCCAAGAGTTTTGCTACGTCGATCTCCTCCTGGGTAGTCACCCTCGAGGCGCTGGAGCCGTTTCGGGTTCCCGCCTTTCAGCGGCCACCCGGTGATCCAGAGCCGCTCCCGCATCTCGATTCTGCGTCGAACCGGTCCCGGGGAGGGATCGACGTCGTGGTCGAGGTGTACCTCTCGTCCAAGGCCATGCGGCAAGCGGGGGTGCCGCCGGCCCGTATCAGTCAGAGCCGGATGGCCGATTTGTACTGGACGGTAGGCCAAATGCTCACGCATCAGACCAGCAACGGATGCAATCTCCTCCCCGGTGATCTCTTTGCGACCGGCACAATCTCCGGAGCGACGAAAGAGTCCCGGGGATGTCTGCTGGAGAGAACCTGGCGCGGAGCCGAGCCCATCACACTGCCTACCGGAGAGCAGCGATCGTTTTTAGAGGATGGGGACGAGGTGCTATTGCGGGGAGTATGCGAGCGTCCAGGGGCGGCGCGGATCGGGTTTGGAGAGTGTCGGGGGGTGATCGCGTCGGCGAATGCTCGAGAGCTTTCGGCTCCCGAGCATTCCCGCTAACGGTCAACTCTTTTCGACGATCTTGGAGAGGAGTTGCTGCGCATAGTCCTTGTCCCACTCCGCCAGATTCTTGCGGGCCGCAACCTCAACTCGCGTGGTCTTAGGATCCTTGCGCTCCATCTCGATGGTTACATCGAGATCACCCTTCTTGCCCTTCAGCTCCCGTTTGTCGCCCCCACTCTCGGTGCTCGAGGCATCGGGGACGATTCCCTCTTCCTTCATTACCGCCTGCGCCTTTTGCGCAATGTCATCCGGCTGCCCCTGCACCAGGGATTCGGCTCCCCGGCTGGTGAGGTAGATCCCGGCGCCTGCCCCGGCAGCCGCTGCGGCAAGGCACCCGGTCATCGGCAGGACCAACGCGAGAGTCAACGCCCACCTTGCCGGTGCCATCGACTTCTTGGCCATAAGGTTATCCCCATCTAAGTGAAACGATCATGAGCGCGCTAGAACGTGTAAGCCTAGGCCCCCAGGCGATGACTTTCCAGCACCTGGATCACCACGCTCCTGTAATCCGCATCAATCCTCCTTCCTTCCCGATGAGGCGAGCTCCATAATTCAGCTAATCCGAATCCGAGGCCGCGCAGTGACCCAGTTTCTCAAGACGACGCAGATCGACATCCATGGGGCCCGTACGTTACCACGTCGGTACTACGTGGCGCCGGAGATCTTTGCGGAGGAGTTCGAGCGGATTTTCACGCAGCGATGGCTGTGCGTCGGCCGGGAGGACCGCCTCTCGAACCCCGGCGACTATTTCCTGCAACCGGTGGGGCACGAGAGCATCATCGTATTGCGGGACCGGGCCGGTGGATTTCGGGCCTACTACAATGTCTGCCGCCACCGGGGCACCCGGCTCTGCGAGGAGTCCAGAGGCAGTTTCTCTGAAACGATCCAGTGCCCGTACCACGCCTGGACCTATTCTCTCGATGGCCGGTTGATCGGGGCACCTTCATCAGGCGATATCGAGGGTTTCGCCAAGAGCGACTACCCACTGCATCGGGTCGCGATCGAGCGGTGGGAAGGTTTCCTCTTCATCAACCTGTCGGAAGATCCCGAGCCATTTGCCACCGCCTATGAGCGACTACTCGGACGTTTTACCCGGTTCAATCTGCCCAATCTCAGCGTGGCGCGTACCATCGAGTACGACGTCAGAGCCAATTGGAAGCTCCTCTTCCAGAACTATTCCGAGTGTTACCATTGTGGCCCGGTACACCCCCCGCTGTCCAAGCTGACCCCTCCCACCAGTGGGGAGAATGACCTGGTCGACGGACCCTTCACCGGCGGATTCATGGTGATCAACGAGGGTCATCAGAGCCTGACGATGAGTGGCCGCTCCTGCGGTGTCATGGTGGGCGACCTTCCCGAGGAAGACCTGAACCGGGTCTACTATTACGCCCTCTTTCCCAACATGCTGCTGAGCCTGCATCCAGACTACGTGATGTTCCACACACTCTGGCCGGAGGCACCGGACCGCACCAGAATTTTCTGCTCCTGGCTCTTCAACCCCGATTCTCTGACCAGCCCGGATTGCAATCCGGACGATGGAATCGATTTTTGGGACATGACCAACCGGCAGGACTGGCATATTTGTGAGCAAAGCCAGTTGGGAGTTCAGTCCCGCGCCTACCAGCCGGGCCCCTATTCGAAGCGGGAGAGCCTTTCGGTGCAGTTTGATCGGGAGGTGCTGCGGGCGCTGGGGCACCGAACTCCAGCTGACTGAACCCGCAGCTGCGGTGAAGTAGAACAGGCCGGGAAAGTATGGGAGGTTGCAGGTCCAGCACGTCCAGCCGGTGATGCATCCCGCAAAGTCGCCGACGGCCTGCTTGGTCCAAACGTAGCAGCCCGCCCTCATTGGGATAGCGGGAGGAGAGTCCGAGCACGGTGAACATCAATGGCAGGTAAAAGGCGAGGCAGGCCAGGATCCAGATGACCACAGCGCTGGGGCCAGCCGCCGTGCCGATCCACTGCACGGTGAATCCGGTGACGGGATAAAGCAGCAGAAGGGTCCCCGAAAACCCATGACCCGACGGAGCGCCGCAGGACGCCACTCGATCGAGCCGCCGGTGGTAACGGTCACACCATGTAGTGCTTGGGTGGGTTCTGGAGCTGAAGGATCGCGCGATCCATTCGGAACGTTTCGAGATTGTGCCGGGTCTCTCCGTCGATGGCGAGCTCCGAGAGGATTTGGCCGATTAGTGAAGCGAACTTGAAGCCATGTCCACCCCCGATCGCAATCAGTGCCTCGGGGCGCCCCGGCACCTCATCGAGGACGAAGTCGCGATCGGGTGTCAACGTGTACAGACAGGTCCGGGTATAGATGATCGGGCCGAGCGCGGTCGGAAGGTACCGGGCGAGAAACTCCTTCACCCGTTGGAGCGCGGCCTGGTCAGGCTCGAAGCTTCTCGTGTCCGCGGTGACCTCCTGACCACCGGCGTCCTGGCCTGCCTTGATGCCTGCCTCCCCGAAGGCGGGAAAACCGTAAAAGCATGGGTCGTCCATCCAGATCCAGATCGGGAATCGGTCCGGTTGAAAATCGGCAAGGTGGGGGGTGGCGAAGTAGGTCACCTGTTCCTGGGTCACTGTCAGGGGCAACCGCGCGCCGAACGAACCCAGAACCTGGTTCGACCATGCACCGGCAGCTATCACGAGTCGGCGACAGCGATACCTGACATCGTCGACCTCGAGCCGGATCTCTCCGCTGTCGGCCCTGACGTCGCTGACGTGCACCCGCTCGAGCAACCGTGCGCCGTAGGTTCGGGCCATCCGCTGGTGCGTCGCGTTCGCCTTCGCCGCCATGGCGATGCCGCTCTGTTCCTGGAACAGCCCGTGGATATCGTCGCTCAGCCGAAACGGTGACCAGCGGCGCATAATCTCACCAGCATCGAGTTTCTCGTACGGCACACCTGCGGCATCCATGCTGCTCGAATAGTTGGTGAGGGGTATCGCGCTCACCCGCCCGGCAAAGTCGAGTCCGCCGGTGCGCAGAATCAGCTGCTCGCCCGAATCGCGCTCCACCTCGGCCCAGGCCTGGTAGGCATGTTTGGCAAGCTCGACGTATTCAGGGGTGTGATACGAAAGGCGGATGATGCGAGAGTGATCCTGCGATTCGCCCCGCACGTGCCCGAACTCGAACTGCTCCAGTCCGAGCACCTCGCCGCCGGCTCTACGAGCCAGCCAATATGCGGCGGCACTCCCAAACCCGCCGAGTCCGAGGACGACGTACTCGTAATTGCGCTTCATAACAGGTGAGAGGTGAGAGTCAAGAGGTAAGAGGTAACCGGGGAGCAGGCGACGAGGAGTGAGGCTCTCACCCCTTACTTCTCACCTCTCACCTCTCACCTCTCCCCACCTCGTCTTCTCCTCCAAGTTTCTCCGCTACGTAGCGCCGAATGTCGAGGCTCGCGTTCTCCATGGGTGCGTAGCCACGCTCGAAGACTCGCGATCCCATTCCCCGCTCTACGTTCTCGCAGACCGCCCAGTCCTGCCGGTGACTCGGTCCCAAAACCTGACCGCGAGCACCTGGTAATCGCAGAACTATCCCGGTAAAAGATTCGCTCTTGTTCCAGCTGGAAGATTTTCTCGGAGAGGTAATAGTCGCGATGAAGGGTACGTTCCATCATTGGGGCTGCTCGCCGCCCTCCGGCCCGTAGAAAATCACCCAGACCACGAGATCGTCGGTGAAATCCTCGAACCGGTGTTCGACACCAGCGGCCACGAAGAGAACATCGCCGGGACCAAATGGGTGGCGCTCTCCGCCGTTGCGGAACCGTCCGCTTCCCTGCACCACCACGTAGACCTCGTCGAGGGTGTGAGGAGATTGGGGATCTCGCCCCCTCGGCGCGTAGATCTCGATGCTGAGCGAGCCGTGCCTGAACAGCTCGGCGAATCGCTCACCGTTGGGCCCGGGCAGGCGCTCCAGTCCCTCACGGACCGTGAGCTGATGTCTCGGCATCGAGCGGCTGGATTCGACGTCTCTTGCCACCCATGTCGCGCACGATCTCCCGGGCGGCATTGTACCCACAGGCGCCCATGACGCCGCCACCGGGGTGAGTCGCGGCGCCACACAGGTACAGCCCGCGAATCGGCGTGCGGTAATCGGCGTAGCCGGGCACCGGCCGCATGAAAGAGAGGCTGCTCAGCGACATGGTGCCTTGCATGATGTTCCCGCCGGTAAGGCCGAATCTCCGCTCCAGGTCGGCCGGTGAGAGCACCTGCCGCCCCAGGACCGAGCGTCTGAAGTTTGGAGCGTACTCGTTCATGAGATCGAAGCACCGCTCGGCGTACTTCTCTTTCTCTTCCTGAAGGGAGAGACCCGGCGCCAGCTTGTAGGGGAAGTACTGGGTGAACATCGACATCACATGCTTGCGCGGGGGTGCCAGGGTGTCGTCCAGCACCGAGGGGATAGTGGCCTCGATGATCGGGTACTCCGAGGGACAGCCATACTTGGCATTGTCATAGGCCCGCTCGATGTACTCCAGGGTCGGGGAGATGTGAATGGTTCCCCGATGCTGGGGCCCCGGCTCGGTCCCCGGCGCCGCCTTGAAGTCAGGAAGCTCACTGAGTGAGATGTTGATCTTGAGGCTGGCGCTGGTGTAGTCGATCGACCTGACGGCGCCCACGAACTCGTCCGGCAGCTGGCGAGGGTCGACGAGCTTCAGGAAGGTCACGTGGGCGTCTACGCCAGAGGCGACGCGGCGGGCCCGAAATTCGGTTCCGTCTTTCAGCGCAACGCCCACCGCTTCCCCATTCTTGACCAGGATACGAGTCACCTCGGCGTTGGTCCGGATCTCCGCACCACGTTCCCGGGCCGCTGATGCAATGGCGTTGCTGATACCTCCCATCCCACCCCGCACATAACCCCATACTCCCCGGATGCCATCGCATTCTCCCATGACATGATGAAAGAGTACGTAGGCGGTTCCCGGCATCGACGGCGAGGCCATCGCTCCGATGATCGCATCAGTCGCGAGGGTCACCTTGAGCTGCTCGGACTCGAACCAACGATCCAGGATCGGCGTCGCAGCCCCGGTCAGGATCTCGATTGCCTTCTGGCCATCGGTCCCGAGCTTCGCGAAACTCATCCCCAGCTTCGCGAGCTTCATCAAATTTCCAGGGCGGAACGACCACGGGTTGGGCGGTGTTTGGATGAGGGTCGGCTCGATGAATGCGGCCACCCGTTCCAGCATCGCTTCGTATTTAGGTAGCGCGTCGGCATCCTTGGTAGAAAACTTGGCGACTTCTTTGTGGGTCTGCGCTTTGTTGGGGCCGAGGAGAAGCGAGCGACCGTCAGGAAAGGGAGTAAACGAAGACGGGTTCCGCGGGAGCATCTTGAAACCGTGGCGCTTCAGCTCCAAGTCACGGATGATCTCCGGCCGGAGAAGGCTATTGACGTAGGCCGCGGTCGACACCTTGAAACCGGGCCACAGTTCTTCGGTGACACAGGCACCGCCGAGCACCTCGCGGCGCTCGAGCACCAGGACTCGGGTACCGGCCCCGGCGACGTAGGCGGCGGTGACCAGGCCGTTGTGGCCACCGCCCACCACAATGAGATCGTATGGAGCGGTCATAAGTGGTCTAGCGACTCAGCTGGATCTCCGTTCGGGCGTAGACGTACCGGCCGCTGTAGCCGAACGGCGACGCCGCAGCCCACGGGAACGTGCCGAAGTTGCTGTTAAAGTCCTTAGCGGTATCGCCAAAGTCATCCACCACGACCGTGGAGCTGGGCCGATCCGGGTAGGTATCGAAGAGATTCCGTACCCCGAGGAAGAGGCCCACCAGGCTGAATCGATAGCCGAGCTCCGCATCGACGATCCCTTTCCCCCCGTAGTTCTCCCGGCACAAGTCGCAGAATCCCGGCTGCGCCGAGGAGAAGCTACCGTAATATGAAAGACGCCCCAAGGTAGTGAAGCCGCCATCGGTCCAGTTGGCCTGCAGCGTGCCCCGCCAATCGGGCCGCTCTTCCTCGATGCCAATCACTGTCACTGAGTCGAGCAGCCCTGGCTCGGTGGATCCAGCAGCCGACAAGACCTCTGGCAACGGGTCGACCTCCAGAATCTCATTCTTGGTGTAATTGGCTGATGCGTTGAGATCGAGCCTGCCATTGGCTCCGGTAGGTACTCGCAGGTTGGCTGTCACATCGACACCCTGAGTCCGGGTCTTCAACCCGTTAGTGAAGTACTGCACGCCAGTGACGCTGGTGATTCCATTCGCTGCCAGGATAGCTAGGGTCACAGAATCGTCGAAGGTCGCCCCGAGAATGATCCGGTTGTCGATTCGAATATTGAAGTAGTCGGCCGTGAAAGTGAGGTTCTCCACTGGCGTTGCCGCGAAACCACCGCTGAAGCTGAAGGATGTCTCGTCCCGTAGGGGCTTGGAGCCCAGCGCAACCGAGGCAGGATTTCCCACGGGGAAGATCCCCACCTCCACGACCTGACCGGCGATCACGTTGGTCACCACCTTGCTGAAGAACGACTGGCTGAGACCGGGTGCGCGAAACCCCGTGCCGGCTGAGGCGCGGAAGATGAGCCGCTGGGAAGGCTGGAAGCGCAGGGCCGCTTTGCCGGTGAGACGCTCCCCGAAGTCGCTGTAGCTCTCGAACCGGCCAGCAATGTTGGCGAAGAGCTTCGGTGAAAGGTTGGTCTCCGCGTCAGCATAGACCCCGACGTTGGTGCGATGCTCGTCGGCGGCATCCGACGGGTTGAAGCCGGCAAAGACCTGGGATCCGGCCGGGGCGTGAGTGTTGTCGTCCTCGTTGCCGAAGATGCCGTCAGCTCCGGCGCTGTCGGGGGGGAGATGACCCCCGTCCACGTACGAGGCCAGCTCGCCCGGTCGAATGGCGTAGCGTTCACGACGGAAGGTCACTCCGAATGCCAGATTGACCGGAGCGGAGAGCCCGAGTTGCACCGGCTTGGCGATGTTGAGAGCCGTTACCAGCTCTTCCCGGAGCACTCGGCCGGCAAAGAAGGAGAGCTGATTGGGAATGCCCGGGTCATCCCCAGTCCCGAACGCCCCATCCGGCCCGGGAGCGCACGCCGTCTCCAGGCAGGGACCGAGCGAGACATTTAAGGTATTGCTGATGTTGTAATCGAAGTCATTGTGCCCGAACTCTCCGCCAAGGTCGTAATTCCACCCGCTGATCACACCACGAAGGCCGCCTGCAGCGGAGTAGTCCGTGGCGGTGCCCGTAATGGCGGGGAGAAAACCAAAGGGATAGATCTCCGGCCAGGCCCGCCCAGTGATGAAGCTGGCGCAATCGACCGCGCACCGGCGGAATCCATGGCCAGTGCCATCCCGATGGCTGTAACCACCGAAGCTGTAGATCTCGCTCGATCCCTGTTCATTCACAGGGAGCCGGAAGTTGGCGAACGTGAGGACATCCTTCTCCTCCCCATCGCCCCAAAAATGGTTTGGCTGATCCACCGGGTTTCGTTTCTGTACCACTTGCCCATTGCTGTCGACAGAGTCTGCGACACCGGTGCCGGCATCTTCGAAGGTATCGGCGTACGCCCGGTTGTTTGCCTCACGGTCACGAAACTCTCCGAAGACGCCGAGGGTGCCGCGGGAGACCGGGATTCCCCAACCGCCACTCACATTCACTGTGGTGCCGTCATCGGGATAGTCGTCGGGCGTGTACCGGCCCACATCGCCGTTCAAGAAGGGGGTGAACGCGCCATCCTTCAGCACCAGGTTTACCACGCCGGCGATCGCATCTGAGCCGTACTGTGCCGAAGCACCGTCACGGAGAACCTCCACCCGATCGATCGCGCTGGACGGAAGTGCGTTGAGATCGACCCCGCTCGAGCCCGCCCCCATCCCGTAAGTGAAGTTGTTCACCAGAGCGGTTGGATGGCGACGCCATCCGTTCACCAGAACCAGTGTGTGATCCGGACTCAGTCCGCGCAGCGTAAAAGGCCGGACGATGTCACCGGCATCGGTGATCGCCTGACGGGGGAAGTTGATTGACGGAGAGACCGACTGAAGAATGACGCTGGTCTCTTTCGATCCTTGCTGCTGCAACTGTTCCGCCGGATAGATGTCGACCGGTACCGCGAGCTCTTCCGCGGCAGTGTGCCGGGCTCGGGACCCCACCACCACGTTGATCGGCGCCAGCTCGACCGGGCTTCGACCCAACGTGAAATTCTGACGGGTTTCGCCCCGGTCGGCGATGGATACCCGGGCGCTCGCCGCCTGGAAACCGATCAATCGGACGCGAACAGTACGCGGTCCCGCCGGGACCCCGCGGATCTCGTAGTCACCCTGAGTAGCGGTCGTGGTCCTGAGCTCGGTGCCCTCCACTGTTACGGATGCGCTGGGGAGCGGCGTGCCGCTACTGTCAGAGACCGTCCCCCGCAGTGTTCCAGTTTGCGCCGCGAGTGGTGTCACACAGCTGCCGATGACCAGCGCGAACGCCACCGCCCGAACGATGTGTTTCATCACGAGGCCTCCACCCGAGGTGGTTCTGTATGACAGAGAAGTGACAGAAGGTTACGCCGTTGACTGGCGCGCGCCACACTGCGAGCCGGGTAGCTATGTAAATACGGCGCACTGAGTAGAGCGTCAAGCGGGCCACGCTTTGACAGATTTCAGGACGTTTAGCACATTGGCTCTGGCGTCGCGGGAGATGGCTCTCGCGCGGCACCGACTCTTCAAACCGGCTGCCTGATCACGCAGTAATCGCAGGAACCGCAGCGCCGATCTGTCGGGCAGTCCCCGCTCGAAGGAGAACCCTATGAGAGTTGCCAATCGTCTGAGCACAGGCGCCTGGTTGCTGTTGGGTGCACTGCTGTCAGGGTTGAGCCCAAGCGCACAGGCGCAGCAGGGGTCACTAGCCGGGAGAGTGACCGACCAAGCAACCGGCGAACACCTGGAGAACGCCCGGGTCATCCTTGCCGGACCGAACCGCATCGAAACGACGGGCCAGGATGGCCAGTACACTTTCCGCGGCGTGGCCCCCGGCAAGTATTTGGTTCGAGTGTTGCGCCTCGGGTATCAGCCAGCCTCGGACAGCGCAGTTGTGGCCGCAGGCGAGAGGGCCGCCCTGGATTTCGGCATGACGCCCTCACCGGTTCAGCTCGATGAGCTGGTTACGACCGCTACGGGTCAGCAGAGCAGGCTCGAGATAGGAAACTCGGTGGCCACCATCGAGGCCTCGAAGGTTGCGGAGGAGGCGCCTATCATGGAATTCACCAATCTGCTCAGCGGGAGAGCCGCCGGGGTCGAGGTCCTCAAGAGTAGTGGGGCGACCGGTACCGGTACCAAGATCCGGATCCGCGGCTCCAACAGCGTGTCTCTCTCAAACGAGCCGTTGTACTACGTGGACGGTGTTCGGATCGATGCCGAGCCGAACGGCTACGCGTATAACATCGGCGGACAGTCCACTTCCCGCATCAACGATCTGAACCCGGACGACATCGAGAATATCGAGATCGTCAAGGGTCCGTCCGCGGCCACCCTCTACGGCATTCAGGCTGCCAACGGCGTCGTCCTCATCACCACCAGAAGAGGAGTGGCCGGTAAGCCGCGCTGGAACGCGTTCGTTGAGCAGGGCGTAGTCACCGATCAGAATACCTACCGGACCAACTTTTTCGGCCGCTCGGATAATCCGGACTTCGATCCGGCGACCGGTGATCCTTCCGGTTGCACGGCACTGGGCCAGGCACAAGGCGACTGTGTGCAGAGTCGAATCGACCAATACAATCCGCTGAACGACGACACTCAACGTCCTCTGTCCCCCGGACACCGGCAGCAGTACGGCCTGAACGTGGCAGGGGGCACCGATGCGGCCACCTACTATATCTCCGGGGAGTACGAGGGCGAGGTAGGAGTCTACAAGCTCCGCGGGTTTGATTTCGATTCAGTCAATCAGGCCACGAACGGTAACATTCCCGACGAGCAGCTTCGGC
>JBKPAO010000011.1:0-7519 GCA_046726475.1 Gemmatimonadota bacterium | reverse complement strand
CTACATCACTAACCAAGAGGGGAATACCGCCCTCAGGATCGTGGAGATTCCCGGCGGTCGCGTGACGCCGGTGGCGGTCGAGCATCGACGCTACCGCGGACCGGTCGGACTACTGCGGCTCACCATCGTAGATGCGAACGGGCGTGCGAGTCGTGCGAGAGTCTCTATAACCGGAGCGGATGGCCGGAGCTTCGCTCCGGATGACGCTTGGCGCCATGCCGACGATAGCTTCGACCCCAGAGAGCGGCCGATGGAGTATGGCTACTTCCACTCGAGCAGTTCATCCCGCGTCACCGTACCCGCCGGTGAAGTCACGGTCGAGGTCTCCCACGGCCCGGAATACCGGGTGTATCGCAAACGCGTGACGGTGTCACCCAATACCATCGCCGATCTCCGCGTGCGTCTCGAGCGGTTGAGGGATATGCCCCGGGAAGGTTGGTACAGCGGTGATCTCCATGTCCACATGAATTACGGCGGTGCGTACCGGAATACGCCAACGCGTCTGGCGGGGCAGGCCCGGGCCGAGGACGTGCACCTCATCGAGAATCTGATCGTGAACAAGGAGGGAAGAATTCCGGACGTCGGATACTTTACCGGGAAGCCCGATCCCGCATCGACCAGCGCAACGGTCATCGTCCACGATCAGGAGTACCACACAAGCTACTGGGGCCACAGCGGCCTGCTCGGACTCCGTCACAACCTGATTCTGCCGGGTTACGCCGCCTACGCCAACACGGCGGCGGCAAGTCTCTACCCAACCAACGCTGCTGTCATGGATCTGGCGCACCAGCAGGGAGGCGTCACCGGATACGTCCATCCGTTCGACAGTTATCCCAATCCACAGGACACCACAAAGCCCTTGACCAACGAGTTGCCGGTCGACGTCGCGCTGGGCAAGGTGGACTACTACGAGGCGCTCGGCTTCGTCGACGACTATCTGCCGACTGCGCGCGTGTGGTACCAGCTTCTGAACTGCGGGTACCGGCTTCCTGCCGGAGCCGGTACCGACGCCATGGCCAATTTCACCTCGCTCCGAGGGCCGGTCGGCCTGAACCGGGTGTTCGTGAAGAGCGGCTCTCCGTTGGAGCATCGGCGGTGGCTCGACAGCCTGAAGGCAGGCCGAAGCTTTGCGACCAACGGTCCGCTACTCGGGTTCACCCTGAACGGTCGCCAGCTGGGCGATGAAGTACCGCTCCCGGCGGAGGGCGGGGATCTCACCGCCCGGATCACGCTCCACTCCATGGTTCCCGTCGACACCCTGGAGATCATCCACAATGGAGCGGTGGCCGTCACCGTACCGCTGACCGCTCAGCGCACCGACGTCTCACTTACCGTGAAGCTCTCCGCCCACGAGAGCGGCTGGTACCTCTTGCGGGCACGCGGAAGTCACGCGCAATACCCGATCCTGGATGTCTATCCCTACGCGACGACCAGTCCGATCTATGTGACCGTCGGAGGCCGGCCGATTCGCTCGCAGCCCGATACCAAGTACTTCCTCGCGTGGATCGACCGGCTGGAAGCCGGCGCCGCGGCGCATGAGGGATGGAACAGCCCCGCGGAGAAGTCCACGACCCTCGAGACCATCCGGCGAGCCCGGAAGGAATTCGAGGCACGGCTCGAGCGATGACCAGGTTCTTGCGTGACGCTTTGCTCGCGCTCGCCGCGCTGGGAACGGCGCCAAGCACCTTTGCTCAGGTCCCGCCCACGCGGCCCAAGCTGGTGGTGGTGATTTCCATCGATCAGTTCCGCGCCGACTACCTCCGGCGCTTCGTCAGATATTTTGGGCCCGGCGGATTCAATCTGCTCCTGAAGAGAGGCGCGAACTTCACCGAGGCCCATTACCGGCACAGCGTCACCCAGACGTGCCCCGGTCACGCGGTGATTTTGACGGGCAGCTATGCCGACCGGAATGGGGTTATAGCCAATACCTGGTACGACTCGGCCGCACACAAACCGCAATACTGCGCCGCGGACTCGGCGGCGAAGCTGATTGGGGTCGCCTCTGAAGGTAGATCACCGAAGAACCTGCTTGTCTCCACCGTAGGCGACGAGCTCAAGACTGCCACCAACGGGCGGAGCCGGGTGATCACCGTAGCGGGGAAGGACCGTTCTGCCATCATGCTGGGGGGCCATCAGGCCGACGCGGCATACTGGACCGAGGACACGCTCTTCGTCAGCTCGACCTATTATATGAAAGAGCTACCCCTGTGGGTTCGGCGATTCAATGCCTCGGGTCACGTGACAGAATATCGGGGAGCTACCTGGGACCGGATTCTCCCTGTCACGGCCTACGCCATGATGGGGCCCGACAATGTGGCGGCGGAGGAAAATCCCGGTGGCATCGGGAAAACGTTCCCCCACCATCTGGGGAGCGGCACCGCCCAGGCCGATTTTCTGGATGGCTTCCAGACCTCGCCCTTCGAGAACGAGGTCATCGTGGACTTCGCGATCGAAGCCATAACTCAGGAAGGTCTCGGTCGCGACGACGATCCCGACCTGCTCGGCATCGGGTTCTCGGCCAACGATCTCGTGGGACACAGCTACGGTCCCGACAGTCACGAAGTCATGGACATGACCGTCAGGACCGATCGTCTGCTGAGTCGGTTTTTCACCTTCCTGGAACAGCAGATTGGATTGGACCGAGTCGCCATCCTGGTCACCTCGGACCACGGCGTCGCGCCATTGCCCGAGCTGGCCCGTGGCGGGAATTCCCGAGCACGTGGTGGCCGAATCGACCCGGCGGTGATCGTCGCGGCGGCGGAACAGGCGCTCCGAGCGCGCTTCGGAATTCCCCGGCGGCCGGGCTTCGTGGACCAACCCAGCTGGATCATGTATCAGGGCTGGCCCTGGTTGTACCTCAACCTGGAGGGACTACGGGACAAGGGCATCAGGATCGAGGAGGCCGAGAGCATCGCCCAACGTGCGGTACAACAGGTTCCCGGTGTGGCACGGGCGCTCACTGCCACCGAGTTGCTGCGTGAGCGTGCGGCCGCATCGCACACGCGGGCCGAGCTCAGCTTCTATCCCGGTCGAAGCGGTAACGTCTACTACGAGCTGTCACCCTATCTGCTGCCGGAGGCGCAGCAGCAGGGGACCACGCACGGCTCACCATGGGCCTATGACACCCACGTACCTCTGTTGTGGCTGGAAACGGGAATACGTGCAGGAGCGTACACGGGAAACGTGAGCGTGGCCGACATCGCACCCACGCTTTCGGCGTTACTCGGGATCCCGTCTCCTTCTGGATCTCAGGGCCGGGTGCTGAAGGAGATGCTGCCTTAGGTGATTGACTCTACGACGACCGCGATGCCCTGACCCACGCCGACGCACATCGTGGCCAGGCCGTACCGGCCACCGGTACGCCGAAGGGCGTGCACCAGGGTGGTCAGAATCCTGGCGCCGCTCGCTCCCAGTGGATGTCCCAGCGCGATGGCCCCTCCGTAGATGTTCACCCGCTCAGGATCGAGTTCCAGCTCACGGATACAAGCGATGGCCTGAACGGCGAACGCCTCGTTCAACTCCACCAGATGGAGCTGCGCCACGGTGAGGCCGGCCCGCGCCAGTGCCTTCCGGGTGGCAGGCACCGGACCCAGTCCCATGCAGCTGGGATCGACTCCAGCCACAGCGGTGGCAACTACCCGGGCCATCGGCCCGAGCTTCAGCTCAGGAAGAAGAGCGCCGCTGACTACGGAGAGCGCGGCGGCGCCGTCGTTGATTCCGCTCGAGGTACCGGCAGTCACCGTCCCATCCTTCGTGAACGCCGGCTTGAGCTGCCCTAATGCTTCTAGGGTGAGTCCGGCCCTGGGTGCCTCGTCACGGCAGATCATGTGGCCGGGTTGGCCAGGAAGCTCCACCGGCGCGATCTCCGCCTCGAACACGTTCGCCGCCAGAGCAGCGGCGGCCCGGCGCTGACTCTCCAGCGCGAACTCATCCTGCTCTCGCCGGCCGATGCCGTACATCTTGCCGATTTTCTCCGCGGTCTCGCCCAGCGAGATGGTCCACTCCTTCGGCATGCTGGGATTGACGAAACGCCAGCCGACGGTCGAGTCGGCGATCACCGGCGGGGAGCGGTCCCAGGCTCGGCCGCTCTTGAGGATCACTTGGGGTGCGCGGGTCATGCTCTCGACCCCGCCGGCCAGGAAGAGGTCGCCCTCCCCGGCCCGGATGGCGTGGGTGGCGGCGGTGACGGCCTGCAGCCCGGAGCCACACAACCGGTTCACAGTCTGCCCGGGTACTTCCACAGGGAGTCCGGCAAGCAGTGCCGCCATCCGGGCGACATTCCGGTTGTCTTCGCCGGCCTGGTTGGCGCAGCCGAGAATCACATCGTCCACCCGCTGGGGAGGTATGCCTCCACGCTGTATCACGGCCCGGAGCGCCATTGCTGCCAGGTCGTCAGGTCGCACCTCGGCCAGGACTCCCCCTGCGCGACCGATAGGAGTCCGCATCGCGGCCGTAATGAAAGCGTCGCTCACTGGTGAACGCTCACGTTGAACTTCCTGTCTAAGGACACTAAGTTGCCGCCCGGCAACGATTCAGGACAGGTGGCCGAGTGGTTGAAGGCGCACGCCTGGAGAGCGTGTATACGTCAAAAGCGTATCGAGGGTTCGAATCCCTCCCTGTCCGCTCCCGGGAACCGAATCCTCGCGCGCGGCGTATCATAAGGTAGCGTGTTGTTTTCGGTTACCCACGGGAGAAGGTCATGCTGATCTGGCGTCCCTGCGACATGGCCAGCTCTGAAATCACCGACGAATCGCTCTTCTGAAACCGGCGCAGGTTCATCAAGGCGGCGGGACTCGGTGCCGCGGCCGTTACACTGCTCCCTCGTGGCTGGCGTGGCTTCGGGTCTGCAAGCGCGCGGCGCAGTTCGTATGTCGGAACAGCCTTGTCTGGATCTCGCCCCGCGTCCAGCCCGCCCGCTTGGCTGTCGATCGAGCAGCTTCCGCACGTCGGACAGCATCTGTTCGCGACCTTCTACGAAGGCCGGGAACAGGAGGCGGCCACCGCGCTCGCACGCCGCGGCCCCCGCAGCCAGCCAGGGTGCTCGCGCCGGCCTCCTGCGACTCGAAGGCCTCGAGGGTCGCCGTTCGAGATCAAGACCTCCGCCGCCACCGTAGGTAAGCCAATGCTGCGACGGCGACGGCAGCGGTCCACAACAGGTACACTCCCGTCATCGCAAGCAGCACCATGACGGCGGCGAGGGCGAGCGCGGCCGAGCCGCGCGACCAACTCCCGCGCGGCAGCAGACGCACGGCGGCGGCCGTGCTCAGGACGTACACCAGGACAAACGATCCCGTGGTGAGCAGCACGAGCGGGCGGGGGCCGAACCCAGCAGCGGCCGCGACGGCGAGCGCGATCGCGGAGAGGCCGGACACCAGCGCGAGGCTGCGCCGGGGCACTTCGCCGGCGCTGCTGCCCTGCGCGAGCCAGGCGGGCAATGCCCCGTCGCGGCCGAGCGCGGCACCGAGCTTCGCGGCGCCGGCGTAGTAGGCGTTCATCACGCCGAGCGTCAACAGAACGGCCGCGGCCGCGGCGACGACCCGCACGTTGCCGCCGATGCCGATCGCGAGCAGATCCGCCAGTGGTGCCGTGCTGGATTCGGCCGCAGGCCCCAGCACGAGCACCGTGGTCGCGGCGATGCCGAGGTAGAGCACGCCGACCACGATCAACGCCGCAGTGACGGCACGGGGCAGGTCTTGTGCGGGCTGGCGGAAGTCGGCCACGAGCGAGGTGATTGCCTCCCAACCCGCGCAGCTCCAGACCAACAGTGCCGCGGCCGAGCCGATAGCCAGCCATCCGTGCGGCGCGAAGGGCCGAAGGTTCGCGACTCGCGCGTGCGGCAGGGCCGTGAGCAAGGCCGCCAGCAGCAGCAGGACCAAAAGACCCGCGAGCGTCACCTGCAGCCGACCGGAGACTCGCAGCCCAAACGCATTGGCCAGGGTCACCACCGCCATGAGTACCGCGGCCGTCACGAGCACGGTCCCTTGACCGCCGCCTAGGGCCGCCGCGACATAGGCGCCGCCGAACATCGCGGCGGCCGGTGCACCCGGTGGCATCGCGAAGTAGAAGCACCAACCGACGATTGCCGCGGCGCGCGAACCGAATGCGGACCCGACGTAAGTGGAGACCCCGCCGGCATCGGGATAGCGCGCACCGAGCGCGGCGAACGTGGCGGCGAGCAGGGCCGACAGCAAAACCAGGGCGAGCCAGGCCAGCAGTGAAGCCGGCCCCGCGACTTGGGCGGCCAGTGCTGGCAACGCGATGATACCGGTACCGAGCACCGCGCCGATGTACAGGGCGGTGCCCTGTAATACCGTGAGGCTGCCGTGCTCGCCCTTGGCTGCGGACTCCATGACAGTCAATGTCGCCTTGTCAATCTCATGACCACCAACGGAGTCCATGTCCTTCCGTGGTCGTGCGTCTCCTCCGAACGCCATTGAAAACGAGTTCTTCTCGATATTCGAGAAGATCCCAGGCACGGCTGGCCGCTCCGTTCGATTCCTTGGAGCACGATCTCGCTACTTACGCGGCTAGCGGTCAGCGTATCGACAAAGCCGCGCATTGGAGAAGGAGCCCAATTCGCCCGTTTTGCGGTTTCTGTCATACATCCTCAGCGTGGTACCCCGTTCGATCAGTTTCCGTGCAGGCTCGTTCATATAGAACTCCCACACGTCTTGCATGACGTGCAGCATCCAGGAAAAGTGCCATTCGCCTCCCCTGGAGAGGGATCGCGGACCAATGGTGCTGGATCCTCTGTGTCCTCGGTGGTTCAATCTTTTCAGACGCCTACCTCTACCGCCTCTTCCGCTTTCCGGCTAGCTTCCCGCCCCGATGCCCTCCCGCACGCCTCTTCTGGACGAGCGCGCCTTCGGACGAACCCTCGCGCGCATGGCCAGTGAGATCGTTGAGCGGAGCCGGGGCACCGAGACCCTCGTCCTGGTGGGCATCCAGCGGCGGGGCGTGGAGCTGGCCGGGCGGTTGAAGCGTCTGATCGATTCCACCGAAGGCTCCAACCTCCCCTGCGGCAAGCTCGACATCACCCTTTATCGCGACGATCTCCAGACTATCGGACCGAGGCCGGTCGTGGGTGAGACCAGCCTGCCCAATCTGGACGGCCGTACCGTGGTAATCGTGGACGATGTGCTGTATACCGGACGTACCGTGCGCGCGGCGTTGGACGAATGCGCCGACTTCGGCCGGCCCAAGCGCATTCTGCTCTGCGTGCTCATCGACCGGGGTGGTCGCGAGCTTCCGATCCAGGCCGATGTGGTCGGAACCACGGTCAGCACTGCACCGGGTGATCGGGTGGACGTATTCGTGAGCGAGCTGGATGGCCGTGATGCCGTTGAAGTCGTGAGAGGAAAAGCGTGATCGCTCCAAGCCTTGGTAAGGACCTCGTCGGCCTCGAGCCGCTCAGCGCCGAGCAGATCCAGCTCATCCTGGACACCGCCGAGCCGTTCAAGGAGGTCAGCGAGCGCGCCATCAAGAAAGTGCCGGCGCTGCGCGGCAAGACGATCGTCAA
>JBKPAO010000010.1:0-5737 GCA_046726475.1 Gemmatimonadota bacterium | reverse complement strand
CGCGCCGTCGCGGTCATATCCTTCGCCAACCCACCCGTCAACGGCCTGTCGCACGCGGTCCGTGCCAGCATGTTCGCGACCCTCGAACGCGCTCAAGCCGACCCCGCAGTCCGGGCCATCGTCCTCACGGGTGCCGGTGGTCTCTTCTCTGGCGGCGCCGACATCCGGGAGTTCGGCACGCCCGCAAGCACGGCGGAGCCGACCCTGCGACAGCTCATCGATCTGGTGGAGACCAGTGCGAAGCCGGTTATCGCGGCGATCACCGGGATCTGCCTCGGCGGCGGCCTCGAGCTGGCGCTGGCGGCGCATTATCGAGTCGCGAGCGCGGACGCGAAGCTCGGCCTGCCGGAAGTCAAGCTCGGCCTCCTGCCCGGGGCGGGTGGCACCCAGCGGCTGCCGCGACTGGTCGGCGTCGACACGGCGATCGACATGATTGTGAGCGGCGAGCCGGTGTCGACGACGGCCCTGGCAAACACGGCCCTTCTCGCTCAGGTGACGGACGGCGATCCGGTGCAGGCTGCAGTGCAGCTCGCGGCTTCAGTCGAAGTGGCGACAAGTCCGCCCACCCGGACCCGCGACATGCCGCTCAACCAACCGAACCTCGCCGCTTTGTGCGAGGCCGCTCGGGCCAAACTCAGAACCCAGCGGCCCCTGCTGCCGGCGCCCATGCGCGCGGTGGACGCGATCGAGGCGGCCGGCAAACCCTTCGATGAAGGACTTGCAATCGAACGGCGCGCCTTCCTCGAGTTAATGGAGACGCCGGAGTCGAAGGGGCTCAGGCATGCCTTCTTGGCGGAACGCGCGGCCGGCAAGGTGAACGGCATCACATCATCCACCCCCGTCCGTTCGCTGGACCAGGCCGCCGTGATCGGCGCGGGCACCATGGGCGCGGGAATCGCCGTCGCTCTGCTCGATGCCGGCATTCCGCTCTGGCTGGTCGAAGCCGACCAGGCGGCGCTGGACCGAGGGCTTGCGCGGATTGCCGGTACCTACGACGGGCAGGTGAAGAAGGGGAAGCTCACCGAGAGCGAACGGGATCGCCGCCTGGCGCTTCTCCGACCGACCCTCTCCTACGATACCATCGGCCGGGCCGATGTGGTGATCGAAGCAGTATTCGAATCAATGGAGGTCAAGCGCCAGGTGTTCATCGCGCTCGATCGGGTGATGAAGTCGGGCGCCGTCCTCGCGACCAACACCTCGACTCTCGACGTCAACACCATCGCCGGCTTCACCCGGAGGCCCTCCGACGTGCTCGGCCTTCACTTCTTCAGCCCGGCGAACGTGATGCGGCTGCTGGAGGTCGTGCGCGGCCGGGCGACGGCGCCCGAGGTCCTGGCGACGGCGCTCGCGCTCGGGAGGAGACTTCGGAAGGTGGCGGTGGTATCGGGGGTCTGCGACGGATTCATCGGCAATCGGATGCTCGAAGCCTATACCAGGCAGGCCTGGTACCTGGTCGAGGAAGGCGCAACGCCCCAACAGATCGACCGGGCCATGGAGTCGTTCGGGCTCGCGATGGGGCCGTTTCGGGTTGGCGACCTGGTGGGTCACGATGTCAGTCTTTCGATACGGCAGCGTCGTCGTGCGGAACGTCCTAGGTATCTCTGCTCCACCTTGCCTGACAAACTCTGTCAGCTCGGGCGGCTGGGTCAGAAGACCGGAGCTGGCTGGTACGATTATCCCGAGGGCCCGCGTCGCCCAGCCCCATCGGCCGTGGTGGAAGAATTCATTGATGCGCACCGGGCGGAGATCGGGGTCATTCCCCGCCAAGTCGACGACGAAATTGTCGACCGCCTGGTCTATGCCCTCGTCAACGAGGGCGCGCGGATCCTCGAGGAAGGGATCGCTGCGCGGGCGAGCGACATCGACGTCGTGTATCTCACCGGTTACGGCTTTCCGCGAGCGCGCGGCGGACCGATGTTCTATGCCGACCAGGTGGGATTGGATCAGGTCTTACGGCGGGTGCGGGGGTTCGCGCACAATCCGCATGGCGATCCCGCCTTTTGGACGCCGGCACCGCTGCTGGAGCGCCTGGGGGAGCTGGGTGGAAGGTTCAGCGGCGCCCCACAATCGCCGGCTTGATCATCCGCGCCTGAATGGAACGTTGGGTGATGATCACCGAGCACCCCCGGCACCAGGGCGTTGAATCTGTCGCATTTCTGCATTGGGACTCAACACCCGCGACACGCGTCGCCACTTACGCGAGTTCGTGTCATCCGATGCTGAGCCTTGCTGGGTTTCATGCTCGACTTCGCAGTACAACTGCGCACGCTCGATGCCGCCCGTCCCCCCCGCATTCATGGCGCGCGGCGGCGGCCCGGTCCCGGTCAGGAGCGGCCCCACTGTCGAATACCATGCCCGCCGTTCGACATTTAAGGAGCCCTGCTGCGTACAGGGAGCACCACCCACCCCCATCCACCGGAGCGTCACGATGCTGCTGATCCGCGAGGTGTTCCACTGCCGGCCCGGCAAAGTCCGCCCCCTACTCGAGAAGTTTCAGGCGATGAACCGCATCATGGCCAATGCCGGCCAGGGCAACATGCGCCTGATGACCGATTTCAGCGGCGAGCGCTACTGGACCCTGGTCGCCGAGTTCGAGACACCCGGCATGGCCGAATTCGAGAAGATGATGCAGGGCGAGGGGATGAGCGAGGCGGACACGAAGGAGTTCGAGCGCCTCATGGAGGGGTACCATGACCTGATCGACAGTGGGCACCGGGAGATCTACCGGCTGGAGCCGGCCACGAAGGGGTGATCGGAGTCGTACTCGGCGCGCTGGGAACCGTTCCTGAGCCTTCTGCGGCGCTCGAGCGGAGATCCTAGCTCTCCAGCACGAGACCCATCGCGACATCTCTTCTCCTGACCCGCTCGATGGCTTCGTTCACTCGTGCGAGCGGCATGACATCGACGATAGCCGCAATGCCATGCTTCGACGAGAACGCGAGCATCTGCGTGGTATCCGCACGACTCCCTATGTAGTTCCCATAGATGGATCGCCGAGAATTGTTCAATAGCCCGCCGCTCAGCGACAGCTGCTTCAACGGCGACGCCACCAGGCAGAGCTGGCCCTGTGGCGTCAGCATTCTCACGAAGGAGTCAATGTCGAAGGCGACATTCAGCGTCGAGAGGATGAAGTCGAACTCCCCCTGGTACTCGGTCAGGCGCTCCGCGTCCGAGCTGTCCGCGAATGCACCTCCCAGCCGTTCGATCAGCGCTCTCTTGGCTGGCGAATGCGAAAACGCCGTCACGCGGTGCCCCATCTTGTGGAGGAACTGTATGGCCAGGTGACCGAGCCCTCCGGCGCCCAGCACCGCCACTCGAGAACCGTCGGCCAGTCCGGCCCGAAGAATGCCTGCGTACACCGTCAGGCCGGACGAGAGCAGCGGGGTTGATGTGGCCGAATCGAGCTGCAGCGGGAGCCGGAAGGCGAACCGGGCATCGACAATGATGTGTTCGGCCAGGCCGCCGTAACGGTCGACGGCAATGACCTTCTGACTGGCGCAGAGTTGCTCGGTGCCCCGCTGGCAGAAGGAGCAGTCGAAACACGCCTCCTGCTGGTACCCGATACCGACGCGATCGCCGGTGTGCAGGTCGGCGACCTCGGAACCGGCCTCTTCTACGATTCCAACGATCTCGTGGCCGGGGACCAGCGGATACCGCGCGTCACCCCAATCATTATCGATGAATTGGATGTCGCCCCTCGCGAGGCTACGATGCGTGATCCTCACCAGGACGTCACGGCCGCCAAGAGTCCTCTCATACACGAAGGGCTCCGCCGTGCCGCCTTTTTCTCTGATCGCGTATGCTCTGATCTGCATGATTCACTCGGGTTCCATTGCCCGTGATGGAGGGAAACGCCCACATCACCCCGAACCTGCTGATCGCGACCTGGAACTGCTCCACCGGGAAGTGATGGAACTCGGCGTCGGCCTGCTCGAAGGTGACGTTGTGCAACCCCGCAGCCTCCGCTGACCGGCGGGCTCGCTCGATCCTCGGTGCGGACAGGTCCACCCAACCACACTCCCGGCCGCCGCCAATCGCGCGGCATCACGGTGGTCTCCCCGGCTCCACATCCCTTCAACTCCGACGGTTCCACGCGAGGCGAATTGCGGACTAAGAGCGTGCGGTTCGCCGAGGCCGAGCGCAGGCTGCACGGGATAGGAGCAGTTCCATGATCAGGTCACGGCCGTTCCACCTCGATGACGCCCTTCGCTCACCAGCAAGCTCACCCCGCGGCGCCCTCGGCGGCGCTGCTCGCCCAGGTCTTGGAAGCGATCTGGCCAGAAGGGCGCGAAATACTCCGAGAGCAAATTGCCAGCGCGTCTGCGGGGTAGACCCATGTCGCGGAGGAGGTCGTCGAGGTAATGCGCTACGTATGGTCCGATGAAGTACCCTTGGTTTCGAGCCGGCAAAACCTCGTTGGCCCAATCCAGCACCCGCGATATCTCTCGCTCCATATCAGCGACGCTGGGGAGATGCAGTTCCCCCCGGAAGCACTGGGACAGCCAATGCGCGGCGACTTCGGACGTCAGTTGACAGGCCGTTGAGGAAGCATAGCCGATGAATCCCAGGCGCGGTTCGCGCGGAGGCAAGATGTGCCGGTAAAGACACAGATGATCGTCCTTCTGGACCTGGCTCAACAGATCGGCATCGAGAAACGGCAGGCCTTGACGCCATCCTGTCGCCAGAACGATGACGTCCGCCTCGACTTTTTCGGTCGTATCGAGCTCAATCGCATCTGGGCCCGCGAAACGGGCGATGTGCGTGCGCCTGAGGGCCAGCTTGCCAAGGTTCAGAGCGTCGTAGAACTCGCCCCCGATGCCGATATTTTCGAAGCCCGCAGGAAGCGCCGCTTTCGGCACGAGCACGGCAGGCATCTTGAGCAATCGACGGATGACTCGGCTCCATCCCTGCCACCAGACGCGGACCAATGCCCGCGCCGGGCCATGCAGGAATGCCTCGAAGCGGCTCAGCCGGTGGTAGCGCAGAAACAGCTCCGCGAAACGGGTCATGATCACCCGATCGTAGCGGACACGCCCGAAGAAGTAGCGCGGAGCCATCCAGTGCGGCGCCCTGAAGACCAGTGTGCACACTTGCGCATGTCGGGCTGCCCAACTCGCGCAATCCAGTGCGGACTTGCCGGCGCCGACGACCACGACACGCTTCGCCGTCAGTATCCCCGGATCAATCAACTGGCTCGAATGGAGTACCGACCCGCGGAAGAGTTCCCGGCCGTCAAACTGCGGCATCTGGGGCTCTGAAAAAACACCGTTGCAGACCACGACAAAGTCGAAGTCGAGCGTCTCGGTGATCTCACTTCCACAACTCATCCGAACCAGGACTTGGAATTTGTCTGCCGTGCCGTGCGTCGCCGGGACCCGGGTGACCGAGACAACCTGCGTGGACAGGCGGATCAGAGACCGCAGCCCAAAACGATCCGCATAGGCCCCCAGATACGCACGAATCTGCTCGGCCGTGGGGAAATCATCAGCGGTGTCCGGGTAGGGGGAATCAGAAAACGCGTAGCTCTCGCGGGAATTGTTCGCGCGCAGCCCCGGATAGGTTCGCGATGCAGCCCAGACGCCCCCCAACTCCGCCTGCTTCTCGAAGGCGACGATCTCGAAGCCGTCTTCCTCGAGAACCTTCGCCGTCACGAGTCCAGCAATGCCGGCGCCGATGATGCATACGCGCTTCCCGGGATCTCCGTCCATGGAAGCCCTACTCTCTGTAGCGAAAGTGG
>JBKPAO010000009.1:0-73381 GCA_046726475.1 Gemmatimonadota bacterium | reverse complement strand
GTCGGGCGTGAGGAGCTCGTCTATCAGCCGTAGCGTGCCCTCTCCATCGATCCCGAACTCGAATTTCGTGTCTGCGATGATGAGACCCCTGCGCTCGGCGTGGTCCCGGCCGGCCTGATAAATCGCAAAGCTCGCGTCCCGCAATCGGGTGGCGAGCGCGTGCCCGAGCGTGGCGGCCACAGTGGCAAAGGGGACGTTGAGGTCGTGCCCGGTTTCGGCCTTCGTTGCCGGCGAGAATAGGGGCGGGTCGAGCCGATCACTCTCGAGCAGCCCCGGTGACAATGGCTCACCGGCGAGCGTGCCACGGTCCCGATACTCGGCCCAGGCGGAGCCGGAGAGATAGCCTCGCACCACGCACTCGAAGGGCACCGGCGGCGCTCGCCGAACCAGCATCGCTCGTCCCGCGAGCTCCCGCTGCATCGTCGCAAGACTGGGGACTCGGTCGAGAATCTCGGCGGTGCGCGCAGTGACGTAGTGGGAAGGGAACACGTGCGCTAGGTGCTCGAACCAGAACGCACTGATCTGAGTCAGCACCGCGCCTTTCCGCGGGACCGGCTCTCTCATCACCACATCGAAGGCGCTGACCCGGTCACTTGCCACGATCAGGAGATGGTCCGCATCCACCTCGTACACCTCGCGAACCTTTCCCCGCCGGAGCAGGGGGAGCGGCAGTCGGCTCTGCACCAGGGTGGGTGCCGCGGGCTTCATACTACCACCTCCGCCGCTTCTGCTTCCGAGGCAAGGGGACGGGCGCGGTCCAACAAAGGGCGAAGATATTCGTCGATGAACTCGGTGACCTGCTGACTCGCGCGGCCGGTGTATTTGCTTGGATCCAGCTCAGCTTGGAGTTTGGTCGTGGGCACTCTCTGAAACGCCGGATCCGCGGCCAGGCGGGCGAGCAGATCGTTCGATTCCCCCCGGGTCACTCCGTCGGCTACGGCGAGACTGTGCCGCCGGATGACCTCGTGCAACGCCTGGCGATCTCCTCCCGCTGACACGCCGAGCATCAGCCATCGCTCGGTTGCCATGAACGGCATCTGGTCGTTTACGTGGCGCACGATCGTTTCGTCCCGCACCTCGAGGCCCGCCGCAATGTTGGTCGCGAGCACGAGGATCGCATCGGTCGCCAGGAACCCTTCCGGCAAGACCAGCCGTCGGTTGGCGCTGTCATCCAGCGTGCGCTCCAACCACTGACTGGCAGCGGTCTGCGCAGTGTTCGCAGGCAGCGACATCACCCACCGCGCCAAGCCACTGATCCGCTCGGCCCGCATCGGATTTCGTTTGTAGGCCATTGCACTGGAGCCCACCTGCTCCGACTCGAACGGTTCGAACAGCTCTCCCTCGTGTTGAAGCAGTCGGAGATCGCCGGCCATCTTGGAAGCGGACTGCGCAATGCCACTCAGGACATCCAGTACGACGCTGTCGGCCTTTCGAGTGTAGGTCTGCCCGGTGACCGGGAAGGTTTCGGTAAAGCCCAGCCGGCGGGCGACCCGCCGATCCAGCTCCCGTACCTTCTCGTGGCTGCCGTGGAAGAGTTCCAAAAAGGAGGCCTGCGTCCCGGTCGTACCTTTGCACCCACGCAGCCGTATCGTCTCGATCCGATGGCACACAGCTTCGACGTCCAGGCCGAAATCCTGCATCCACAGGCAGGCCCGTTTTCCCACGGTCGTGAGCTGTGCCGGCTGGAAGTGGGTGTACGCCAGGCATGGCAGGCCTGCATATCGCCGGGCGAAGCGTTCGAGCGCTCCGATGACCGCGATCAAGCGTCCCAAGAGCAAGCGCAGCCCGTCCCGCATAAGGATCAGATCGGCGTTGTCGGTGACAAACGCGCTCGTCGCACCCAGGTGAAGGTATGCTCGGGCCGCCGGTGCTTGATCGGCGTATGCGTGGATGTGGGCCATCACATCGTGCCGGAAGCGTCGCTCGTAGCGGGTGGCGGCGTTGAGGTCGGCATCGTCCAAATGGGCCCGCATCTGCGTAATGGCCTGCTCCGGTATATCGAGGCCAAGCTCGCGCTCGGTTTCGGCTAGGGCCAGCCATAGCCGTCGCCAGAGCGCTATCCGCCGTGGCTCACCCCAAAGCGTTTGCATCGCCGGCGACGCGTACCGGGTGCTCAGCGGCGACTGCCAGCGATCGTCGCTCACCGGAAGACCAGATCGGTGAAGGTCACCTGTCCCTCACGTTCGACATAGATGCGAATGACCTGGCCGGGCCGCACGTTGAGGAGATCGGACACCTCAGCCGCGCTCCGTACCGGAGATCGGTTGATTGCCAGAATGACATCGCCGGCCTCCAACCCGGTCGCCCGACTGACCTGGGGGGAGATCCGGAATATGAGCGCGCCCTGCTCGCTCCGGATGCCGCGTTCCGCCTGAATCGCCGGCGTCACGTTGACGAGCTGAAGGTCCTGGAGAACGGTGATCTTCTCGGCAGTGACGGTCGGCAGGTCGCCGGTGACGATTCGGCGACGGACGCTCGAGCTTCCGCTGCGCACCAGAATATCAACCGCGTCGCCCACGTGAAGATCCAGCTTTACCGCCTCCCAATCCAGATAATTGCGGAGCCGACGGCTGTTCGCCTCGACCAGCACGTCACTCGGCCTGAGACCCGCTCGGGCGGCCGGACCACCGGGTGCCACCGAGGAGAGCACGACCCCACCCTGGCTCTTCCATTCTCGCATGGCGTTGGCTCCTTCCACCTCGAGACCGACCCATGCTCGCCGGACCGTACCGCTCCGAATGATCTCGTCCGCAACCCGAACGGCGCGCTCGATCGGAATTGCAAAGCCCAATCCCACGGACCCACCGCTGTTGCTGAAAATCGACGAATTCACTCCGACGACCTCGCCGAGCGCGTTCGTCAACGGACCACCGGAGTTGCCCGGATTGATGGCGGCATCGGTCTGGATCATGTCCAGGTAGAGACCGGTCTGGTCTCCCCCGGGAAGGATGTTGCGACCCGTGGCGCTCACCACACCGACGGTAACCGTGGGCTCGGCATTGCCTAGGAGGTAGGCGTAGGGGTTGCCCAGGGCGACCACCCACTCGCCGATCATCAGATCCGTGCTGTGGCCAAGAGCGACGGTCGGGAGATTGTCTCGCTTGACCCGAAGCACCGCGATATCGGTGACCGGGTCTTCACCCAAGACTGTTGCCGGAAGATCATTGCCGTCGCGAAGAGTGACCACCACCTTGTCCGCGTTGGCGACCACGTGCTGGTTGGTCACAATGATCCCGCCAGAACGGAGCACAAATCCAGTCCCATAGCCCTGGACGATGCGCGCCTGCTCGGGAACAAAGAAGAAATCCCAGGGAGAGCGGGGAGTGACTTGCTGCCGTGCCGTGACGTTGATGGAGACGACGGCGGGCGATACTCGGTCCGCGGCAGACACCAGCGCGGTCCGCCGGGATGCACTGACGGCATTGTCAACCTGCGCCACCTGCCGTGGCGTCTGTACTCCGGCGCTAGCGACGGTAAGCTCGTCGGGCGCCGCATCCCGGCAGCCCAGTAGGCCGAGTGCCAGTGCCAGCAGGTGCGCTCTAGACGAAATGCGCTGCCGCACCCGAAAATCCCATGATCTCCTCATAGAGTTCCGCTGGATAGCTGGCCGCAACGAAGTAGAGCCCTTGCGGCGGGGCTGGAGGGCTGGTCTCACTATTGTCCTCTCGGCCCAGCAGGGTGACGACGTCCTCCGGAGGACGTCGGTCGAGTCCCACGTCCACCATAGTGCCCACCAGCATGCGAACCATGTGGTGCAGGAAGCGGTCAGCCTCTACGTGGAAGCTCGCTCCGCGTCCGTCGGGACGAAGTTCCCAGTCGGCCAATGAGAGGCGGCAGCGATAGTGCCGCTTATTTGATTTGGCGGCAAAAGCGCGAAAGTCGTGCTCGCCCCGGAGCTCGCCTGCAACCGCCCGGATCAAATCGAAATTGAGCGCGCGTCCCAATGCCCACTCGTAGGGCCGCCGGAACGGTGATGCCGATGATTGATCGAACCCTACATCGTAGCGGTAGCGTCTGGTCAGAGCCGACTTTCGGGCGTGGAATCCGGGCCGCATCGAGTACACTGACTCGACCCAGCAGTCCTTCGGAAGGAGCGCATTCAGTGCTCGCTGAAGCGCTTGATGAGTCCAGCCTTGAGGAGCGCCGAAGCTTACCGCCTGCCCGGTGGCGTGAACGCCGGCGTCAGTCCGTCCGGCAGCATGGGCCAACGTTCTCCGGCTGAAGATCCGTTCCAGAACTCGCTCGAACTCAGCTTGCACCGAGCGGCCGGCTGGCTGGCGTTGCCACCCGACGAAGCCGGTGCCGTCGTAGTGAAGCGTGGCGAGAAAGGTCCGGCTCATCGAACGAAATCTAGCGACGCTCCATCTCCACGAGCAAGTACGCAACTGCTTGTCAGGATTGACAAAAGACGCTCTTACCGGATAGACTTTTCGACCTTTCCTCCCTTCGAGCCAGACCCTTCGCCGGCCTCGCACCAGTGACCGATCATGCCCCCCTGCGGTTCGCGATCCAACAGATCGCGCAAGGCCGCTCGCTCGACCGAGAGGCCGCTGCCGCCGCCTTCGAGATCCTCATGCGGGGGGATGGAGGTCCCATCCAGGCAGCGGCGCTCCTCATGGGTCTCCGAACCAAGGGTGAGACCGCTGAGGAGATCGCCGGAGCTGCTCTGGCTCTGCGGTGTGCCATGGTTCGCCTGGACGCTGAGAACCCGGAGAAACTGGTCGACACCTGCGGCACCGGCGGCGGCCAGGTGTGCACGCTGAACATCTCAACCGCCGCGGCGTTCGTGGTGGCCGGCGCCGGCGTCCCTGTGGCGAAGCACGGAAACCGCAGCTACACCTCTCGATCCGGTTCGGCCGATGTCCTGGAAGCGCTCGGAGTCGACATCACTTTGCCTCCCCACCGTGCCAGAGAGGTGCTTCGGTCTGTCGGTCTGGTCTTCCTTTTCGCGCCGTCCTATCACCCCGCTGTGCGGCACCTCGGCGCCGTCCGAAAGGAGCTTGGCGTAGCGACCATCATGAATCTCCTGGGTCCGCTGGTGAACCCCGCCGGTGTCGCTCGGCAGGTCATTGGAGTTGCCGACCGCGCGCGAGCGCCGGTCCTTGCCGCGGCTCTTGGGGTCCTGGGAGCCAGACATGCCTTGGTGTTGCATGCCGATATCGGCATGGACGAGATCAGCCCGTCGGGAAAGACGTCTGTTTGGGAGGTGAGGGAGGGGAAGACCAGCACCTGGGAACTGGATCCTGGCCGCTTTGGCCTCGACTGCGACGACTTAGACGGGCTCGACGGAGCTGAGCCGGCCCAGAATGCAAGCCGGATCGAGGCAATGCTGTTGGGGAAGGGCAGTCATGCGGTGCGCTGCGCCGTTCTGCTGAACGCCGCAGCTGCGCTCTACGTTTCAGGGCGGGGCTGGTCGTTCGAGGAGGCGATCGACCGAGGCCGGAACGCACTCGATGGCGGGGGCGGAGCTGCCGCGCTGGCCCGGTTGCGAGCAGCCGCCCCCGCGGTCAGTACTTCCGGATGACGCCGACCACGACACCCTGGATTAAGACGTCGCGCTCCTGAAAGCGCATGGGTTGCATGGTAGAGTTGGCGGGCTGAAGCCTGATCCATCCTCCGGGCTCACGATAGAATTTCTTGACCGTGGCCTCGCTACCGTTGACGAGAGCGATGACCATCTCTCCATTCTCGGCCGTCTGCTTGCCGTGTACGACCACAATGTCGCCGTCGACGATGTGCTCGTCGATCATCGAGGTGCCCTGCACCTTCAGCGCATAGTTGGGTCCGCGGCGAGGCAGCATCTGCTCCGGGACCGCAATGCTTTCCTGGTGCATTAGGGATTCGATCGGGGTGCCGGCCGCGACCTTACCGAGAAGAGGGATTTCACTAGCCGATGACGTACCTCGCGGCGGCAGAACCTCGATCGAGCGGCTCTCGTTGTAGGAGCGACGGATATAGCCCTTCCGCTCCAGATTCGTGAGATGCTCGTGGACCGTAGCCAACGACTGAAAACCGAAGTGCTCGGCAATTTCCTCGAAGCTGGGCGCGTACCCCTGCCCATTGATATGAGCCTGCAGATAGCTGAGGATTTCACTCTGGCGCTTGGTCAGCGGCATCCGATATCTCCCCTGGTCGACGAGTTGACCGAATAGAGCCCGAACTAAGCTACCCGAACACCGGCCGAAGGACAAGATGCCTGTCAATCTCCAACAGATCCTGGACTCCACCCGGCAGACGCTACCTGCCTTGAAGGCCCGGCAGGACGCCCTGGAGCGGGATGTTCTAGTAGACCATCTGGCGCGCCCCTCGTTCCGAGCGGCGCTCCGCCGGCCCCACCTCGCCGTTATCGCCGAGGTGAAGCGGCGTTCGCCATCGGCTGGATCAATACGGGAGGATCTCGATCCTGCCGACCGGGCCGCGTTCTATGCCGCCCATGGAGCGGCGGCAATCTCCATTCTGACCGATACTCCATATTTCGGGGGCTCGGTGCAGGACCTGCGAGCCGCCGCTGAACGCTGTGCGCTGCCGCTGCTCCGAAAAGATTTCATCATCGACGAGGTCCAAATTCTGGAGGCCAGGGCAGCCGGCGCATCGGCCGTCCTCCTGATCGTCCGAATTCTCACTCGTCAAAGACTGGATCAGCTGCTCCGCTGCGCCGAAGTGCTCGGTTTGGATGCCTTGGTAGAGGTTCACACACGGGTGGAGCTCGCTACAGCACTCGATGTTGGCGCTACGGTGATCGGAGTGAACAGCCGGGACTTGGACACGTTTGCGGTCGATGTCGACACCGCCTGGAAGTTGCTGGCCGAGGTGCCCGTCGACCGGATAGCCGTCGCCGAAAGCGGCCTCGTCGAGCGGCAGGATGTAGCTCGGGCGGCAGAGGCCGGAGCGGACGCGGTACTGATCGGGACTGCGCTCTCGGCGGCAGAGTCTCCGGCGGCGCTTCTTCGCGACCTGTCGATGGTGACGAGGCATGGCCGTTAAGATCAAGATCTGTGGGCTGATGCGGCCCACTGATGTGAGCCGAGCAGTTGAGGCCGGCGCCTCCTATCTGGGCGTCGTTTTTGCTGGAGGGCCCAGAACGGTTAGGGCGGAGCAAGTGATCGACTTGGTAGGTGCCAGTGCCGGTGTCCCCGTGATGGGGGTTTTCGCCGACCAGTCGCCGGAAGAAATCCTCCAGATCTCTGAGCAGACAGGGCTTAGCGGGGCACAGCTGCACGGTCCCTACTCCCAGGCCGACGCCGAACGGATCCGCGCCGCGGGTCTCGAGGTCTGGCGTGTCGTGCGAATCGCGGCGCCCCAGGACCTGGATGCGGTGACCTGGGCGATCGCCGGATCCGACGCGGTACTGGTCGAGCCCCACGTACCACTGGCCCTGGGTGGATCGGGAGTGCCCCTCGAGCTCGCGGTAGCGTGCGAGGCGCGGGCGCGTTTGGCGGGTCATTCCATGGTGCTTGCCGGCGGACTCACCCCTGACACCGTCGCTAAAGCTCTGGCCTGTGTTCGGCCGGATATCGTGGATGTGAGTTCAGGCGTCGAAGCCCTGCCCGGCATCAAAGACCACAGCAAGATCGCCCGATTTGCGGAGGCCGTGTTTGCCCACAGCCCAATCACCTGAGCGCGCCCTACCAGGTCGCTTCGGACCGTATGGCGGCCGGTACGTTCCCGAGACACTGGTTGCGGCGCTCGACGAGTTGACCGCGCTGTACGATGCCGCGCGCGAAGACGCCTCGTTCTGGGCGGAGCTGGAGCGTCTGTTGACGGAGTTTGTTGGGAGGCCCTCCCCGCTGACCGAGGCTCCCCGCCTCAGCGATGCCGTCCAGGCCCTTGTGGTCCTCAAGCGGGAGGACCTGAATCACACCGGCGCGCACAAGATCAACAACACGATCGGCCAGGCGTTATTGGCCCAGCGCATGGGAAAGCGGAGGATTATCGCCGAGACCGGCGCCGGCCAGCACGGAGTGGCGACGGCGACAGTATGCGCGCGATTCAACATGGAATGTGTGGTCTACATGGGCGCCGAGGATATGGAGCGGCAGCGGCTGAACGTCTACCGCATGCAGCTGCTCGGCGCCACCGTGGTGCCGGTCGAATCAGGTACCCGGACGCTGAAGGACGCGACCAATGAGGCGCTCCGCGATTGGGTCACCAATGTACCGACCACTCACTACATCATTGGGTCCGTGGTCGGCCCCGACCCGTTCCCCCGTATGGTGCGTGACTTCCAGTCCGTGATCGGCCGCGAGTCTCGAGCGCAGATGCTGGAGCGCTTCGCCCGGCTCCCTCATACCGTCGTGGCTTGCGTGGGTGGAGGCTCCAATGCCATGGGCATATTCAGCGGCTTCCTCGATGATCCAGGAGTCCGCCTCGTGGGAGTCGAGGCAGCGGGGGAGGGCCTCTCCACCGGGCATCACAGCGCCACCCTGAGCGCGGGGACGCCGGGTGTGCTTCACGGGAGTCTGAGCTACCTCTTGCAGGACGCCGACGGCCAGGTGGCACCGGCTCACTCGATATCGGCCGGCCTCGACTATCCCGGTGTCGGGCCGGAGCATAGTTACCTGCGGGATGTGGGGCGGGTCAGCTACGAGACCGCGACCGATGCCGAAGCGCTGGATGCTTTCCAGACGCTCTGCAGGTTGGAGGGAATCATCCCGGCGCTCGAGAGTGCCCACGCGTTGGCGTGGGTCCGTCGGGCCGCGGGCACCTTTCCGCCCGATGCCGTAGTGCTCATCTGTCTCAGCGGGCGGGGGGACAAGGATGTGGCCCACGTCGCGGCCAGTCTTGGTATCCGGTTGTGACCGCACAGCCGCAGACGCCCCTTGTTCCCGCCTCGCAAGTTGCCGAGTTGCTCGCGGTGATGGTGAAGGCCCTGCGGGCCTTTCAGATGTACCTGCCGAACAATCCGGTTTATCAGCGCGCCATAAAGAACGTCCAGGCCGCCTGCCCGCCTATCTGGGCGTCCACCGAAGAGGTGGTGCTGAAGGTGACCGAAACGGAGTTCATCTGGGAGGAGCAGGTCGTCTATCGCCAAGCAAGTAAGTCGGAGAGCCTAAGCTGGAGCCTGTTCAAGGACGGGATGCGCGCTCTGACCATCCGGCGTGGCGCCGAAGAAATAGATCTGCCTCGCCTGCTCACAATCGTCAACCAAGCGCGGTTTCTGCCCGCGGACGCCGGTGATGATCTCCCAACTCTGTTGTGGGAGCATGAGTTCGAGTTCATCGAATTCCGGTTCATCGACTTTTTTACCGGCGACGGAGCCGGCTCGGTTCCTCAGGTCAGCGGGCAAGCACTTGACGGACAAACCGCGGCCGACCGCAAGGCGCAGATTGCCCAGGAGGCTCCTCAACAGCAGCAGAAGAGTCTGATCGATCTCGACGATGTCGAGTCCACCCTTTACTTCCTGGACGACTCCGAAATCAGCTATCTCGCTCGCGAGGTAGATGAGGAGTATTCGCGAGACGTGCGGGCGAGCGCACTGAATGTGCTGTTCGATCTGTTCGAGGTGAATGTCCAGCCGGCGGTGAGGCACGAAGTTCTTCGCATCCTCGAGCGCCTCTTCCCCAATCTCCTGAACGCGCGCGACTTTCGGAGCTCCGCAGCCGTGCTCCGGGAGTGCAAGCTCCTGAAAGAGCGAATCCCCGATCTGAAGCCCGAACATGTCCAACGGCTGGACGCTTTCGGCGCCAAGCTCAGTGAGCCGACGATCGTTGGGCAACTGCTGCAATCGTTGGATGAGGCGAGCAACCTCGGGGTCGAGGAGCACGCGGCAGAGGTGCTGCGGGAATTGCGAGCATCTGCACTGGAGCCCTGCGTGAGCTGGCTTCCCAATCTCACGTCGAGCCCGCTTCGGAAGATGCTGGAGGATCTCGTTGATCGTCTGGCACATACTTATCCCACCGAGGTACAACGCATCCTCGGTATTCAGGATTCATCCGCCCTCTCGGGCATGATCGGCTTGTGTGGCCGGCTGGGACTTCACCAGGCCGTTCCCGCCCTGGCCGAGGCGATGGGTCATCCCGACCCCGCCGTACGGTTAGCCATCGTCCAAACGTTGGGCCAGCTGGGTACCCCGGGAGCGCTGACGGTCGTCGACAAGGCAATTGAGGATACCGACCGCGGAGTCCGACTCGCTGCGGTGCGGTCCGCAGGAGCTCGCGGCTATAAAGGCGCGCTTCGGCGGGTGGAGAGCGTTGTGCTGGGGAAATCAGTGAAGGAGATGGACCTGACGGAGAAGATGGCATTCTTCGAGGCATATAGCGCCATTGCAGGAGTGAGTGCGCTGAAGCCGCTCAGCTCCATTCTCCTCGATCGCGGTCTGCTCCGGATGAAGCAACCTCCGGAGATCCGTGCTTGCGCGGCCGTGGCGCTCGGTCGCCTCAAGACACCGGACGCTCGCGACGTCCTTCAACGCGCGGCAGAAGACAAGGATCTGGTGGTCCGCAATGCCGTCAGCCGTGCCCTGCGCGAGGCCGCCAAATGAGCAATCCCTTGGAACTCGTCTCCGACGCGCCGGGGGATGACGGACAACTTCGCCAGGGCGGCCGCTCCTTGCTGCTCGCGCTATACACTGCCCTCAGAAGTCTCAAGCTCTATCCGCTGGAGAACGCCACCGTTCAAAAGGCGCTGGCCGATCTCGATGCTACCACCCGCTCGCTACTCCAAACCGAGATCGAGTTGGAGATCCGACTCGCGGGCGACTTCATCTTCGTCAACTCTACCCGGCTCCGGCTGGAGCTCGACAACTACGCCTCGTTCAGTCACGTGCTCGCAATCTTTCGAGGCTTCGAGATCGGTGCGCTCCGGGTCAGGGGTGGGACCGAGCGCCGGGACTGGCAGATCTTCTTGAGTTTGCTGCTCAGTCTCTCCGCCAGGGACAACGCTGACGAACGGCACAAGGAGCTCCTGGAACGCCTGGGCGCCGCCAACATCGTGCATCTGGAGTTGGAGCGTGGCTTACCGGATGGGGGAAGCTCCGCCGAGGCGCGGGAAGCCTCCAAGCAGGTGTATGCCCAGAGTGTGGCGGTGACCAAGGATGTCATCGGCGGGGTTCGTCTGGGCCGGGCGACCGGACTCAAGCGGGTGAAGCGCGCGGTCCAGATGGTGGTCGATCAAGTGCTCAACAATGAGATCTCGATGGTAGGTCTGACCACCATTCGTGATTACGACGAATACACGTTCACCCACTCGGTGAATGTCTGCATCTTCTCCGTCGCCTTGGGCAAAAAGCTGGGCTTCTCCAAGGTCCAGCTCTGTGACCTCGGCATGGCGGCGTTGTTGCACGATGTGGGGAAAGCGCGGGTGCCCACTGAGGTGCTGAACAAAGCCGGCAAGCTGGACGAGCACGAGTGGAAGATCATCCAGTCCCACCCCTGGCTTGGCGCGCTCACCCTCTTCAGCATGCGAGGATACGAGGAGATACCCTACCGCTCGGTCCTGGTTGCACATGAGCATCACATGAAGACCGATCTCACCGGGTACCCCAAGGTGGTGAGGCCACGGAAGCTGGGCATTTTTTCCCGGATCGTGTCGGTGGCCGACGGCTTCGACGCAGCGACGACCCGGCGGGTATATCAGACCGTTCCCATCGAGCCCGATCAGGTGCTCCGAGAGATGTGGGAGAACCCGAACCGAGGCTACGACCGGGTGCTGGTGAAGGCTCTCATCAATCTGATCGGCGTCTACCCCGTGGGCACCTGCGTCATCCTGGACACCTTCGAAGTCGGCGTGGTTGCTGCGCCGAATCCGGAAGGCGAGCATCTCAAACGTCCTCTGGTGCGCATCGCGGTCGATGCCGACGGGGGGCCCGTGCCGGCACCCGGCACTCAAGTGAGTTTGAGTGAGAAGGACGACAGCGGCGCCTACCGCCGCTCCATCGTCAAGGTCACCAACCCCTCTCGCTATGGAATCACGGTTGGCGATTACTTTGTCTGAGTCGCCGTTGGCGCAGACCTGGTCCACCCTGCGTTCCAGCGGTCGCCGCGCGCTCATTCCGTATCTCACCGCGGGCTACCCCAGCGCGGATGCCAGCGTGGAGGCGCTTCGGCTTGCTGCCGAGGTCTCCGATATTCTCGAAGTGGGCGTGCCGTTCAGCGACCCACTCGCCGACGGGCCTACGATTCAGCGGTCTACTTTTGAGGCGCTTCGTCAGGGAATGACCCTTCCCGGCACGCTCGAGCTGGTGGCTCGCGCTGAGTTGAGCCGGCCGGTGGTGATATTCAGTTATCTCAACCCCATCTTGCGATATGGCATCGAGCGCTTTCTCGCGGATGCCACTTCCCTCGGTGTTGCGGGTCTGATTCTCACCGATCTTCCCGCCGGCAGTGACCCCGATGTTGAATCAGCGGTCCAGCGCAGCGAGCTCGACCTCATCCGCTTGATTGCCCCAACCACGCGAGGAGACCGGCTGGCGCGAACCGTAGAAGGCGCGCGGGGATTCGTCTACCTGGTGGCGCGACTTGGAGTCACCGGTGCCACCGCAATGTTGTCGTCTGGCCTCGGTGATTCGGTAGCGGCAGTCCGGCAGGTGACTTCGCTCCCGGTTGCGGTGGGCTTCGGGATTTCCACGCCGGAACAGGCCCGGGTAGTAGCCGGTATGGCCGACGGTGTCGTCGTAGGAAGTGCGCTGGTCGATGTCCTCGGAAGTCAGGGAGTCCGGGCGGCGGGCAGGTTCTTGGCCTCTCTTCGGCGCGGCATTGATGCGGAGAGCCGCCCATGAAGATCAAGGTTCAACCGCTGATCCACGGCTACTCCCAGGTACTTTCGGTAGGAGGACTCGTACTCCTTGCCGGAGTGCTTGCGGTGGACACCCGCTGGCTGTCGCATCCGATCTCCACGGTCCTGCTCATGCTCAGCATCTTCGTGCTCCGGGCCGTTCCGGTTCGCCTCAGCAAGTATTCCTATCTGACCCAGTCGGCGGTTCCTACCCTGGTTGGGGCGGTCTGTATCGGACCGTCCCCTGTGGCTGCGGCTCTTTGGGCCGGAGTGGCTGCGGCAGACGTGTTCGGGCTCCGCAAACAACCTCGGGCCGGGATCATCAATGCCGGTCGGGAGGTGATCGGGTTCGTCGCAGCCTACGGTCCCTATGCCGCTATTCTTTCCCTGGGCGTAAGCTCCGAGCTGACCCTGGACTTCCTCCCGGCAGCTGCGATCCTCGTCTCGCTCTACTTCTTTCTCAGTCGCGCGCTGTTCTACTTCAGCCTCCTGATCCGCAGCAAGCTGGAGAGCGCCGAGAAAATTCTGATCTTACGGTGGGAGATCAGCTCCTACCTCCTCACCCTGATCGCCTCCACCATCATCGTCACCGCGCTCGCTACGCTCGCTCCGGTCGGGTGGGTGGCGGTCGCGCTGGCGCTCGGAGTGCTGGGACTGCTCACCCGACAAATCCTCGATGAAGCGATCGGAGCGGAGGACCTCAACAAGGTCCATCTGATGGAGGGCGCAATCGCGAGCAACGCGACGCTCCAGGGATCATTTACCCAGATTGAGCGACTGGCGTACCGCCTACTCGACTGGAGTGATTTCCGGGTGTATCAAGTCTCCGGCTCCGAGGCGACGCTCGCGTATCGTAGCGCAATCGGGCGCCCCAGCCGAGGTGAGCCCCCCGCCGCGCTGGTAGCACTGCGTCGTGAGGTGCTGGAGAACCGTGAGCCGCTGGTGGTCCCGGATACCCGCCACGACGCCCGGATCGCCGGCGTGATGGAGGGCGTGCTCACCCTGGTGATTCATCCCATTCGCTTCGGCGACGACATTCTGGGACTGCTGGAGGTTGAGCACCACAAGCGCCACGCCTACCGTTCCAAGGACTTGCTTGCCCTCAGTACTTTGGCCGGCCAGATGGCGACCGCCATACATATCGCGGAGCTTCGACGGCCCTTGGTGCTTACCGTCGGCCAGATCGGGGAGCAGGTGACGGCTCTCGCCCGGGTAGCAGATTCACTGCGCACCTCCGCCACGGCGCTGGCGGATGTGTCGCTCGGCATGCGTCAGGGGGCCATGGAGCTAGAAAAGTTCGCGACCGGCGGCTTGCGCGCGACCGGATCACTTGCGAATGCCACCCAGGAGATGATGAGCCAGGGAGCGCAGGCAGCCACTGCCAGCGGTACCGCAGCCGAGGTCGCTGCCCGTAACCGTGACGTGATCGGCGACGCAATCGCCCGGCTGGTCGAGCTCAAAGGCTTCGTTGCTGCCGGTGCCGATCGGGTCGCCGCACTCGGGGGGCTCACTCAGCGGATCACGGGCTTTATCGGAACGATTCGCGAGATCGCCGACCTCACCAACCTCATTGCACTCAATGCCGCGATCGAGGCCGCTCGCGCCGGCCGGGAAGGGCGCGGGTTCGCAGTCGTTGCGTCCGAAGTGCGCGAACTGGCAGCGCAGAGTCTTCACGCCGCCCAAGAAGCCGGAGGCCTCCTCGGCGAAATTGCCAATCAAGTCACCGCGGTCTCCGGACAGATGGCGAAGGGGCGCGACGTAGTTGCCGGTGTCGAGGAGCTCAGCGCGGATGCCGCTAAAGCTCTGGACGCCATCGTCGGGACTACCGGTGAAGCGGGCGGACACGCCAAGGCGATTGCCGCGACCGCCGCCCTGCAGCGAGATGCGGTCAATTCCCTGACCGGTCAGATCGAACAAGTCGCCGCCAGCTCGGCCAAGAGCCGGGCAGACACCGATACCTTGGCCAAGCGAGCGGGAGAGGCATCGGCGGGACAAGCCGAGCTAGAGCGCGCGATTCGGGAGCTCGGCGGCCTGGCCTCTGACCTCCAGCGCATCGCGAGTCACTTTGCCGTTGAGGCCTGAGCGCGGGGTACCCGGCCGGGAGCGGGTCTTCGTGGCATTGGGCAGCAACCTGGGCGACCGAGCTGGCCACCTGCGAGCTGCCCGGGAAGCCCTCGGGTCACTCCCGAGCACCGCTCTGATCGCCAGTTCCGCAGTTGAAGAAACGGCGCCGTTGGGGGGAATGGATCAGCCCCCCTACCTCAATCAGATGGTGCTGCTGGAAACGTCCCTGACGCCCCGGGCGATGCTGGCGGCCTTACAATCCATCGAGAACGAGCACGGCCGCCGCCGCACCCAACGTTGGGGTCCCCGCACATTAGATCTCGATATCGTGCGCTTTGGTGACCGGCACGTGACCGAGGAAGACCTTATCATTCCTCATCCTGAGCTGTCCAACCGCGACTTCTGGCTCCGAGAGCTGGCGGAAATCGAATCCCATGAGCTCTGATCCACGGCCACTGACGGTGAGTGATCTGCTCGCCATGAAGGGTGCGGGGCGGCGAGTGGTGATGCTGACATGCTACGACGCCGTGTTTGCCCGCCTGCTGGAGGAGGCGGGCGTCGACATCCTGTTGGTGGGTGACTCACTGAATCAGGTCATTGCCGGACACGAGACCACACTCAGTACGACGCTGGATCAGATGATCTACCATGCGGCCGCGGTGCGGCGCAGCTCCCGTCGCTCGCTCGTCTTCGTGGATCTTCCATTTCTCACCTATCAGGTCTCGATCCCCGAGGCGATCAGAAACGCCGGTCGGGTGCTCCAGGAAACCGGCGCGCACGGAGTCAAGCTGGAGGGTGGGGGTCACATGGCGGAAACGGTGGCCGCGCTGGTAGAGCGGGGCATCCCGGTCATCGGCCATTTGGGGCTCACACCACAATCGGTTCATGCCCTGGGTGGCTATCGGGTGCAAGGCAGGGAACCGACCGCCGCCGACCGGCTACTGCACGATGCGAAGCTGTTAGAGACGGCCGGAGCGTGTGCCATTGTCCTCGAGCTCATCCCCGCTGCCCTCGCCGGGCGGATCTCGCAGTCGCTGACCATTCCCACCATCGGCATCGGTGCTGGCCCCCAGTGCGACGGACAGGTGTTGGTCCTCCACGACATGCTCGGCCTCAACGAGCAGTTCACGCCCAAGTTCCTCAAGCACTACGGGCAGCTGGGCCAGACGGTGCGGGAAGCAGTGCGAGCGTACGCATCCGACGTACGGGAGGGGAAATACCCCTCCAAGGAACACAGCTTTGAATGAGATCACCTCGAGGGCCGAGCTCCGCGCCTGGACCAGGTCGCAGCACGCCGCCGACCGAAGGGTCGGACTGGTGCCCACGATGGGATATCTCCATGAAGGGCATCTCGCGCTGGTCGACGAAGCCCGGCGCCGAGCCGAAGCGGTAATCATGAGCATCTTTGTCAATCCGCTTCAGTTTGGGCCGGGCGAGGATCTGGCACGCTACCCGCGGGACTTACCCCGGGATCGCTCGCTAGCGGCAGGCCGCGGGGTCGATGCGCTGTTTGTCCCCGAGGTGGAAACGATGTATCCGCCCGGCTCGGAAATTCGAGTGGTGCCGGGACCGACAGCCGAGCGCTGGGAGGGTGCGGCTAGGCCAGGACACTTCGCCGGCGTTCTGACCGTGGTCGCGAAGCTGTTCCACTTGGTCGAGCCCGACCTGGCGTGCTTCGGACGCAAGGACATCCAGCAACTCACCCTCATCAGGCGCATGGTGCGTGATCTGGACTGGCCAATCGAGATCGTGGATGTCCCGACCGTGCGCGAGCCGGATGGTCTGGCAATCAGCAGCCGGAATACCTACCTCCAGGAAGGAGACCGCAAGGCAGCGGTGCTTCTCAGTCGGTCGTTGGCCGTTGCGCACCAGGGGTTCTGCGAAGGTGAGCGCCGGGCTAGCGCGTTAGAACAGCGCATGCAAGACGAGCTTCGTAGCAGTTCTCGGGTCACGGTCGAGTACATCGCCATCGTCGAGCCGAGCGGCCTGACACCGGTCGCCCTGGTGGAGGGCCGCACCATCGTGGCGATCGCGGCCCGCGTCGGCGGCACCCGCCTGATTGACAACATCACTCTCGCACAAGGACTCGGCTGATGCAGCGCCACCTGATGAAGTCAAAGATTCACCGGGCGACGATTACCTCGGCCGACCTGCACTATGAGGGCTCGCTCACCATCGACCAGGAACTACTCGACGCCGCTGATCTTGCCACCTATGAGGAGGTCCAGGTGGTCAATGTCAACAACGGTGCTCGCTTCTCGACTTATGTCATTCCCGGCCCTCGTGGCTCGGGTGTGTTGCAACTCAACGGGGCTGCGGCGCGCCAGGGTTTACCGGGTGATCTCGTGATCGTGATCTCCTATGGGGTCTACACCGAAGACGAAGCGGGGCGGCACTCACCCGCAGTCGTGTTCGTCGATTCCAAGAACCGCATCGTTCGACCACAGCTCCGGGCCGAGAGCTGACCAAGTCTGGCTCGGCGCGGCCACCCCGTCCTAGCTCACCCGAGCTTCGGCCCACCCTTCCCGAGTGGGCAGTCATCTCTCCGGAAAGGCTAGAGCACGTTCAACGGGTGGCGGCTCTCGCTGTGCACTGGGCCGAACAGATGGGCGTGCCCGATTCGGAGCGCAACCGCTGGCTCCGTGCGATCTGGCTCCACGACGCGCTGCGAGATGCGCCGGACGCTGTGCTGGAGAAGTGGTCCGCCAATACGCCAGGACCTCCCGAGCTTCGTCATGGGCCGGCGAGCTCCGCCCGCGCCCGGGCCGAGGGCGAGGATGATCGTGGGGTGCTGGATGCAGTGCGGTATCACTCGGTCGGTCTAGCTGAGTGGGATATGGTGGGACGTATCCTCTATTGTGCCGACTTCCTGGAGCCCGGGCGATCCTTCGATCGCGAGCGGAGAGCAGAGCTCGCCGAGCGCCTACCTCGGGAGCCGACACTCGTCTTGCGCGAAGTCGCCCGGTCCCGACTCATTCACACAATCGAATCTGGATGGCCCATACTCGAGCCTACCGTGAGATTCTGGAACAGTCTCGTCGCCACTGGCGCGGCATCGCGCTAGCCGCGGCGATTTTGATGGCTGCTACGGGAGCTCTTCTGTTTCGGCACAGTCAGCCTGAGCCGTCAGCCGCCGCCACTGCCGCTCCTGCCCGGCCTAGCGAGCGGATCATGGTGGAAGTGCTCAACGGCACCCGGCGCCAGGGTGCCGCGCGCGCCGCCACGCGGCTGCTACGGGGACATGGCCTCGATGTAGTCTTCCTCGGCAACGCGGACTCACTCTCGGCGCTTACCCAGGTGCTGGTCCGTCGAGGAGACCCCGGCCGAGCACGTTATGTGTCGGCGGCGTTGGGGGGAGGAAGGATAAGAATCGACATCGACACGCTGCGACGGGTAGATGTCAGCGTGATTTTGGGAGATGACTTCCGACCTAAGCTGGCACTGCACCCCTAACAGATCCCTATCACCACATCCATGACGTTGGTCCCGGTGAGTCCTGGCCGCAGCAGCGCACCGGCCGCATCAAGTGCGTAGTACGCGTTATGGTAGGCTAGGTCGCTGGCGGGATCCCGTCCTCCCCGTGCGATGGCGCTCCATGTGCCCGCGTCTACGATTGCTCCTGCGGCGTCGGTAGGTCCGTCTCGTCCATCCGTGCCGGCGGCCAGCAACGCGAGCGACTCACCGGCCTGGTTAAAAACCCGTGCTGCCGCGAGAGCCAGCTCCTGACACCGGCCACCCAGCCCAGCCGATCCATCACCCAATGTCACCGTGGTCTCACCACCCCAGATGAAGCAGCGTGCCGCCGGTTGCCCGGCTGAGCGATTGCAGTTCCCCAGCAGCTCGGAAGCGATCCGAGTCCCAACTGCCGCTGCTTCGCCTACGATGGGCACCTCGATCAGCAACGGGGCCATACCCAGCTCGGCTGCTCTGTTGCGGACGGCCTCGAGTGCCAGGTGATTGCTCGCAATCACCTCCGAACTGACGTTCACGAACGCCTCATCTCCTGGCTTAGGCGTTTCGGGGCTCGATCCCGTCTCGGCTGAGTGGATGATCGTGCGAGCCGATGCCGGGATCCGCGACCACAGCCCCGAGCTCTCCAAGAGGTGACGCACCTCGGCGGCAGTGGTTGGATCAGGTACGCAGGGGCCCGAGCCGATCGAGGCCAGGTCATCCCCGATCACGTCTGATACGATGTAGACCCTAACCCTGGCGGGAGCCAACGCCCGGGCGAGCTTACCTCCTCCCCATCGGGAGAATCGCTTCCGAATTCGGTTCATGGCGGTGATCTCCAGACCAGAGCCGAGGAGAAGCGCGTAGATCCCGGAGAGCTCCTCCGTCGTCAGCCCGGACTCCGGTGCCCCTACCAAGCTGGTCGTACCCCCTGACAGGAGTACCCACACCTCGGCCTCCGGAGAAATTTGGGCTACTACTCGGGCAAGAGCTTCCGCCGCTGCAAACGATGCCGGCCCCGGTTCGGGGTGATCTCCCTGTCGATAGGGGAGTGGCGAGCCTTCTGATCCCTTCACCGCGGGGCCAATGACAAGGCCACCCGCGAGACGACGTCCTGAGGCTCGGAGATGCTCCACTGCAGCGTCGGCCATTGGGACGGCTGCCTTGCCTAGTGCGATGACCCAGATCGAGTTGGCTGCATTGTCGGGGCCCAGGCTCTGGAGCCGCGCTCTGAGGCCGGGTCCTGGCGCAACTGCGGTTGTGGCCGCAGAGTAGAGATCGGCCAGTAGCGATTGAGCGTCCGCCGGATGGACGTTAGTCAAAAGAATCTCTTGTGAAAAAGTTCACAAAGTGTTATTCGTATGGTCGCAGCAGGTAAGAGTCTCAGGTGGGCCCCTCCCCTAGACTCGAATCGTGGGCTCTAGACTCCTGGCTCATCCTACTCGTACCGTCCTACCCCGCATCGAGAGGTTCCCATGGCAGGCCGCAATTTCCTCTTCGTTCCCGGGCCTACCAACGTGCCCGATCGGGTTCTCCGTGCCATGCACCGCGCGATGGAAGATCATCGTTCCTCCGACTTCCCGGCGCTCGCCGCGCCCGTGCTCGAGGATCTCAAGAAAATCTTCAAGACCACATCGGGTCAGGCGTTCATCTTCCCGGCCAGCGGGACGGGCGCGTGGGAAGCATCCCTCTCGAACACGCTGTCACCGGGAGATCGGGTGCTTGCCGCGCGTTTCGGGATGTTCAGTCATCTCTGGATCGACATGGCGCAGCGGTTTGGGCTTCAAGTGGAAATTATCGATGTAGAGTGGGGCGAGGGTGCGCCCATCGAGCGCTACCAGGAGGCGCTCGCAGGGGACAAAGGACAGCGGATCAAGGCAGTGCTCTTCACTCATAATGAAACTGCCACCGGGGTCACCAGCGATGTCGCCGGGATTCGGCGAGCGCTCAATGATACCAAGCATCCCGCGCTGCTGATGGTAGACGGCGTCAGCTCGATTGCGAGCATCGATTTCCGGATGGACGAATGGGGAGTCGATCTCGCAGTCACCGGCTCTCAGAAGGGCTTCATGTTGCCCGCCGGTCTCGGCATCGTCTGCGCCAGCCAAAAGGCGCTCGCGCTCTACGATCAAGCCAAGCTGCCGCGGGTCTTCTTCGATTTCGGCGACATGCGGAAGGCGAATGCGACCGGCTACTTCCCCTACACGCCGTCGCTTCCCATGCTATATGGTCTCAGGGAATCGATCGACATGCTGCTCGAAGAGGGCCTGGAGAACGTGTTCGCCCGGCACCACCGACTGGCCGAAGGAACCCGCCGGGCGGTGAAGGAGTGGGGACTGGAGCTCTGCGCTCGCGCCCCCAAGTGGAACTCCGACACCGTCACCGCCATCATGGTCCCGGCGGGGTACAACGGAGCCGAAGTCATCGATGTGGCCTATCGCCGCTATAACCTCGCCCTCGGAGCAGGGCTCGCTCGCATGGCGGGGAAGCTCTTTCGCATCGGTCACCTGGGAGACCTCAACGAGCTGATGCTGTTGGGTGCCATCGCTGGGTCCGAAATGGCCATGCGAGACGTCGGGATCGACATAGAGCTGGGAACCGGCGTCGGCGCGGCGCAGGAGTACTGGCGCAGCACCGCGGCCGCGCTCCCGAAACGGGAGCTCCCGCCCCGAGCTCCCGAGACGCAGTCCCAGTCGACGGTATCCAGGAAGGCTACCGCCGGCGCCGCTCGATGAGTCACACCCGCTACGAGCCGTCGCACCCCCGTCTGCAGCGGAGCGAGCTGGCGGTGCCCGGCTCGCAGCCTCCCATGTTCCGGAAGGCGCTCGACGGAGAAGCCGACTATATCTTCCTCGACCTTGAGGACGCCGTTGCCCCGGCGGACAAGCCGCAGGCTCGCCTCAATGTCATCGCGGCTTTGCTGGAGCACGATTGGCGCGAGCGCGGTAAGACCATCTCTGTCCGAATCAACGGTATCGATACTCATTATATGTATCGGGACGTGGTGGACGTGGTGGAGCAGGCAGGCCATCGCCTCGACACGGTGCTTATCCCCAAGGTTGGAGTGCCGGCAGACGTCTACCTAGTCGACGCGCTGCTGACCCAGATTGAAGAAGCCCGTGGTATTCCGCACCGGATCGGAATCGATGTACTGATCGAGACTGCTCTGGGAATGGCCAACGTGGAGGCGATTGCCCAATCCAGCCGCCGCCTCGAGGCCATGCACTTCGGAGTGGCGGATTACGCCGCGAGCTGTCGGGCACGCACGGTGAACATCGGCGGTCTCAATCCCGATTATCCAGGTGATCAGTGGCACGCCGCATTGTCCCGCATGGTCGTTGCGTGCCGGGCCTACGGTCTGCGGCCGATCGACGGTCCCTTCGGCGACTTTAAAGATCCCGACGGATACACCGCTGCTGCGCGGCGGGGGGCGGCGCTCGGCATCGAAGGGAAATGGGCGATCCACCCATCACAAATCGCCCTCGCCAACGAGGTGTTCACTCCTCCGGCGCGTGAAGTCGAGCGGGCTCGGCGGATTCTCGAGGCGCTGGAGCAAGCAGCTCGGGAGGGTCGTGGCGCTGCGCAGCTCGATGGGCGCATGATCGATGCCGCCTCGGCGCGGATGGCGCAGAACGTGGTGGATATGGATGAGGCGATTGGAAAAATGTCGAGAGTCAAGGGTCAAGAGTCAAAGGTGGGTGTACACTAGCTCGATCTCCGTAAAGTCTTGACTAGACTTTCGACTCTAGACCTCCTGGAGCGACAATCTCCGCTTTCCGGAACGAACCATGGACATCCACGAATACCAAGCCAAAGAGCTTCTCGCCGGCTTCGGCGTTGCCATCCCGCGCGGTGGCGTGGCCTACAGTCCCGAGCAGGCGGTTTACCGCGCCTCGGAGATCGGCGGGGCGCGCTGGGCCGTGAAGGCTCAGATCCACTCCGGAGCTCGCGGCAAAGCCGGTGGGATCAAGCTCTGCTCCAGCGAAGATGAAGTTCGCCAGGCGGCGAAGGGCCTGCTCGGCCGAAAGCTGGTCACCCATCAAACCGGTCCGGAGGGAAGGGTGGTGCACCGGCTTTACATCGAGGCTGCGGTTCCAATTGAGCGGGAGCTCTACGTCGGGCTCGTGCTGGACCGCAAGACCGAGCGGATCATAATTGTGGCCCACCCTCAGGGAGGAATCGAGATTGAGGAGATCGCTCAGAGCGCGCCCGAGTCGATTCTCCGCGAAGTGGTCGAGCCGGCGATCGGCATGTCTGCCTTTCAGGCACGGGAGATCGCCTTCGGGCTGGGACTGGCGCCGGCCCAGGTGAGTCGTGCGGTCACCACCCTCCTCGGCGCCTATCGTGCCTTTCGTGATCTCGACGCGACCATGGTCGAGATCAATCCGCTGGTGGTGACCGGCGACGGACAGGTACTAGCCCTCGACTGTAAGATGACCTTCGATGACAACGCGATGTTCCGTCGTCCCAACGTCAGCGAGCTGCGGGACTACGCTGAGGAAGATCCCCGGGAGGCGCAGGCCGCGGAGTATGGCCTCAACTATGTCGCCCTCGAGGGAGACATCGGCTGCATCATCAACGGGGCCGGTCTGGCGATGGCGACGATGGACATGATCAAGCACGCGGGCGGTCATCCGGCAAACTTCCTCGACGTTGGCGGGGGCGCCTCGCCCGACCGAGTCGCTGCTGCCTTTCGGTTGGTGCTCTCCGATCCGAAGATCAGCGCGATTTTGGTCAACATCTTTGCCGGCATCAACCGTTGCGATTGGGTCGCTCAGGGCGTGGTACAGGCGGCGCGAGAGACCCAACTCGAGATCCCCCTGGTGGTGCGCCTGGCGGGGACCAACTTCCAAGAGGGAAGAAAGATTCTCAAGGACAGCGGTCTCCCGATCATCACGGCAGATACGCTCTCCGAGGCAGCGGAGCGGGTTGTCAAAGCGCTCAACACCTACCGTGCCACCCGTTCACCCGCCGCAAAGCGTTCTTCGCCTGGCGTCGCCGGAGGTAATGGACAGCCATGAGCATTCTCGTCGATGAAACCACCCGCGTCGTAGTACAGGGGTTCACCGGGGACAAAGCTACGTTCCACGCCAAGGAGATGATCGCCTACGGCACCAACGTCGTCGGTGGCGTGACCCCTGGCAAAGGAGGAACCCGGCACCTGGATCGCCCGGTATTCAACACCGTCCGGGAGGCAGTGAAGGCAACGGGGGCCACTGCCAGCATCATCTTTGTCCCAGCGGCGTTCTGCGCCGATTCCATCATGGAGGCCGCCAACGCCGGAATTCGTCTCATCTGCACCATCACCGACGGAATTCCAGCGCAGGATATGATGATGGTGAAGCGGTACCTGTTCCGCTTTCCCAAGGAGCGGCGGACCACATTAATCGGTCCCAACTGCGCCGGCATCATCAGCGCCGGCCGGGCCATGCTGGGGATCATGCCTGGCCACATCTATTCCAGGGGGCACGTCGGGTTGGTCACGCGGTCGGGGACGCTCGGATACGAGGCCGCGGCTCAGATGAACGCGCTCGGCATCGGACAGACTACCAGCGTCGGGATCGGCGGCGATCCCATCAACGGCAGCTCGTTCGTGGATATGCTGAAGCTGTTCGAGGAGGATCCTGAGACCGAGGCGGTCATGATGATCGGCGAGATCGGCGGTCCCCAGGAGGCCGAAGCCGCGCTGTTCGTTAAGAAAAACATGAGTAAACCGGTGATCGGATATGTCGCGGGGCTCACCGCCCCGAAGGGACGGCGGATGGGGCACGCCGGTGCCATCATTTCCGCCTTTGGTGACACCGCGGCGGAGAAGGCCGAGATCATGCGTTCCGCCGGTCTCACCGTGGCTCCCAGCCCGGCCGAGCTCGGTTCGACGATCGCGGCGGCCCTCTCCAAGCGCTCGTCGCGGAAGAAGGTCGGCGTGAAGTGATGGCGCGTCCCACCGTGGTAGTTACCCGGCGCCTTCCCGGAGTCGTCGAGGAGGAGCTCAGCCGAGATTTCGACGCCCGACTCAATCGCGACGATCGTCCGCTCGGAGCCGCCGGTCTCCAGGAAGCACTCCGCGACGCCGACGCGCTGCTCTGCACCGTGACCGATCGGATCAGCGCCGAGGTTCTCAGCGCGGAGCCACTCCGTGCCCGCCTGCTCGCGAACTTCGGCGTCGGCTTCAATCACATCGACACCGATGCGGCCAAGGCTCGGGGGGTGGCCGTATCGAACACACCCGATGTTCTCACCGAGGCCACGGCCGACATCGCGATGACGCTGCTACTCATGGTCAGTCGCCGAGCCGGCGAAGGCGAGCGCCATGTCCGCTGCGGTGCCTGGACTGGGTGGCGCCCGACGCATATGCTGGGCACTCAGGTAAGTGGCAAGACGCTTGGCCTGGTTGGAATGGGGCGGATCGCCCGTGCGGTCGCGAAACGCGCGCATCACGGTTTCGGAATGCGGGTGATCTTCCACGACCCCTATCCCCCCTCGCCCGGAGAAGCGGCTGCGCTGGGAGCGGAGCCGCGAGATGCGCTGGAGCAGGTGCTGGAGGAGTCGGACTTCGTTTCCCTCCACTGTCCCGCGAGCCCGGAGACCCGGCACTTGATGAATCGGGAGCGGTTGGCTCGAATGCGCCGGAACGCGTTCCTCGTCAACACCGCACGCGGCGACATCGTGGATGAGGCAGCCCTGGTGGAAGCGCTTGGGGACGGCACGATCGCCGGCGCCGGCCTCGACGTTTACGAGCGGGAGCCGGAGATCACCCCGGAGCTGCTCACCATGGAAAACGTGGTGCTCTTCCCCCATCTCGGAAGCGCGACTCACGAGACCCGCATCGCCATGGGACGGCGAGCAGTCGAGAATCTGCGACTGTTCTTCAGCGGCGCTCCGCTCCGCGACCGCGTCGTGTGACCCAGACCCTGCTCGAACCTTTCTCCCCGGTTTCCCTCCCGGAGTCCGCCGACCCGGCCGCCGCCAGCGCGGCCGCCTACGCCAATGAAGTCGTTGAGCTGCTGTCGTCGCTCCTGCTCGGGCTGGTCCGGGATCGACAGCCTGAGGTCGCCGAGGTCCTGCGGGGTGAGCGATCGGTGTCGGAGCTCAGTCCGGAAGTGCTGGCCCGCACTCTTCAGGTGCAGGGGCTCTGGTTCCAACTGCTCAGCATCGCCGAACAGAATGCGGCGATGCGTCGCCGCCGACAGATCGAGGCGGAGCGAGGGCACGAGCAACTTCGCGGAACATTCGCGAACGTCATCTCCGGTGCGGCTGCCTCGAAGGTACCGGCCGACGAGATCCGATCCTTGCTAGAAGTCCTGCGGGTCCGACCGGTGATCACCGCCCATCCCACCGAGGCCAAGCGTGTGACGGTGTTGGAGAAGCACCGGAGGATCTATCGCCGTCTGGTCGACCTGGAGTCTCCCCGATGGACTCCGCGCGAGCGGCAGTCCCTGATCGATGGATTGCGAAACGAAATAGAGCTGCTCTGGAATACTGGAGAGCTCCGGCTGGCGAAGCCAACGGTACCGCAAGAGGTATTCTGGGGACTCCACTTCTTCAACGAGACTCTATTCGAGGCAGTCCCCGATCTGCTCGACAAGTTGGAGCGCGCCCTAGCCTCCTTCTATCCTGGCGAGCGCTTCCAGGTTCCTGCCTTCCTGCAGTTCGGCTCGTGGGTTGGCGGCGACCGCGATGGGAACCCGTTCGTTACCAACGAGGTCACGCGAAGCACACTGCTGGAAAACCGTCTGTCAGCACTCCGCCGTTATCGCAGGCGCCTGGCGGAGCTGGTCCGCGCGCTCAGCATCACCGAGCGAGCGATCCCGGTATCGGAGGCGTTTCGTGCCGCACTTACCCGGGAGCTCGAGGCCAGTGGCGACGGCGAGGGGATCGCGGCGCGGAATCCGGGCGAGGTATTTCGCCAGTTCCTCGCCTGCATGATCGGCCGGGTGGATACCATGATCGCTTCGGCGGAACGGGGTCAGGTCGCGGTGGGCCCGGCAGGATATCAATCCCCTGATGCCCTGGCCAGCGATCTCCGTCTCATCGAGGAGCAGCTGAGCGCGGCAGGAAGTACCTCGATCGGAGCGATGCTGGTGCGGCCGGTGCGCCGGGAAGTGGAAGCATTCCGATTCAGCACCGTACGGCTCGATCTCCGGGAGAACACCACCAAACTCAACGCCGCGCTGGCGGATCTCTGGAGGCAAGTGGACGGGCGGACGGGCGGGCAGGCGGACAGCGAGACCACGCGTGAGGCTCCGGATCAGACCTCCGAGAAGTGGCGGCAGTGGCTTGCGGCCGAGCTGGCGCGCCCGCTCACTCCTGGGGAAGACCGACCGAAGTTACCGGACGACTCGGCGGAAACGCAGGGAATGTTCGAGTTGGTTCGCGGTCTCAGAGAAGAGATCGATCGCGAGGCGTTCGGCAGCTTCATTCTCAGCATGACTCGGAGCACGAGCGATGTGCTGGGCGCCTACCTCCTCGCCAAGAACGCCGGTCTGTTTGCTGACACTGCCGGGGTCGAGAGCTGCACCCTTCCCATCGTTCCCCTGTTCGAGACTATCGAAGATCTCCAGCGCGCGCCGGCGATCATGCGCGAGCTTCTGGCGGTGCCGCTGGTGCGCCGCAGCGTCCGGAGTCAGGGTGGAGTGCAGGAGGTGATGATCGGCTACTCTGACTCCAACAAGGACGGCGGATTTCTTACTTCAAACTGGGAGCTCAGCAAGGCGCAGATCAAGCTGACCAGGGTGGGAAAGGAAGCCGGCGTGCCCATTGCGTTTTTCCACGGCCGCGGCGGCTCGGTGAGCCGGGGAGGCGCCCCAACCGGCCGTGCGATTGCCGCGCAGCCTGCCGGCTCGATCCAGGGTCGCATGCGAATCACGGAGCAGGGCGAGGTCGTTTCGTTCAAGTACGCCAATCGGGGAACGGCGCAGTATCAGCTCGAGCTGCTCGCGGCGAGCGTGGTCGAGCATACCCTCAAGTCGGAACGGGAAAAGGCGCTGGTGCCGACCGCCGAATTCGACGAGGCGATGGAGGCTCTTTCCGGTGCTGCGCAGGCGTCGTATCGGCAGTTGATCGATCACCCCGACCTGCTGCCGTATTATCAGGCCGCGAGCCCGCTGGAAGAGATCTCGCTGCTGAACCTCGGCTCCCGTCCGGCCCGGCGCTTCGGTGCACGGTCGCTCAGCGACCTCCGGGCGATTCCCTGGGTGTTTGCCTGGTCTCAGAATCGCCACTTCGTCCCTGGCTGGTACGGCGTTGGCAGCGGCATCCTGACGTTCCTGGAGGTTCGCGGCCAACGGGGCGCGGCCCTGCTCGACCGGATGTTCACCGAGTCCCGGCTGTTTAGGCTGATCGTGGATGAGGTGGAGAAGACGCTGAGCTACGTCGATCTGGGCATTGCGCGCGAGTACGCCGAGCTGGTGCCCAATGCTGCTGCCAGAACCTCGATTTTAGCGCTGGTGGTGGAGGAGTATCACCGCACGGTCGAGGCGGTGCTCCGCATCAGCGGGGGCGGCGAGCTGGTCGAACGCTACCCTCGATTCCGCCGGAGACTGGCCCGTCGACTGCCAACCATCAATCAGGTCAGCCGCCAACAGATCGAGCTGCTCCGCCGGTTTCGCGAATCGGGCAGTGACAAGAGCCAGGAGGAGCAGCTGTCCGCGCTATTGCTGTCGATCAATACCATTGCGGCGGGATTTGGAGCCACGGGCTAGAAAACGTGAGCGGGAAAGGAACAGCGTGAGCGGTAAGCGGGCGCAATCACCGCGTGGCGGCCCCGGAAACCTGTGAAGCATTGGCCTCCCCGCTTACACTCTTCTTGTTCCCGCTCACGCTTTTGTTTCCCGCCTGCTCTTCTTCTCCATTTCAACGCGCAATTGCCCGCACGCGGCATCGATATCGAGGCCTCGGCTCCGCCGCACCGTCGCCTCGACGCCTTGGTTCCGAAGCCGGCCGGCGAATGCCTTGATCCGAGCCGATGTCGTAGGGGTGAGATCCGGGGCGCCTCCCGGGTGCAACGGCAGAATGTTGACCAACGCCCCCAGCCGCCGAGCCAGCTTGGCCAGCCGGTCCGCGTCCGCATCGCTGTCGTTGACGCCGCCGATCATCACATACTCGAACGTCACCCGCCTGCGGAACGCCTCGGCAGCCCGGAGCACCGCCTCGAGATCGTACTTCTTCTCAATCGGCATGATGCCGCGCCGCTGCGCTGAGGTCGGGGAATGAAGGGAAATAGCCAGGCGGAACTGCTCCGGCCGTTTCGCGAACTCCGCGAGACCGGGAAGAATTCCTACGGTCGACAGGGTGATGTGTCGGGCACCGATTTCAAAGCCCAGATCGTCGTTCAGGATGCTGAGCGCGGTGTTCACCGCCGGCCAGTTGAGCAGCGGTTCACCCATTCCCATGAAGACGATGTTGGTCGGCTTGTCGTCGACGTTCTTCAGGACGATCTCGCGGACCTGTCCCGCGATCTCGAATGCGGTCAGGTTCCGCCGAAATCCCATACGACCGGTGGCGCAGAACGTGCAGCCGAGCGCGCAGCCCGCCTGCGAAGAGATGCAGAGAGTCCGGCGTCCACCCGAGGGAATCAATACCGTTTCGATCGCTTCGCCGTCATCCAGGCGCCAGAGATATTTACGAGTGCCATCGGCCGATTGCTGCCGGGTATCCATCCGAAGGCGAGGCAGCGGGAACGAAGTGTCCAGCTCGTTACGGAGCGTCATCGGCAGCTCAGTGGCCTCGGTCCAGCTGCCGATCGGTGCGTTCCAGAGCCGCCGAACGATCTGGTTGGTGCGGTAGGGAGGGAGCTGCCGCGCGGCGACCCAGTTCGCGATTTGCTCCCGAGCGTCATCGGGTGGAAGCTCGAGCAGGTTGGATGCGATGATACTCGCGCGGAGACCGGCAGTGGACATTGCTGGAAAATAGCAGCCCGACCGTGAAAGCCTTTCCCGACACCGCCACGGCTTCGGCATCGGTAAGCTAAGCTCAACTGGAATAATGCATTGCCTCACCTCACAGCGTCGTATAGGTTTGACCCCATGCCGCCTCAGGTCCCCCAGTGCTCCTGACCGAATTGCTCACACCAGATCGGGTCGTCGTTCCATTGGCTGCGCGCGATAAAGCGGGGGTGATAGCCGAGCTCACGCGTCATCTCGTCGCACGCTCGGGAGGGGAGTACGCCGAGGTTCTGGAGGCGATCGAGGAGCGGGAGAACGTGTTGAGCACGGGGATCGGTTTCGGCGTTGCCATCCCGCACGCCCGCTCTTCAGCGGTACGGGAGTTGAGCGTCGTGTGCGGGCTCAGTCCGGTTCCGGTGCCCTACGATTCTATCGATGGCGATCCGGTACGACTCTTCTTTCTCATCGTCGGTCCGGAGGCGGCTGCCGGGCAGCACGTCAAGATTCTAAGTCGAATTGCGCGCCTGGTGCGAAAGGAACACATCCGGCAGCAGCTCTGCCAGGCGGATACCGCCGATCGGTTCTATGCCGCACTGCTCGACGCCGAGGCGAGTGCCTGATGGGTGCCACCGCATTGCGCACTCACCGCGGCGGGGCTCTGACGAGGGATCAGGTCGGCCAGGAGGTACGGCTCGGTGGATGGGTGCACCGGCGGCGCGATCTCGGCGGACTGGTCTTCGTCGATCTACGCGATCGAGCGGGACTGGTGCAGCTCTCTTTCAATCCAGAGTGGAGCCCGCCGAAGGTGATGGAGCGTGCTGCGGCACTGGGGGCGGAAACGGTGGTGTTGGTCCGCGGCACAGTAGCCCTACGCCCTGAGCCATCCCGAGACGCTCAGCTGACCTCGAGAGAAGTCGAGGTTCACGCAACTACGCTCGAGATCGTAGGGCCGGCGCAAACGCCTGCCATTCCGGTCGCGAGAAAGGAGAAGGAAGAGCTGCCGGCCGAGGAGTTGCGGCTGCGGCACCGCGTGCTCGATCTCAGGCGCCCCGAGCTGCAGCGCAATCTGATGCTACGTCATCAGGTGATGCAGGCCACCCGAGGGTACTTCGACGAGCTTGGTTTCCTCGAAATAGAGACCCCGATTCTCACCAAGCCCACCCCCGAAGGTGCCCGCGACTACCTGGTCCCCAGCCGGGTGCATCCCGGCGAGTTCTTCGCGCTGCCGCAGTCACCTCAACTGTACAAACAACTCCTCATGATCGCTGGGCTCGACCGGTATTTTCAGATCGCCCGCTGCTTTCGCGACGAGGATCTGAGGGCAGACCGCCAGCCGGAGTTCACCCAGATCGATGTCGAGGCATCCTTCGTCGGCGTGGAAGACATGCTGAAACTCGGCGAAGGATTGGTGCAGAGGATCTGGGGCGCCGTGGGGTACCCATTCAGTTTTGCCCACCGGATGAGACATGCAGATGCCCTGGAGCACTACGGAACCGACAAGCCCGATCTTCGATACGGACTGAAAATTGTCGACGCGACAACGGCATTTCTGGACTCAGACTTTACAGTCACCCGCAAGGCTATCGATTCAGGTGGCAGGGTTCGTGGGATTCGGGTACCTCAAGGGGCGACACTGAGTCGTAAGCAGCTGGATGAGATCGAGGCGGCCGCAAAGTCACTTGGGGCCGCTGGACTACTGCGGCTCAAGCGCTCCGGGTCAAACCTGGAGGGTCCCGCAGCCAAGTACCTGTCTCCCGCAGCCAGTGCACAGCTCGGTTTGGAGGAGGGCGATTTGTTTCTGCTCGTTGCCGGACCGGACCATATTTCGAGTCCGGCTCTGGACCGAGTGCGGCAAGAGGTCGCCCGCAGAATGGATCTCATCCCCGAGGGTGAAAACCATTTCGTCTGGATTATCGATTTCCCCCTCTTTGAACGAGACCCTCGGACTGGTGCGCTTAGCTCGGTGAACCATCCTTTCACGGCACCCCATCCGGACGATGTCGGATTGCTGGATACCGCACCCGACCAGGTCCGGGCGCTGGCCTATGACATGGTCCTGAATGGGACGGAGCTCGGCGGTGGCAGTCTCAGAATCGCTGACCCCGCGCTCCAGCGCAGAGTGTTTGCCCTCCTGGGGATCGCTGAGCAGCAGGCGGAGCAGCGTTTTGGATTTCTGCTTGAGGGACTCCGTGCAGGCGCACCGCCTCACGGCGGCTTCGCCTTCGGGCTGGACCGAATCGTCATGCTGCTAGCCCAGGCGGATTCGCTTCGCGACGTGATCGCCTTTCCCAAGACGACTGCCCAACGGGCTCTCTTCGAGGGTGCGCCGACGGCGGTGGACTCCGCCGATTTGCGAGAGCTTCATCTGGAGGTCAAGAACGAGAAGTGAGAGGTGAGGGATGAAGAGGTGAGAAATGAGCCGCTTACCTCTTACCTCCGACCCCTCACCTCTTACCTTCAACACATGGCTGACGACATCCAAACCAGAATGTCCGCCGAGGGGGCGGATCCCTTGCTGTTCGCGGGCGTCAACGACAGCAACCTTCAGGAGCTCCAGCGTGCTCTGGGCGTGAGGGTCTCCTTTCGCGGGGAGTCGGTGACCCTCTCCGGAACCCCGGAGCAGGTCGAGCGCGCCGGCCCGGTGGTGCAGGGTCTCCTGGATCTCGCACGGATGGGCGAGACGGTCACCCCCGACGATGTATCCCGGCTGGCAGCCGAAGGGATCCAGGGAGAGCTTCCCACCCAGGTCTCCGACGGCAAGATCGTTCTTCCTGGCCTGCGCCGCGCGATCGTTCCCAAGACCCAGGGCCAGAGAGATTACCTCCAGGCCATCAGCGATCACGACATTGTGGTTGGCATCGGGCCCGCGGGTACCGGGAAGACCTACCTTGCGGTTGCCAAGGCGGTGGAGGCGCTGGCTCGAAAGCGGGTGAAGCGCATCATTCTGGCACGGCCCGCCGTAGAGGCCGGCGAGTCGCTCGGCTTTCTTCCCGGAGATTTGCAGGCCAAGGTTGATCCGTATCTTCGGCCACTCTACGATGCGCTCGAAGACATGATGCCGCACGATCGGGTGCAGCGGGCCCTCGAGACCCGCACCATCGAGATCGCGCCACTGGCCTACATGCGCGGCCGTACACTGGCCGATGCATTCATTATCCTCGACGAGGCGCAGAACGCGACCGGCGCACAAATGAAGATGTTCCTCACCCGGCTCGGCGTGAACAGCAAGACGGTTGTCACCGGCGATAAGACCCAGATCGACCTACCACAGCGGGAGGACTCTGGCATCATCCAGGTGGAACGCGTCCTGCCCGGTATCGAAGGCATTTCCTTCTGCTACCTGCACGAGACCGACGTCGTACGGCATCGGCTGGTGCGGGAGATCATCAAGGCTTACGCGGAGGACCAGAGCGGCTGATGGCGCGACGGTCGCACCCTCGAGTTTGGGAGAGCTGGGGTGGCGCCTCCTTCCGGGAGCGCGTCCGATTCCACCTTGCCCGCTGGGCGCCGCTCCTGGCCGTCGCCTTCCTGACGTATCTCGCCTTTCCGCCGCATGTCGGAGTGGGAACTCCGGTGCCCTCCGTGGGACAGATCTCCAAGCGTGCGGTGGTAGCTCCCTTTGCATTCGAGGTTCGGAAGACGCCGGAGGAGATCGCCCGTGAGGGCGAGTCCCGCGCGCTGACTGCCCAGCCGGTGTATCGCTTCAGCCCTACAGCCTACGACTCCTCACTCGCCGCGGCTCGTGGGTTCTTCGCCGACCTGGCGAAGGCCGCCGAGGCGGGAGGTTCCGACTCGGTTGCCGCGGTGGTGGCCTCACAAGTCCGCCTGGGTCCAGAGGAAACCAAATTCCTCACCGACTCGACGAGTCGCCGCCAAATCCAGGAGGTCTTCACTCACTTTCTGGCCGAAGCGCTGTCCCGGGGCGTAGCTGACGCCGGCGCTATTCGCGGCGAAGTCAGTCCCGTCATCGCGCTTCGTCGAGGCGAGACCGAGCGAATTATTCCGCGCGACTCGATTCTCACCTTCGCCGATCTCATGGAGCAGGCCGAAGCGGCGGGTATCAATCTCCCCACCTCTGTCGGGCAACGGACCCTGAGGCGGTTGGTCGGCGCATTCTACCATCCCACCATCGTGGTGGACCCACTGGTCACCGCCTCTCGGCGAGAGCAGCTCCGTGGGAGCGTCGATCCAGTCAAATACTCGGTGCGAACGGGGGAGCGCATCGTGCGCGGCGGAGAGCCCGTCACGGAAGAAGCGCGGGCCAAGCTGCTCACGTTAGTCGAGGAGCACCGGCGCCGCGGCACCGGCGGCCTCGCGGTTCGAAGCGCCGCCGGTGCGCTGCTCTACAACGTGCTGGTGCTGAGCTCTTGCTGGCTGCTGATCCTGTTCTATCGTCGGGAGAGCTACGCGCACCTGAGGGAGATGATCTTCTTTGGCGCCCTCTTCGCGTTGGTGGTCATGATGACCGCCGTGCTCGCCAGCGTGTTCCCCGGCCGGCCCGAGTTGGTGCCCATTCCATTCGTCGCCATCCTGGTGACTATGCTCTACAACGGATGGGTCGGCGTGTTCGCCGCCGCCACTCTGGCCATCCTGCTCGACGGACAGTGGGCGCTGCGTGAGAGCAACGTGCTGTTCTTCGGGCTCGTGGGCGGCGTCGCCGGCGCTGTCGGCATCAGAGTGGTGCGCCGTCGGCGGCACCTCTACGTCACCATCGGCGTGGTCGCCGGCGCGGGGATCCTCGCCACCATCGCCGTGGGACTCAGTCAAGGCTGGTCAACCAGCACGATCTTCGGGAGCTGCATCCTCGATCTCGCGGTTGCACTGGGAAGCGCCGCGCTGGCGATGATCGTCATGCCGATGGCGGAATCGGCTACCCGCATCACCACCGATCTCACCCTCCTGGAGCTCTCCGATCTCGGTCGTCCGCTGCTCCGACGGCTCGCGTTGGAGGCACCAGGTACCTGGGCCCATAGCCTCGCCATGGCAAGCCTGTGTGAGTCGGCCTGCAACATCATTGGCGCGAATGGACTGCTCGCCCGGGTCGGCTGCTACTACCACGACATCGGAAAGCTCGCCAATCCCGGCCACTTCATGGAAAACCAGGGCGGGGCACCTAACCCCCACGACCTGCTGAGTCCCCAACAGTCGGCCCGTATCATTCAAAGCCACGTATCCGACGGCATTGCGCTGGCAGAGGCGGCCGCCTTGCCCGAAGTGGTCAAAGCCTTTATCCCAGAGCATCATGGGACTACATACATTACCTACTTTCTGAGCAGGGCGAGGGGCAACGATCCCGATGGACGTGTCGATCCAGCCGATTTCCGTTACCCCGGCCCGCGGCCGCAATCGCCGGAGACCGCGGTAGCGATGTTAGCTGACTCGGCGGAAGCGGCGGTCCGAGTGCTGGGTAATCCGACGCCCGAGGCGGTCCGGAGCGCGATCGAGCATTTGGTCCAGCAGAAGGTCGGATCCGGCCAGTTGGACGACGCGCAGCTCACACTTCGGGACCTCGACCGGATCAAGCGCGAGTTCGCCCGAGTCATGTCGGGCACTTATCACAAGCGAATCGGCTACCCCCGGCCGAGCGGTGGCCTGACTCCGGAATTTCAATCGGCCGAGCGTGAGTGAAGTTCGAGTAAGCGGCCGTCGGCTTCCGTTGCCGTCCGCGCGGGTGCGCCGGGTAGTCCATTCGGTCCTCCGCTCCGAGCGGCGCGAGGCGTCCATCTCCGTAACTTTCCTGGGGAGGGACGCAATGCGGCGCCTCAATGCGACTCACAAGGGACATGATTGGCCTACCGACGTGCTCAGCTTCGCGCTCACGACGCCGAGCGGGGATCTCATCGGTGATGTCTACATCTCCCCTTGGGTGGCGCGACGCGAGGCCAAAGTCCGTGGGATCTCTCCTCGTGAGGAGCTAATCCGACTGCTGGTGCACGGAACACTGCACGTGCTGGGTCGCGATCATCCGGAGGGACCCGCCCGTACCCGGTCGGCGATGTGGCGAAGACAGGAGCGCTACGTGGAGGCGCTCGCATGATCGCACTGCTTCAGCTGTTCATCGCACCGCTGATTGCCGCACTGTTGACACTTTGGGCGGCGTGGCTCGCCCTGGCGGCGGAGGCCGATGCCGAGCTGCCCCGTACCCTCAGCGGTCAGCTGGGACCGGTTGGCAGCGCGGGGACCTTGTCTCGGGATCTCCATATCGCCCATCTCGCCCTGCTGATGGTTGCCGGTGCCGCCGCCGGGGGCGCCGTGGCCTGGTGGGCTTGGTCGCCGCCCCTCGGTCTCGCACGGCTCTTCCTCGCCATTCTGATGGTGTGGGTCATCGGCGATCTCGTGCCGCGTCTCTTGGCCGCCGTCGCGCCCGATATCACGCTCCCGGTACGCCGTGCGGCAGCCGCGACACTGGTACCGTTCCGCCCGCTGCTCCGGCTGGCGAGCTGGGCCGACGAGCGGGCTCGGGCCCGCGCACCGGCACATCCCCATTCGCATTCCGGCGAGGCCCAGCGCGACATGCTGCTTGGCGTTTTTGCCCTGGCAGACACCACGGTCGCTGAAGTGATGACTCCACGGATCGACATCGTTGCGGTCGATACCTCAGCCGATCGGGCGGAAGTCGTGACCACGCTGCGAAGCTCCGAGCACGCCCGGATTCTAGTGTACGACGGCAACCCCGACGCCGTGGTCGGCGTGATGTACGCCAAGGACATTCTGGCGATCGGCCCCAACGATCAGCGGCCGTGGCACACGCTCATCCGGCCCGCGGTATTTGTGCCGGAAGGCAAGACGCTGGATCGTCAGGTGCGCGACTTTCAGCGGGGACCCAGTCACCTCGCGGTGGTGGTCGATGAGTTCGGCGGCACTGCCGGCATCGTCACGCTGGAGGACATTCTCGAGCAGATCGTGGGCGAGATCCAGGATGAGTACGACACCGATGAGGTGGCGCCGATCCAGGTCGTCAGTGAAGATCATTGGCGGGTCGAAGGGAGCGTCACGTTGTCGGAGTTGGAGTCGGCGCTGGGACACAGCTTCGATCGTGATGACGTCAGCACCGTCGGCGGCTTGGTGCTGGCCGAGTTCGGTCGGGTTCCCCGCTCCGGCGAGTCGATCGACGTCGAAGGATTCCGACTGGCGGTTGAGCACGTCGTCCGCCGGCGGGTCAAGCGGATTGGGGTTCACCGGCTCTCAATCGAAGCGTCGGTCAGTGGGGCGCGGGAGGAGCGATGATTTGGCTCGCCGTCTTGCTCGGTATTGCGCTGACCGTGTTCGGTGCCACCTCCGGAGCGGCGCTGATTACCGTGAGCCGGGCCGAGCTGGCCCGCGCGATCGGCCGGCGGCTTCGAGGCGGAACCGCCTCACTCGCCGGGTTGGCGCAAATCGATAACTATCTCACCGCGGCGTCTGCGACTACCTCGCTCGGCGTCCTGCTGCTGGGCGCTGCCGTGCCGGGATTGCTCGCCGGCTCGACCGCGCCGCGGCTCCTCGTTGCCGCGGTCCTGCTGGCCGTCCCCCTGGTCCTCTTCGCCGCCTACTTGGTGCCGCGCTGGCTCACTCAGCCAAGGGCCGAGAGTGTGGCGGGCCGGGTAATCCCCATGCTCCGTCCGTGGTCCCGGGTACTTGGACTGCTGCTTCCGGCGCGCACTGCCACACGGCCCACTGACTTGCGCTCGATCTGGCGGGAGGGTGCTGCCGTCGGGGTCGAAGACGACGACGAGCTGATGATGGTCGGCGGAGTGATGGCGTTCAGCGCCCGTCCGGTCCGAGAAGTGATGACACCGCGCACCGAGATCGTCGCCATCGAGGAGAACGCCCCACTGGAAGAGATCCGCATGGTCTTTGCCGGCAGTGGCTACAGCCGGATTCCGGTCATCCGCGGGACCTTGGATGACATCATCGGAATGCTGCATGCCTTCGACCTGTTCAAGCTCAAACCGGGCGATCCGCTCCCGGTACGGCCGGTGGCCATGACGCCGGCGAGCCGCAGTTGCGGCGACCTCCTGCTCGATATGCAGCGCGAGCGGCGACACCTGGCCGTCGTGCTGGACGAATTCGGCGGCACTCTCGGCATCGCAACTCTAGAGGACCTTCTGGAGGAGCTGGTCGGCGAGATCTTCGATGAACACGATGAGGAAGTGCGCCAACCTGCCGCCGCTACGCCGGCGCTGTTCGAGACCGACGGAAACGTCTCGCTCGAGGCGATCGAGGAGCGGTTCGAGGTTTCGCTTCCTCCGGGTCGGTCCACCACCATCGGCGGGTTGTTGGTCGAGTGGGCCGGCCGCATCCCCAACGCCGGCGAGCGATTCTTCGTCGGCGGCCTGGAGTTTGATGTGCTGCAAGCTTCTCCCACCCGAATCGAGCGTCTGCTGATCCGCTTCGGGGCCACTACTGCAGTCCAGCTCCACCCTACCAGTCCATGAGAAAGCTCCTCGACCGGATGGTCGAGCTGGTGCGCCGGGGCGAACTGGCGCTGTTCACCCGGCGCGCCCACGACTTTGAGCCTGCCGATCTGGCCGAGGTGTTGACCGCGTTAGACGAGAAGGAGCGCGTTTCCGTAGTGCAGGCGCTGCCCCCCGAGCTCTCCAGCCAGGCATTGGCCGAGATGCCGGAGGAGGCGCATGCCGAGGAAACCCTGGCCGCCCTGGATCCCGACCTCGCGGCCGAGATCGTCGACGAGTTGGACGACGACGATGCTGCAGACATTCTCGGCGAGCTCGATCCCAAGCGGCAGGAGCAGATTCTTTCCGCGGTCGAGGACCGCTCCGAGGTAGACCAGCTCCTCCGTTATCACGAGGAGACCGCGGGTGGGCTGATGACCACCCACATGGTCACGGTGACGGACACCGCAACCACGGAACAGGCCCTGGATGAGATTCGTCGACAGGCCGAAGAGGTTGAGGATTTCTATCAGGTCTTTGTCGTGGATGCGGGGGACCACCTCGTTGGTACCTTGCCGTTCAAGGATCTGGTGATCAGCCGCCCGGAGCGCCCGGTGCGCGCGTTCATGACCGACGCAGACATCTTCGTGACGCCGGACCTCGATCAGGAAGATGTGGCCCGTCTGATGGCGCGCTACAACCTGCCGAGTGTGCCGGTAGTGGACGAGCAAGGACGTTTGCTCGGCCGCGTCACCTTTGACGATGTGATCGACGTCGTGGAGGCGGAGACCACCGAGGACCTCCTAAAATTCGGCGGCGTCTCGCCTGATGAGGAGCTGGCCGCCGGCTGGACGACCGCGGTGCGAAGCCGCCTTCCCTGGCTCTCGGTGAACCTGCTCACTGCATTCCTGGCCGGTGGCGTGGTGTACTCCTTCCAGCACACCATCCAGCGAACTCTCGCGCTGGCCGTCTGGATGCCGATCATTGCGGGCATGGGTGGCAACGCGGGAACCCAGGCGCTGGCGGTGACGGTGCGCCGCCTCGCACTGGGGATGCTGCCGGTCAAGGTGTTCACCCGCGTCGTAGGGAAGGAGATCCTGGTCGGGATCATCAACGGTCTGGCGATCGGAGTGGTGGTAGGAATCGTTGCGGCGTGGATGGGAGAAGGGCCCCGCCTCGGCCTGGTCGTCTTCCTCGCGATGGTGGGGAACCTTATGGTCGCGGGCTTCGCCGGCGCATTCATTCCCATTCTGCTCGAACGCTCCGGTGTCGACCCGGCGGTCGCCTCCTCGATCTTCGTCACCACCTTCACCGACGTGTGCGGGTTTCTGCTACTGCTGGGCCTGGCCGGAATGCTGCTCCTATAAAACCAAGCCGCCCCTCGGGGGAGGGGCGGGATCTTACTGCAGCAAGAAATTGCTGGTCAGGACGAGCGGAGTCGAGTCAGAAGGCTATCGCTCAGCTGGCCGGTGACCGGCAGCTTGTTCGCCTTCTGATACGCCTTCACCGCATTGTGGGTAGTCTTGCCGTACACCCCGTCCGGCGTTCCCTTGAAGTAGCCTGCCTTGGCCAGTCCGGCCTGCGCCTCCTTGATCTGTTCCTTGCTCCATTGCTGCTTCGCCGCGCTGCTCTTCGAGCTCACCGCGGTGGAGTCGTGTTTCATCTTGCTGCCGGTGGTCTGATTGTGCTGCATGGTGGGACTGGGAGTGGGCTTGGCGGGAGTACTGGATTGCGCTGTTGCGCTGTGAGCCGCGATGGTACCCACCAAAGCACCTGCAGTAAGAAGAGCAAGAGCTCGCTTCATCATTCCTCCTGGTTGTGACGGTGTGACCTGGTCCATTGGCGACCACGTCGTCGAACGGAGGAAGGGCAATCGGTATGCCAGGCGAGGGATGGACTTGAGTACCTGGAAATGCGGGATGCGGGGCGTTCAGCGTCCCAGAGGCCAAGTTCGACGGGTCACTTTGTCGTCGCGAGACAGAATGTCACTACTGGCGTCGCGGTGGGAGGCCCCACCGCTGAATCATGCGGGTGAGGGTACGCCGGGAGATGCCCAGGATGCGCGAGCTCTCTTCCCGGTTGCCGCCGGTCGCCGCCAGCACCCGAATCACGTGATCCCGCTCGACATCCTCCAGCGGACGCAACGCCGCGGAAGCGGGTGGGTGCGTTTCGGCGAGGGCTGCCACGGCCGGGCGCACGCTGGTCGCAAGATGCTCAGGGCCGATGATACCCTGTTCTGCCAATAGCACCGCGCGCTCCAACACGTTCTGCAGCTCCCGGATATTTCCCGGCCAGTCGTAGGCGAGGAGTCGCCGCTGGGCCTCAGAGTCCATGGCGACCGGACCCCGCCCATGCCGCAGGCTCAGCGTCCGCAGAAAGTGATCGACCAGCAGCGGAATGTCCTGCCTCCGCTCCCGCAACGGCGGGAGTCGTAGCGTTACGACATCGAGTCGATAATAGAGGTCCTCGCGGAACCGCCCCGACCGCACCGCCTCGGGAAGGTCGCGGTGAGTAGCGGCGATGACCCTGACATCGACCTTGATAGGCGTTTCGCTCCCGACTGGAACGATCTCCTGCTCCTGCAGCACCCGAAGCAGCCTGGCCTGGAGGCCGGGAGAAATATCGCCGATCTCGTCGAGGAACAGGGTGCCCTTATCGGCTTCGCGGAAGAGTCCGGGACGCGACGTGGCGGCCCCGGTGAAGGCTCCCTTTACGTGGCCGAACAGCTCGCTTTCCAAGAGCCCCTCTGCGAGAGCGGAACAGTTCACCGTGACGAACCGCCGGCTCGCCCGGTCGGAGTACCGGTGGATGGTTCGGGCCACCAGCTCCTTACCGGTGCCCGTCTCACCCAGCACGAGTACCGTCGCTTGCGAGGCGGCGACTCGCGCCATCGTTTTCATCACTTCGATGATGGCCGGGCTGTGTCCTACCAGGGCCAGACTGTCGCCCACATCACTCGCCGCGGACCCGCCCGGAGCGCCGGCAGGCCGACGGGCCAGGCGCCGCCGCCCCAGGGCCCGGCCCAGCGTCTCCCGCAGTCTGGAGATGTCGTACGGCTTGCTGATGAAATCGTAGGCGCCGGCCCGGATCGCTTCGGCGGCGGCAGCAGCGTCGCCGAAGGCTGTCAGCACCAGCACCAACGCTTCGGGATCTCGGTTCCTGAGAAAGCGGAGCAGATCGAGCCCGCTCTTCTGCGGCATCCGGAGATCGGTCAGCACCGCATCGAATGGTCCTTCGCCCTCGAGCTTTGCGATCGCCTCATCGGCCGACAATGCGGAGACCACCCGGTAGGAGTCGCGTTCCAGCACTTCGCTGAGGAGCCGGCAGGCCGCCTCGTCGTCATCCACCAGCAGCAATCGGGCAGTGCCCTCGACAGTCTCCACGGCCGTCACGTTTCCCCCTCCGCGGGCAAGGTGAGACGCCAACGTGCTCCCTGCCGGCTGGGCAGATAGAGCAGGTCCCCACCGAGGGTGCGCGCCAGGCGTCGGCTCACCGCGAGGCCCAACCCGGTTCCCTCCGTTCCCTTGGTGGTAGAGAACGGCTGGAACAACGTGGACTCCGCGTCCGGGTCGATACCCGGACCATCGTCGGAGATCTCGATGCACGCCTGACCGTCCTCTAGGAACGTCGCGATCTGGACCGAGTTTCCCGGAGAAAGCGCTTCGATCGCGTTCTTCAGAAGGTTCAGCAGGATCTGTTCCACCATTCCAGGATCGCAGGCCGCCGTGACGCAAGACGTGGATGCGAGCTGTGCGGTGACGCCGGCGTCAGTCAGCGCCGGCTCGAGGAAGCGCAGCATCCGAGTAGCGATCTCGGTGAGATCGACGTTCTGCACGTAGGGCCTCGGCCAGCTGCCGCGTTCCAGGGCGGCGCGAACGATGCCGGCTACGCGGTCCACCTGTGTCAGGAGTAGTCGCACCCGATCCACCGCGGTCTGATTTTCCTGCACCGCAAGGTCGTCACGCAGGAGCTGGAGGTGTCCACTGAGTGTGTTCAACGGAGTGCCGATCTCGTGGGCAAAGCCGGTTGCGGCTTCCTGGAGCAGGGCCAGCCGATCGAATCCACGCGCGCGTTCCTCCAGTGACAGCAGCATGGCGCGGGCGGCGCTTTCCTGCTCGCGGGCGGCCAGTGCTTCGCGGAGGCGATTGTAGCGCCGCGCCAGTTCGCGGAACTCCGGTGGCCCGATCTCCGGGGCCGCAGGCGATCCGTGGGCGCCTCGATGCGCGCCCGCCATCGCCCGCCCGATCTCAGCGAGCGGGCGACCGACCCAACGGGCGGTCAGGACGGCGACACCGAGCGCGACCAGCAGCGCCGAGATACAGGCGAGTACGTAGGCGCGCTGGCGCTCGACCCTGGCCCAGTCCTGTAGCCGGCGGGTGGAGACCCGGACATCGAGCACTCCATACGGGTGGGCAAGACCTAGCGGCACGAGCACCTGCCACCCCGGATCGGCTCCGTTCAGCAGATGAACTTCGGTGGTGTGCCGGGCGAGGGCGCGGTAGGCACTCTGGTCGGCAGCTCCCGGTGGCCCGCCGCTGGAGCCCGCCGGTTCCAGCACACCGCGCCGGGCGACATAAACGGTGGCCTGGGACTCGGTGAGCCGATGGCGCGACCATCCCGCGACTCCCTGCGCCAAACTTTCAGGATTTCCCGTCGGCGCCTCTCGCATCAGCAGGGAGGCGAGGGTATTGGCGAGCGCCACCGACTCCAGCCGGAAATCCTCCAGCCGGGTCCGTGCCGACCATGACAGCGCAATCTCGGTCGCGCCGAGCACGAGGAGAACAGCCATGATCGCGGTCAGGAATGCCAACCGGCGCGGTAGACCCATCGGTGGTGGCGCGGAGTCGGCCTCGGGCTCGAGCTCGACTGGTGGATCGTAGAACACCGGAAGCGAGCGCCGGCCTCTTGCTGTCGGCTGGGGCTCGGTGGTCACCGACATCAGAGTGCCTCCGAACGGCGTTGGCCGCTCCAACGAAGTCCGCGCCGGCCAACCAGCGTAGTGGCGATGGCCAGAATGGGAAGGACCTGGATTGTCTGCAACGCCAGGCCGCCGGCCAGCGCGTCACCGGGCCGAACGCCGAAGGCCCGCATCCCCACGATGAGTGATCCTTGCATGACTCCGATGTTCCCCGGAGTCAGGCGCAAAATGCCGGCGAGGTTGGCGGCCAGGAGCGCCGCTAGTGCTGCCGCCGGGGAAATGTCGACGTGCGTAGCCCGGATGCTCCAATAGTAGGTGAGCCACTGGCCCAACCAGCTCAACATAGCACAGCCCACGGCAGACGCAGTTCCGCCCCGGATCCGGCCGACGAACTCCGTGAAGTCGCGGCGCCATCCTTTGGCGACGCTTTCGGTCCGTCCCCCCGGCGCGCGGCTCCACCAGAGAACGAAAGCCGCCACCGGCAACAGGACTGCGGCACCCGCCATTCGCCAGTCACGGCCAAGGGGAAATACCATCCACGCGAGCGCTACCAGTGCGAACAGTGCCACTGCCTCGACGATTCGGCTCGCCATCAGCGCCGCCGCTGACATCCCAAAGGGCACTGTATCCCACTCGGAAGCGAGCTGGGCCCGGACGACGTCCCCGCTGATCGATATGCTGACCGAGTTCACCGCCGCGCCGACGAAGGTGGCCGTTTGCGCCGTCCAGATGCGCAGCGGAGCTACCCCGGCGAGGAGGACATACCAGGTGGATGCTTTGGCCGTCAGCGAGACGATGTTCACTAGCCCTGCGGCAGTCAACAGCTCCCAGTTGGAGTCGGCGAGCAGATCGAGTGTCCGGGACCAGGGAAACGTCCATCCGGAATGGATCGCGAAGGCCGCACCCACCACTCCGAGTATCGCGGTGATCCACCGCCGAGTGCTCACCCGGAGACCAAACGGGAGAGCGCCTCGAACCGATACCCAGTGGCGCGCGCGTCATTGATGATGTCCGTCAGTGCCTCCGCGGTCTGCCAGCGGTCGCCTTCCGGCTGATACCCATCCCCATCATGAAGGAGAATGATCGAGCCGGGCCGGAGTCGCGTCCGCACCCGCCACCGGATCTGCTCGACCCCGGGACGATCGGAGTCACGGATGCCGAACGTCCAACCGAACACCCGGTACCCATAGTGCCCGACCGCCCGAGACACGAAGGGGCCCCGGTACCCGTGGGGCGCGCGAAAGCTGCAGGGGACTCGTCCGGTGATGCGCACGATCGCTTCGTGGCCCAGCCGGACCTCCTCGTCAACCCGCCTAGGGCCGAGACGGTGAAGGCGGGCATGCGAGTAGGTGTGGTTCCCGATCTCGTGCCGCTCGCGCGCCACGGCGAGTGCCGTCTCGGGATATTGCTCCACATAGCTGCCCAGCATAAAGAAGGTGGCGGGCACCTCGGCGCGGCGAAGGGTCCTGAGGATAGACTCCGTGACGCCGGGATTGGGGCCATCGTCGAAGGTTAGATATGCGACTTTCTCCCGGGGACCGCGTCCAATCACCGGGCCGTAGATCGGGCTGTTCGGGTCGTAGGCGCCCCAGAGACCGGTGGCCACGGTGAGCGCCGCGCCGAGGGTGACCGGTTCCATCACGCGAGCACTCGGCGATAGACAGCGACGACTTGCTCCGCAATTCGAGGCCAGGAGTACAACTGGGCCTTCGCAAGGCCGGCGGCCGCCATCGATTGCCGGCGCGCTTGATCGTCCAACAAACCGACGACTGTCCCGGCCCAGACGGCGGGATCATTCTTCGGAACCAGCACCGCTTCGCCGCCCTCCCCCACCAGCTCGCGAAATCCGGTGATGTCGGAGACCACCTGCGGTGTCCCGCAGGCCATCGCCTCTAATAGTGTCACGCCGAACGATGCCTTCGTCGTCGGGCAGAGATAGAGGTCGGCCTTGGAGTAATACACTGGTCGATTACCATTGACGCGACCAACGAAGGTGACATGCTGGGCAATATTCTTCGCGAGCTGCTGGTACAGCGGCCGAAGCGGCCCGTCACCGGCGATGGTGAGATGAGCCTCCGGCCGTCGCCGGACGACCTCCGGCAGCGCTGCGAGAATGGTGTCGAGTCCGTTACGTGGATCCAGTCGGCCAAGAAAGAGCAACTCGGAGCTGGGAATTCGATCGGGTGGAGAGCGACGCGGCACAAAGAAGCCGGTGTCGACCCCATTGGGTATAACCTGCCAATCCGCGTCGAAGTATCGGGCATGGGCCTCGACGACTGGCTGACTGACCGCGATCGCGGCGGCGTGTCGGTCGAGGCGCTCTTGGAGCTGCCGCCGGAAGATTCGGCACAGTGCCGAGCGACGAAACCACGAGTGAAAAGTCGCGACCACCGGGACCCCCAAGTCCTGTGCCGCATCCGGGGCCACTAGTCCGAGGACGGGATTCAACCCGCTGTGGACGTGGACCAGATCGATTCGCTCCCGCTGCAGAATGGTGCGAATCTGCCGGCGCAGGCCGCGGCCGGTGGTGAGACGGGCGAAGGAACCGGCGCTGAAGATGATGCGGCTGGTGCCTACCCGATGGACCCACTCGGCGTCCGGCTCCGGGTCGTCACCGGCTAGCGGTGGCGCCATGCGGGCGGTAATGACGATCGCTCGGTGTCCCGCCCCATTCAGGATGAGAGCCAGGTTATGGACGTGCTCAGTGACACCACCGAGATGCGGAAAGTAGTACTCGCTCACCAAGGCTATACGCATGCGTGCGCTCCTCGAATCGGGAGCGCAGAAGGCAAGAACGTGGCCATCCTCGGAGGCCTCCGGGCAACCGCGGAAAGCCGATCGGAGAGACATAATGGCCCGACGACGGCCCATTGAATGAGCCAAACTGTCCCAGGAGATCCCGCGATTGCTCGTCCCTAAGCTGATCACTACGCTCAGGACCTACAGCCGCGATCAATTCGTGGCGGACCTCACCGCCGGTGTCATCGTGGGGATTGTGGCACTCCCGCTGGCCATCGCGTTCGCGATCGCCAGTGGAGTCACCCCGGAGCGCGGCCTTTACACCGCGATCATCGCCGGCGGGCTGATCTCGGCGTTGGGAGGGTCCCGGGTGCAGATCGGCGGTCCGACCGGGGCGTTCGTGGTCATCGTCTACGGCATCGTGCAGACCTACGGAGTCGACGGACTCATTATCGCGACGATCATGGCTGGGTTGTTGTTGATCGCGGCCGGACTCGGGCGGCTGGGTGCCGCGATCAAGTTCATCCCCTTTCCGGTGGTCACCGGCTTCACGTCCGGTATCGGTCTCATTCTGATCGTGCAGCAGCTCCGCGACGTGCTGGGCCTTAAACTCGCCAGCGCACCTCCCGACTTCATCGAACGGCTCGGGGCTTACGCGACCCACCTCGGCACCATCAATGTCTACGCCGTGACCCTCTCGCTCGGCACCCTCCTCATCCTGCAGTTCTGGCCCCGGGTGAGCCACAAGGTGCCGGCGCCGTTCGTGGCTCTCATCCTCACGACGCTCACGGTGCGGCTGCTGCAGCTGCCGGTGGAGACGATCGGTACCCGCTTCGGTGAGATCCAGGCCGGCTTCCCCCACCTGACGCTCCCGGGCGTCACATTCGCCGAAGGCCGGGAGTTGGTTCGGCCGGCGCTGACGATCGCGGCACTCGGGGCAGTCGAGTCACTGCTGTCCGCGGTTGTGGCCGATGGCATGATCGGCGGGCGCCATCGATCGAATATGGAGCTGGTGGCCCAGGGCGTCGCCAACGTAGTCGCCCCGCTATTTGGCGGCATCCCAGCTACCGGCGCCATTGCCCGCACCGCGACCAACGTCAAGAGCGGAGGCCGCACTCCCGTCGCCGGCTTGATTCACGCCCTCACTCTCCTCGTCGTTACGTTGTTCTTCGGCCGGCTGGCGGCCTTGATTCCGCTCGCCGCTCTCGGTGCGATTGTGGCCTGGGTGGCATACCGCATGGCCGATTGGCCGGTCTTCAAGAGCGAGCTGAGCGCGCCCAAGAGCGATGCCCTCGTGATGCTGTCGACCTTTCTCCTCACGGTGCTGGTCGACCTCACGACCGGGATTGGGGTCGGGATGGTGCTGGCGTCGTTTCTGTTCATGAAGCGAATGGCCGAGGTCACCAACGTTCGCATCGTCTCAGACGAATTCCAGGACCCGCGAACGAGCACCGATGTGTCGGGAGCGATCTACCGCCGGCAGGTTCCCAAGGGCGTGGAGGTGTACGAGATCAACGGCCCGTTCTTCTTCGGAGCCGCGGAGAAATTCAAGGACACCCTGTCCGAGGTGTCGAAGAAGCCCAAGGTGCTGATCGTGCGCATGCGGAACGTACCGGCAATGGACTCGACCGCGATGCACGCGCTCCAGGATCTGGTGCGGCGCACCCGCCGGGACAAGACGTTGGTGTATCTGTCCGACGTACACGCGCAGCCGCTCATCGCACTGCAACAGTCGGATCTGCTGGATGAGATCGGAGAAGACTGCCTCTTCGGCAATATCGACGACGCGCTCGCGGCGGCGCGACAACAGGTGGGCCTCCCGCCCGAGGATCCCACCACCCCCGTGCGACATTAGCGATGCACGTTCAGGAGCTGTTGATCCGCTACGGCCTGGTCGCGGTGCTGATCGGGTCCGCCTTCGAGGGCGACTTCAGCCTGATCCTCGCCGGCGTTGTGGCACACCTCGGGATCTTTCCCTTTGCCCAAGCGGTGGCGGCCGGTGCGATTGGCAGTCTGGTGGGAGACTCGATCTGGTACGGGTTCGGCCGGTTCCGGGGACCCAAGTTTCGGGAGGGGAAACTCTACCGGAGGGTCGGGCCCACGATCGACCGCCTCGCCCATCAGCTCGGCCCCTGGGAGCTTCTGGCCGCGCGGTTTGTGTACGGTACCAAGGCGGCGAGCATGCTGTTCTGGGGGCTGCACGGGCTCACACTGCCGCGATTTCTCCTGATAGATGCGATCGGCTGCGTGATCGGCTCCTTTGTCTTCACCGGTGTTGGATACCTGGTGAGCGGCAGCGCCATGGTGCTGTTGGGCAAGGTGCGCCGGATACAACTCCTGCTCCTGGGGGCTGTCGTAGTCGGCGCCGTGATCGTCTATCTCATCAATCGGACTGCCAAGCACGAACTGCATCTCGATGAGCAGGAAGGCGAGAACGGCTGAAGGACGACGCTGTGGGCTGTGGGCTAGGAGCTGTTCCGGAGAGCTGCGTCGTGCTACCTACGCACCGGCGCAGCGCATAGCCCATGGCCCGAGGCTCTCCCACGACACCGGCTTGGGTCTTGGCTCCGGATCGAAGTCGGGTGCGCCATCCGGTTGAGGCTCGGGGCGGGGCGGGGGACTCGGGCGGCGAGACGGATCTCCGGGCTCGGGAAACGGCTGAGGATGAGGCTCAGGCTGAGGTATACGCATGAGCGCAAGATCGTCCTCTCTTGCCGAGATGGCCAGGTGCCGAGTGACGCTGGATCGCGAGCGGTGGAGTGGAGGCCGGGGGATCTGGTAGTCGAGAGACGGAGCGACGCAGTAGAAGAGACGAAGAGACGGAAAGACGGAGGGTCGTCTTTACGACCCTCCGTCCCTCCGTCTAGTACAGAATCCCCCGCGGACGACCCGCGATCCCGACGCCAGGCCCAATGGTAGGACGGGGACAGTCGCCGCCCATGCCGCTGCCACCACCACCCATTCCGCTGCCGCCGCCGCCCATACCGCTGCCACCCCCACCCATGCCGCTGCCGCCGGTGCCGTATCCGGGCGTTGGGAACTCGTCCGGGCCCCGGCCTCCAGCAGCGGTGGAGGGACCGTTGCTCACTGGAATGATGGTGACGGTCTTCCCGGGCGGCAGCTCGTGCGGGTCTGCCGCGACCGGCGCGGTGTTAGTGGGCTGGACCACCGAAGACGGCGCTGGAGCCGTGGTGGTCCCTGGCGCGGCGGCCGCGGCCACCTGAACCGGCCTGGGCGCGCTCGCGGTCGAGCGCCGGGCGGGCCGGTGCCGGGCCGTTCGCCGTAGGGCAACGGTGCTACCCGACTGAGCCGAGAGCCGACCCAACTCGATCGGCGAGGCGATCGCGGTTTCGGGAGCCTTGCTCACCAGAGTGAGATCTCGCTCCAGATCGGAACGTGCCGCCTGCTCCTTTACGTGGGAGCCGCACCCGGCGACAACTACTAAGGTGATGGATAATGGGAAAAGGAAGGTGGCGCGCATGACGACCTCCGGATGACTCTGCCGATCCTACGTCTCTAAGACGCGGAAACCGGCCTTCTCCACACTATGGCATTCCGGCTGGGTTCACAAGAGGCGGGTACGCGAACCGAGGCGGCTCGGCCGGGCAGCGCGATCCGGCAGCTGTCACACTTGACCGCGCGGAAGTAGGGAACTCCTGAGATGGAGTCGTGGCTCGTTGGAAACCGTCAGGTCATACCAGCAAGACGATGCCGAGGACTATACCGATGATGACCAAGGCCCAGCTGAGTCCGAGCCCGAACGCCGGACTTGCGGAGGGCGGCCGATCCGCGGCCGGTAGGGTCCGGCAGAACCGTTGATACCGAAGCGCGCCTCCGCCGGTCGCCACCACGCCGAGTGCGACGAGCGCTGCCCCGAGATAGGGCGAGATCCCGTGACCCACTGGCCCGCCCTGAGCGCGGAGCAGACGAAGGAAGAGCCCGAACCTGGCCACCACGAAGCCAAATGCCATGATTGCGATCCCGGTGCGGAGCCAGGCCAGCATCGTGCGCTCGGCGGCGAAGTAAACGCGAGGATCAGAGGCCGGCTCGGGCAACTTATGGATCCCGGTGAACGACGGCCGGCGAGAAAGCGGGGAAGCAAACGGCGATGTACTCCGCGCCCTCCGGATCCGGCGTGCTGTAGCGGACCCACTCGCCCGGCGCAGCAATCACCGCCTGCCCAGCAAGCACCTCGAGCTTGCCACCCTCGTGTTCCACCCGGACCCGTCCGCGCAGCACGAGGGTGATCTCCTCGAACTCGGGGCGCTGACCCGGCTCTTCCCACCCGCCGGGAGAGACCATCCGAGCGACGCTGACCGCGGCGTGACCGGAGTTTATCCGGCCGGCGTATTCCTCGATCCGCTTCGGTTTGTTGCCCGCCCCCTGAATCACAGCGGGGCGCTCGATGAGTCTGGGCATTGGGACCTCTAATTTCCCCGCGAGAACTTCCACAACACCAGGAGCGCCAGAGCGGCGGGTACCGCGAACACTACCAGGAAGATGGGCGCTTCCTCACGGACCGAGTAGCCGGCGCGAGAAACACCGATCCACATATTGACCGCCGAGGCGATGAGCCAGAGGGGGAGGAAGACTCTGACCGCATTGGCGACTCCGATTGCAAGGCTCGGCGCGAGCGAGCGGCTGACCACCAAGCAGAGCGCAAGGAGCACGAATCCACCCGCTATGACTTTAATGGTGTGTGACAACCTCAGCCTCCCGGCGAGTTGCTTCTATCGTCAGCAATCGGCGGGGGCGGCCTCGGCGTGGCCACGGTGGAACGCCGCCGCGCGCTCCGCGGGTGAGACCGTCTTCGGGGGTGCGCCGACCGGCGACGAGACTTCTCGCATGATCCGCTCAAACCCTGGAGACGAGAAGATGAACACGTTGGACATGGTATCGGAGCCGATGTTGCTGACGGCGATGCAGGTGCCCTGGGGAATAAAGACTGTAGTGCCGGCGCCTCCCGTATAGGTCTCCTTGCCGAGCAGGACCCGCGCGGTGCCGCGGGTGATGAGAATGATCTCGTCCTCCTGCAGGTGACGGTGCACCCCGATGGCATCGCTGGGTGGAAGGTCGGAGCTGCCCAGCACCATTCGGTTCGAGCCGGTGGTCACGGGATCGACCTTTATCAGAAGCGGCGCCTTGCCACCCCGCAAGAAGCGGCGCTCGCCCTCCTCTGGGCCGATGACGGCGGGCCGAGGCTTTTGGGCATGATATCCGGCGGCTGCCGCAACGTTCTGGGTTTCCGAGCGGCAACTTGAAAGCGCAAGAGCCGCGACTGCTGCAGTAGCACCAAAAGCTGAGTGGAGGGCACGCACTAGGACCTCCCGAGGACGGCGTACTCAGTCTGAACCAAGCCGCTGGCGTATTGCCGCGTCGCTATGTGCTTGAGCGGAATGTCCCGTCCGGTGACGCCGAACAGAGGAATGCCCTCACCAATCAGGACCGGAACGCGGGTGATGATGATCCGCTGAATGAGCTCTGCCCGTAGAAACCCCTGGATAGTAATTCCTCCATCTACGTAGACATGCCGGACGCCGCGTGCCTCGAGCTGCGACACGATCTTGGCCGGGGTCCCTGACAGGTGTTCCACCACGGCTCCAGCAGGCGCGGGGGCCAGTGGCCGAGTGCTCAGTACGAACACCGGCTTCTTCCCATACGGCCAAGCATCGAAGCTCAGTACGGTCTCGTACGTATGGCGGCCGATCACCAGCGCATCGACCGAGTCCATGAACGCCTCGTAGCCGTGCTCCTCCCCACCACCCGGGGGAAGCCAATCGAGCTCGCCGCCCGATCGGGCGATGAAGCCGTCCACGCTGGCGCCGATGAAGACGGACATCTTCATGGTGGCCTCGTCGTTTACCTCCCTACCACACCCTCACCCTCTCGCCCTCCGTCAGGTACAGCTTCTCTCCCGGCTTCACATCGAACGCGGCATACCAGGGGTCCAGGTTTCTCACGGTCGAGGCGCGATACTGTGCCGGCGCGTGGCCATCGGTCAGGATCAGGTTCCGCATCGAAGGTTCGCGCGTCTTGGTGCGCCAGCCCTGGGCGAAGCTGATGAAGAACTGTTGGTCGCCGGTGAGTCCCTCCACGGCGGGCGCCGGTTTCCCGCCCAGCGAGCGATGAAATGCGTCGTAGGCGGCGGCGAGGCCGGCCACGTCGGCGATATTCTCGCCCAGGGTCTGCTGGCCGTTGATGGCGAGGTCGGGGAACGGCCGGTACTGGTTGAACTGTTCCACCAACTGCTGCGACGACGCCTGGAAGTGCTTGAAGTCCGCTGGAGTCCACCAGTTGTGCAGCCGTCCCCGGGAGTCAAACAACGCGCCCTGGTTGTCGAAGCTGTGACTCACCTCGTGCCCAATGATCGAGCCGATGGCGCCGTAGTCCATGGCGATCGGGCGTTTGGGGTCGAAGTAGGGCGGCCCTAGGATTGCGGCGGGGAAGTTGAGCGCGTTCATCGCCGGGAGGTTGACCGCGTTCACCGTCTGCGGCGTCATCACCCACTCGCTCCGGTCCACCGGTTGGCCCAAGCGGTTGAGCGCTCGGTGGTATTCGTAGAGCCGGGCGCGCTCCATGTTGCCGTAGGCATCCCCTTTGACGATCCGAAGGCCGGAATACCCCGGCCATTTGTCTGGATAGCCGACGCCCACCTTAAGCACGGCGAGCTTGGCCTTGGCCTCCTTCTTGGTGGCGGGTGCCATCCAGGCCAGACCGTCGATCCGGTCATGGAATGCGGCGATCAGGTTGGTGACCATCGACTCCGCCCGCGCCTTTTCCGCCGGCGGGAAGTAGCGCGCGGCGTAGAGCTTTCCGACCGAAAAGCCGAGCGCGTTGTTGGTGGCGGTGACCGCACGCTTCCAGCGGTCCCGCGGCTTCTGCGCTCCACTCAGCACCGGGCCGAAGAAGGAGAAGGACTGCCGGTAGAGAGCGCCCGGCAGGACTGAGACGCGCGACTGAATCGCGTGGAAGGTCAGGTAGTCCTTCCAGGTATCGAGCGGCTCGCTGTCTGTGAGTGCGGCGACGCCGGTGATGGCGCTGGGTTGCCACACGACGAATTGGGCCGGCTTCGTCAGGCCCGCGGCGGTAAAGTAGGTCCCCCAGTCGAGACCCGGTGCCTTACTGGTGAAGTCTGATCGCTTCCAGTGATTGTTGCCCTTGCTCACATCGCCCGACGCCTCTCTGGTCCAGTGCGCGTTCGCGATTTTGCTCTCGAGCTGGACGATCCCTGCGGCCTTCTTGGCGCTGTCCGGGATCCCGGCGAGTCCCAACATCGCGGCCACGTGCTCCTGGTACTTGGAGCGGATCGTGGCCATCGCCGAGGAAGTGTCGACGTAGTAGCTCCGGTCGGGCAGGCCGAGGCCACCTTGGAGCAGGAACGGGGAGTACTGGGTTGGATCGTCGAGGTCTTGGGCGACCCAGAGGCCGAGCAGGTTCTCGGTGTAGAAGTTGGTGTTGTTGAGCGCGTCGACGTCGGCCCGGAGGGTTGAACCGAGGAAGTGGGCCAGCGCCTTTCGATCCTTGATGGCAGCAATGGAGTCGAGCGTCGGCTTGAGCGGCTTCAGACCGGCCGCGTCGATCCCCGTGCTGTCCATGAAGCTGGCGTAGAAGTCGCCGATCTTGCGGCGGTCAGAGCCTCCTGGCGCAGAACCCTTGGCTGCCGCTTGAATCAGATCGGCTACTCGACGGTCGGTGAGATCGCCCAGAATTGCGCCCGCGCCGTAGGAGCTCCGGTCGGCGGGAATCTCGGTCTGCTTCACCCAGGTGCCGTTGGAATAGGCGAAGAAATCGTCGCCCGGCTTGACCGAGCGATCCATACCGGTGAGATCGATCCCGGTGGAATCGGTTGCGTGATCGGTTTGGGCGGAAGCAGACAGCGGAAGCCGGCTAGCTAACGCTATGGCGATCATGCAGAAACGAGAGGTCGTACGAACCATATTCATGAGTCTTCCTGGAGATAGGCCTGGCAATGCGTACGTAGGTCGAAGCAGCCTGGTTCCGTCAGCGGCTGGTGCTTGGCGGATACGGTCGTGCTGCGCCACGGTGATCTCCTGTCAGTGTGCCGAGCCTGGGGACTTCGGCCGGCCAACATTCTTAGGCTCGGGTGGCTCGGCGTGAAACAGATGCAACACGGAGTGTACCAGCGGAGCTAGCATCGCTCCGGCGACCACGAGGAAAACCAGGCCGGAGAAGAGCGCGTAGAACCCCGCCAACCATTTCGCCATAGTGGTCGAAAGCCGGTCAACCGGACCCATCCCTCCCAGGATCATCGCCGCATTTAGGAACGCGTCGGTCCACGGCAGACGTGCAGCCCAGTGATAGATCGACATGCCGATCGCGAGCGCAATGAAGACGAGACAGAGGAGCGCCGCGCCGTGCTGGAACATCGCTCGCGCGGTGTGCCGAAAGGTTAGGTGGTGAGTGATTGATGGCACAGATTACCTCATTCCCTCGCTGTCAGCTCGCGATCCTGGCTCGCCCTTGGAAAACAAACCATCCACCAGCGCTCCCAGAGAGCCGCCGGCGGACAGGCGGTCTGAATTTAGACGGCACCTCATCACGAGCGAAGCGAGGAAGTCCATCCAGAGGTCGTTCCGAGCGTAGCGAAGAACCTCCCAACCTACCGTGCGGTTGAGATCCGCGAAGGGTAGTTTACTCGGTTCTCTCGCTACGCTGGGAAAGGCCGCTGCGCGAGCTGCCGTAAGTCTATTGAGTCAACACCTCAGCCAAATCATCCAACCGCTGCGCCCAGTACTGCTTCATTCGGGTCGCTGCGGCCTTCTCCGGCAGCTTCGTGTGCTGCAGCGCGACCTGGCTCTTTCGGCTTCCCTTCGCCATGAAGCCGACTTCGAGCGACGTTCGATCGGGCCAGGTGATCCGCATCGACTTGTCTCGGGTCGCGGTGCGCACCGTGAGATCCACATTGGGAAGCCAGCGCGCGCGAACCCGCCCATCCTCGAATGCCTGATAGAGCCGAGCGAGTGGCACTGCGAACGTTCGGCTCTTATTGGCCTCGAAGGTGCCGTCCCGCCGCTGACCCACCGCACGGAGCCCCTTGATCCGCTCGTACCCTACCGTCACCGTCTGCGCCCACCAGCCCGGCACCTTGTACCTCTCCTGCACGTGCTTCGCGATGTCGCGGTGCGGCCAGGTGTACGCCTTCGACCGGTCGAGCGCCTTCACCCAGCGCTCCCAGGTGCAGCCGGTCCTCTCCTTGAGAATCGCGTCGCTTCGGCCAGCGAGCTTGGCGTAATCGGTTGGTTGAGGCGATGAAGAGGTAGAGTCAGTGGGCCGCGGCTTCTGCTTGAGAAGATGAGCCCGGGCGGTGGTGTACGCCTCGCCGGTCTTCCGCATGCGCCCGCGGACCAGCCGCTTGAAGTCTTTATTGGTAGGCATTGCTAGAGTCCTTTGGTCGTGCCGCGAGCGATTCACCCCCCAGCGGCGACGCCCGCAGCGTACCAAAGGAATATCAGATGGATCCGGGAGTGTGCCCCCCTTTGCCTCACCAGGACCCGGCTGGGGCAGGGTCGAAGAGGTTGGGCGCGGATCGAGCGCCGTGGTCTAGTCTGCATCGTGGTCGCGGTGGAGGCAAGGGCTAGCGCCTTCCCGCCTTCCCGCCTTCCCGTCTACCCGCTTAGACTGCGACATGGCCGCGAGCACTGGCGGCCGGCAATGGAGCACTATAAGGAGGAGGCATGAGAATCGGCATCATCAAGGAGGAGGCATGAGAATCGGCATCATCGGCGCGGGCCAGATCGGCGGGACCCTGGCACGACGCCTCACTGCATTAGGACACGACGTCTCTATCGCCAACTCGCGGGGGCCGGAGACGCTGAACGCTCTCGCGAAGGAGACCGGGGCGAAGCCGGTCACCGTCAGGGACGCCGCAAGGGCAGGGGACATCGTCATCGTGACCATCCCAATGAAGAACATCGCGAAGCTCCCGGCCGACCTGTTCGACGGCGTGCCCGCTGATGTGGTTGTGGTGGACACCGGCAACTACTATCCGCAGCAGCGCGACGGCCGAATCGATGAAATTGAGGACGGGATGGCCGAGGGGCAATGGACGTCGCAGCAGCTCGGTCGTCCGGTGGTCAAGGCATTCAACAACATCTACGCGCGACACTTGCTGGAGAACGGGAAACCCAAGGGCGCAGCGGGACGTATAGCCCTTCCGGTCGCGGGCGACGACCGCCGCGCCAAGGACGTCGTGATTCGGCTACTGGACCAGCTCGGCTTCGACGGAGTGGACGCAGGAAGCCTCGACGAGTCGTGGCGGCAGCAGCCGGCGACTCCGGTGTACGGCACCGACCTCGATGCCGCCGGGGTCAAGAAGGCGCTCGCCGATGCGAAGCCGGAGCGTCCTGCCGGATTCCGGGCGAAGGCCGGAGGCGCCGCGCCGGTAGGAGGGCGCAAGTAGGAAGGGCGAAGTGGCGGAAGAGGCGGAAGGAGCGGCAGGTAGCGAGACGAGGCTCCGCCCGTATTCACATTGACTGCAACCAAGGAGATGAATCATGGCTGCTACTCAACCAATTACCCCCTGCCTCTGGTTCGACACTCAGGCCGAAGAGGCAGCCAGGTTCTACACCGGTGTCTTCAAGACCTCCAAGATCGGCAAGATCTCGCGATACACCGAGGCGGGACGCGATGTCCATGGCCAGCCAGCGGGGAAGGTGATGACCGTCGAGTTCGAGCTCAACGGTCAACCGTTTACCGCCCTCAACGGTGGGCCCCATTTCAAGTTCAATGAGGCGATTTCGTTCCAGATCATGTGCAAGGATCAAGAGGAGGTCGACTACTACTGGAACAAGCTCGGTCAAGGCGGAGACCCCAACGCTCAGCAGTGCGGCTGGCTCAAGGACAAGTACGGTCTGTCCTGGCAGGTCGTGCCTACGGCCCTGGTGGAGCTGTTGGGCGATCCCGACCGGGAGAAGTCCGGCCGCGCGATGGAGGCGATGCTCAAGATGAAGAAGCTGGACATCGCGGAGTTGGAACGGGCGTTTGAAGGAGAAGTGGTGAGCGGGAGGCGGTAGCGGGAAGGACGGGATAGGCGGAATAGAAGGCCCCTCATCCCGAGTCCTTCGCTACGCCCAGGATGAACTCCGCGAGGGACCTACTTCACGAGTTTCGATACTTATCGGAGTAGGTTCCTCGCTCGTCTCCGCTCTCTCGGATGAGGTGTCACGGCTACCTTCCCGCCCTTCCCGTCTTTCCCGCCCTACCGCGCCGGCACTTTCGCCCGCAGCTCGTCGAACCAGTTCAGCACCATGACTAGTGATTCAGCGATGTCGCCCCGAGCCGGACGGCGGCGGTCAGGCTCCGACGCCAGCTCGAACGGCGTCAGAGATGCCCCACCCACCCCGCCGGAGTACATCCGCCAACGTGATACCTGCAGCGTAGCCTCGAATCATGGGGCGCCACACCAGCGGATTCTGCACCAGTGCTGCAGCTCGATCGAGGTTCCGGTAAAACGCTCTCGCCGCGTGATAGGTGACAAAGGTGTCCGCCAGCACCGATCTCCTCAGGCGCCGGTAGTAGGCTTGGTGCCGGAGCTTGCCCGCCAGATAGCCATAAGCCGTTTCGCCGGCGATACGGCCGCTCTCCAGCGCATGGTAGATGCCTTCTCCGGTGAGCGCATCGCCGAACCCCCCGGCGTCTCCCACGAGGTATACCGGGACCTGGGGTCGCGAAAATCGGTATCCCCCGTAGGGGAAGCGATGAGCCTCAAACGTGGCCAGTGGATCGGCCACCACCCGGAAGCCCTTGGCCGCTACGTAGGCCGTGAGCTGTTGTCGCAGGGTCTTGCTCTTGCCCAGGGTATACAAGCCGACGTTCCAATGATCGTCTTTGGGAAACACCCAGCCGTAGCCGTGCTCAATGGCCCCGATGTCGAAGCTCGGCGGCGGCTCGACCGGGAGCGCTGCCTGATCACGTCGGAGAGTCACCTCCACCGCCACCGCTTGGCCTTTCGGACGCCCAATGGAGAAGACCCGGTTCACCACGCTGTAAGCGCCGTCCGCGCCCACCAGCTGTCGTCCGAACAGGGTCCGCTTCGTGGTGCGGATTCGAAACCAGCGGTCGTACGTGATGTCCACGACACGCTCGTCGTCGAAGAATTGAAAGCCCCGAGCTTTCAGGTTTTGAGATACCAGATAGTCATCAAATTGGGACCTCACAACCGTGCGAAGGAGGGGTGCCGGCGGGTGACTGAAGCGATTTTGGCTCCGCTGCCAGACATTGACTTCGATCTCGGCAAACTCGGCTCGCACCACGGCCAGCGGGTCGAGCCGCAGGGCATTCCACGATTTCATCGTGACCCCGCCACCGCAGGGCTTCACTCGGGGAAACCGGTAGCGGTCTAGCTGGGCAACCGACAGCCCGTGCCGCAAGGCAACGGCCGCCGCGTTGGACCCTCCCGGTCCCGCGCCCACCACAATGAGGTCGAATACAGTTGCCATACTTCTCCGCGACTCGGCGCAGTCAGCAGCCCATGAGCCGTCCCCGCGCAAGCGCTAGCGCGACGCGTCCTGCCCCGTCTTGACTCACGATGGATTGGCCCAAGGGAAAGACAGGCTCGACCCGTCGTTCGACGAGTGGAGATCTGCAGCGCGTGATATCGACGGTCAGGTGGTCAACCAGTCCGCCGCTCTGCTGCCTCTGAGCTGTCCGCGCCCCGAGAACTAGAGGGATCGGGGAGTAGTCGTTGTGCCCCCGAATGTGAGCACGAGAGCGATGGCGAGCAACGCCAGATTGGTGCTGGCGCGTGAGTAGCCTTCCGCTACGGTGTGCAGGATCGGACCCGAGAAGCTCGCCAGGACGGCAAGCACAAACGCCAGCGCGGAAAGGCCGATGAGCGCTTTCACCAGGTTATTCATAGCACCCCCTGAGTGCTGCGGGCCGGAAACGGAAAATAGCAGTGGTGAGAAGATACGGACTGGCTCGGGATCGGGAAGGTGGTCGGGTAGGACCTCTCATTCTTAGATCCGGTACTTGGCCCGGACCCTCTCTATCTCGCTGAGTGCCCGGGTACGGTAGGGCGGTGGGGGCTCGCTGGAGAGATACTTCTGAAATATCGCGATCGCACCCACCGGGTCTGCCGGCAGCATTCGGGCGACCGCCAGTATGGTATCCAGGTACTCTTCCTCGAGCTGCTTCAACTGAGCCTGGACCGGACTGGCCGGTGGGAGCTCCCCCTGCTGCCAGCGGGAGAAGCGATGGTCTATGATCGGGGCAAGCTTGTCATAGTTGTCCCACGAATCCTCGACGTGGTAAAGGGTCGGCAGGCCTCCTCCGAGCACCGCCTCGTAGTCGTCTATGTAGCAATTGGTCTCGTAGTAATCCCTGGTGAAGTCCTTACCCACCTTGGTCAGTAGCGACCCGAGGAACCTTTCATCCAGCTCGGTGAACAGCAGCTTGCGTCCGGTGATCTTCCGCTCGCGCAGGAGCGGTAGGGAGTCACGGGTGTATTTCCGGAGGACGGCGCTTCCCAGGTCGCGGTGGATTATCCAGGCGAGATACATCCCGATGTGGGTCCCGCCATTTTCCGGCGGGAGGTCACCCGGGAAGTCCCCGCCGTAGTGCCACTCGGCCTGGTCGATGCTCGGCGCCATGCATTGGTTATCGGCCGGACACGCAGATTTTTTTAGGCAGGTGGACAGGCGGACAGGTAGTGTGAGGGTGAGAATGGCAAAAGAGACCTCATCCTGAGCGCAGCGAAGAGCCTACCTGAGCTCCGCGAAGGGACCTACTCCTCAGGTCTCGGAACCCAGGAGAGGGTCCCTCGTTCGCGTGCGCTCACTCGGGATGAGGTGTGCTCTTTACCGCGTTACCGCCTTCTCATACCGCCAGACCTCCAACGGGAACGTCCCGTTTGGAGTGTCCAGGTTGTTGATCATGTTGCCGGCTCGGTGCCAGCCACACTTCTCGTAGAACCTCGCCGCTCGCTGATTGCCGATCGCGCATGCCAGCCACGCCGTCTCGACGCCGGTGGCGGCAAGGCGGGCCTCTGCATCGGCGACCAGCGCTGCCGCGACGCCGGAACCGCGGGATTGTCCCGAAACGTAGAGTTGATAGAGCTCGGCACCTTTGATGAGGCAAAAGCCCGCGGGCTCACCTGGCGGGCCTACGACTCGCACCTCGGGAAGGGCAGTGTGAAGCCGGTCCCGGAAACTCTCCAACGTACGGATTCGGGCCAGCTCCTCCGGCAAGATGTCCGCGTGTGCATCCCGCCACCCGTCATACCAGATCCTTGCCAGGACCTCGATCTCTGTCGGTTCGGCAGATCTCACGTCCACGGGTGGCGGCTTACTCGAACCGGGCGCAGGTGGGCGTTCGCTCTCTGAGCACCGCCTCCTGTTGGAAGCGGCGCTTGTACTCGAGCGCGATGTCGTGGACGGCGCGCGTGGCAGCGATGTCACCGGGATGGAACACCGTCACGATCTCGGATTGTTCCTGTTCCACGGAGCCGTTCGCGCCCTTCCATTGTCCCGTAGCCTCCTGAACAGTCAGGCCCAGAGGAAATCGAGGCGTGACCACCTCGGCGAGAAACGCCCTCCATTCGGCGTCGCTGACGGTGCCGCCTCCCGGCCGGTTCCGCCCGAAGTAGAGCGTCTCCCGAACCAGCACCGTGTCGCCGACCGCGCAGCTCGGTGCCGCCGAGCTCGTCGGCACCGGTGAGGTCGCTGGCGCCGGTTTGCCCGAGCAACCCAGGACCGCAAGGATTACGGGTATGAGGACCTTGTACGCATCGATTGCTCGTGGCCGGCCGACCCCCAACAGATATCCCACGACCACCAGGTCGAACCCTACGCAGAGCAGGGGATACCACGCCGGCACCAAGCCATGCTGGTGGTAGACATGGAGTCCGACGTCCCAGGCCACGTGTGCCAGCCAGCCGGTGGGGAGCCACCAGAGCGAGTGTCGGAGACCGAGCCAGGCCAGAACTCCGAAGATGGCGACGCCGGTGGTCTCGAGGACGAGGTCGCCGCCATTGCCTCCGGCGGCGAGAGCGAACCCGACATAGATGACCGCTGCCACGACGAGCCCGAGCGCGAGTGTCCGCCGCTCGCCGCCGCGGGTCCAGGCGCGCGCACCCAGCACAAAGAGACCACCGAGCACGGCGCCGAGTACGATGGGGAGTAGCATCAGTTTCATCGGATCGCCGCTAACTCAGGTTCTCCTGAATGAAGTGCGGACTGAGATGCACGTCGATCTGGACCAGCGGCGCGTCGCCGATGCAGCGGAAGCTATGAACTTCACCGGCCTTGATGACGAGGATATCGCCAGCAGCGGCTTCGAACTCCTGGCCGTTCACATTGTAGAGCCCGCGTCCCTCTCGCAGGAATTGTATTTCATCGTAGGGGTGGCGATGGGGCCCGGGACCCCGGCCGGGAAGGGCGCTCAGGAGAAATGCCGACACGTTCACGTCGCCGTTCTCGGCTCCGACGAACTGGTGCGAGCTGCCCTGGAACGGAAGATCCTGCTGGCGTACTCGATACATGCCGGCTCCTCCAGCGGTGAGATTCGTGAGTCCGAAGTCAGGAGGGCAGGCTCTGTCCGCCTCCTACATGACCCAGCGCAGCAGCCAGCCCAGGGCGGCGAGTGGAATGGGCAACAGGGTCAGGCCCAGGGAGAACACAAATCCGTAGCGGAACAGGACAGGACCTACCGCTGGCGCACGATCGCCGAGGAGGCGCCGGAGCGCGAGGTCGGTGATCGGGCCCAGCGTGTAGCAGAGGTTGGCCATGATTCCATAGGCCACCACGACGGCCAAGGGCGGAGCAAGCGGGAATGGATGAGGCGGCAGCCGACTGATCAGCGCAGCCATCCCGAGCGACAGGAGACCGGCGCTCCCGACGCACACGTTGAACAGCAGCCGGCGCGACTCCCACCACTTCACGACGGACCAAATGTTCGGGGGATAGTACAGCGGCGTGAAAAAGTATTTCTCGACGGCGGTCACGGGAGCCTCGGGTCGTGCCTTACAGGTTGATCTGTAATGTATCGCCGGAAGCCGGTTCAGATGGAGGCAGGGCAGTGCAAGGGAGGGCCGTCTTGCATCCGGCGAGTTCGTCCACAACATTGGTCAGTTCCCGCAAATCCCCCACTCGGAGCTCACCGTGAAACGCCTCGCCGTCGTCGCGGTCCTCGCGCTGGCTGCGTCCCCGCTCGCCGCGCAGGACAATCCGTTCAAATTGCCCAAGAACAAGGTCAACGCCATGCAGGTCAGCTACGCGTACAGCGGCGATATTCAGGGAACTGCCGAGCGGGCGATCTCTAAGGACAAAGTCGTGAGCCACGAGACCACCACGAGCAAGATGATGGGCCAGACCAGCAGCACCGACTCGTGGACCCTTTCCACTCCCGAGTGGAGCTACAGCGCGGATCTCACCAAGAAGAGCGGAGTCAAACGCCCCAACGTCCTTCCCTATATGGAAAAGGCGTACGATCACCTGGATGTGGCCTCCAAGCAGCGCCTCCACCGGAACATGCAGGACATGGCGCAGATGATTGCCAGGGCCTTCGGGAGCCAGACGCTGACGGCGGGTCAGAAGGGCGAGACCAAGACCTTTGCCGGCGAGAAGTGCGACGAGCACTCGTTTGCGGGGTTCTCGGTCTGCTCGATGCAGGATGCCCCGGCGATTCCGCTCCACCTGGAGGGCAACCTCCTCTGCGTCAACTTCGAGGAGACCGCTACCTCAGTCAAACGGAGCGACCCGCCGGCCTCAGCGTTCGAGCCGCCCCCGGGGATCACCTTCCAGAACGACACCAACCTGGCGAACCCCGACTCCATGGCGCGGGGCTTCGTGACCTATCTCGCAAGCCAGCAGCTGGCGGATTCGCTCGCTAAGGCCAAGGCGGAAATGGCCAAGGCAGAAGCGAAGCAGGGGAAGGAAACCCCCGCCGCCAATGCGAGCACCGGGAGCAGCCAACCCAGGGAGTTGACGCCGGAAGAGAAGGAGCAGCAGCGCAAGGCCTGCGAACAGCTCAAGAACTTCGACCTGGGAAAGACCATGGCCAACGCCACGAAGTCGGTCGTCAGCGAGGCGCTGAACGAGGTGAAGCAGGAGAAGGAGGCGGAGGCCAAGAACTCGGCGAAGGGGAAGATCAAGGGGCTGTTTAAGAAGCCTCATCTATGAGCGGACGGATGGACGGACCGGCGGAGAGGCATTCCGATGACCCCCTCGCCGTCGTCCGCCTGTCCGCCCACCCGAGAGGCAGTCGGAGAGCGTCGTGCTGCAACTCCTGAGGAGGAGAACGCTGACTCGCTGCAGAACACTCGCCGTAGTTCGGAGCGTGCCGAGGCGCTCTTCACCCTGACAACTGTATCAACCCGACGTTCTACTGCCTTTCGGCCTCTCCGCTGCGCTCAGGGCCGTTCAGAATTGCCTCCAGCCTTGACCGACTGACCGACCGACAGACTGACCCACCGCCCGCCCGCCCGATCACGCAGCGGGGCTTCTGTACTTCACCGCACGAAGTCTTCCCTCAGGCAGCCCGACGAGTCTCGGAGAGCTTGGTCTGCGGTGTAGAGATCCCGTGCTACAAGGATTCTCCGAAGGGTTCGTTGAATCTTTGATATGCCTCCCAGTCGAAGAGGTTTGCCGAGACGACCTCGGAGACTGGCACCACCACCTGAAAGTCTTCCACCCCGCGGACCAGCCGAGATTCATCCTCGGCCATGAGGGCCTGGTACACCCGGGTGTAATCGGTGTCGAAGGTCAGCCGGTGGGTCGATTCCGCGCGGTAGCCGCTCATAGTTGGTAGGAGCACCACGTACTTACGATCATAGGCCGGGTCGAACGTTCGGACCACGAACCCCACGTACACCTTGCGGTTCTTGAGAGTTATCGAAACCTGCCGGGTATCCTCCTGCGAATCCGCGAGCAGCTCTTCCATGTAGTCATTCCACGCCGTAATCGTGCGACGCACCTCGGTCTGCTTGGTGAAAGCGAGATTGAGAGGCCACCAGAGGGTCATGCCCAAGAGCAGAGCTCCCAGCGAGGCGCCGGAATATGCAAAGGGCACTCGGCTGGTCCAGGCGGCGGCAAGCCCGGGCCACTTCGCCGAGATCAGCAGCACCGCCGCGTACGAGCAGACCAACAAAAAAACTCCGGCGAGCGCTGCGTGAATCAGCAGTCGCTCGCCGGAATAGCGCCGCGCGCTAAAGCGGGTGTAGTTCCAATTGGTGATGAAGACGTACCCTCCGAGCAACGGAAGGAGGAGTACGTTGAATGGCACCGTCTATTTATCCGTGAAAGGTCCGATTCGACCCAGGTTTTCTCAGTTTGAGGGCCACGGCGACAGCGGCGGCCTTGTCGATCTCGAGTTGGCCGACCTTGCTCCGCAGAATGTCAGCGGGAGCAACCCGGGAAACCCCTGACGGATCGATCTGTACCCGCGGTTTCTCTAATACAGCATTCATGCTGAAGCCTCCGCGCTACGACGTGAGACGGTACTATAACTAGTCTAAGCCCTCCCCCCCGAGATCCGCCAGGCGCAGGCGATGAGGACGGACCTGCAGACGGGCCCCCACTCATGGCGGAAGTCCGGCGCCTGCACCGCACCCGCTTCAGGCGATTCCGACCGGAGCCTCGCCCATACGCCCTGCAAAAACCGACACAGTACGCAGCCTGTGTCTTCTAATGACCGCATTCCAGGAAGCAACATGATGGCCCCAGCCTGCCAAACCTGGAAGGTCCCATTGAGTCAGCGTAGAGTCGTTGTGCGATAGCTTCGGGTTTCCTCGACAGCGGTTCGGAATCTCGCCGCCTATGTTCGCCGCGGAGGCACCCATGGCCGTGAACCCCGACCAGCCTCGTTTCGCCTAGCTTCCGCGTGAAGCTCGAATTGTCTGCGCAGGACTCGGCGGAATGGCGGCCTTTACCGCCGACGTAGCAGCGTCTGCACCGTCGCCCCGGACTTGGACGCTCTCATTGAGCCCGGCCAGGTCCCCCTTCGCGACCAGCTGCGCCGCCAGCACCGTCTGAATCACCCCCATCATGCTTTGCGCCGCGCTGTCCGGCGCACCCGCTCCGCCTCCCGCCACCGTGATCAGCCGCGCCCGTCCCAACGCATCGGCGATCGCCGGCGCGATGGTGGGAACCATCTCGATCTGCCGATATCGGAAGTACGACTCTCCACCCGCCTGGATCGCCTCGTTCACCTTCTGAATGCTCTCGGCCTGTGCCGCCGCCACCGTCCTGATCTTGATTGCCTCCGCGTCGGCGGCAGCCTCCGCCTCGATTCTCACCCGCTCGGCATCGGCCTTGGCCTGCGCAATCTGGGTCGCATCCAGCTCCGACGTCCGCTGGAGGCCTAGGCTCTCCTGCCGCTTGGCCTCCGCCTGCGCGATGAGCGCGGCGTTCGCCGCCACGGTCTGCGCCAGCTCGCGCTGCTTGTCGGAGATAACCCGCTCCGCCTCCAGCTGCGCTTCCTTCGACCTCCGCGACTGCTGCGCCGAGACGATGTCGGCGTTGGCCTGCGCCTCCGCCGCCGACTGGCGGCGCCGGGCCTCCGCGACCTCCGACTGCACCACCTTGATGTTGAGCGAGTTGAAGATCAGCCCGAGGTCGGTGAGCTCCCGGGAGCACGCCTTGCGGATGATGACCGCGAGCGGATCGTCGTCGTCCTCCGCCGCGGCCAGCGGTGCCGCGAGTGCGGGCGCGACGGCGGTCCCGGTCTGCTGCACTGGTGGGAGCGCTTTGGTCGTGGTCTTGGCCGAGAAGAGCTGGTCGTGGGTCAGCAGGTTGATCGCCCGCCGGGCGGAACTCGACAGCAGATCGGTGAGCGTGTTGGTCTGGTCGTTGTCCGGCTTGGAGAAGAACCGGTTGGCCGCGGTCTTGATCAGCTGGTCGCTGTCGCCCACCGACACGATTGCGCTCGCGAGCACCCGTACTTTGATCGGCCGAGGCGCGCCCTGGTCGTCCAGATCGGCGGTCTGGTCGGTGATGTCGAGATCGACGTTGATGACCTTGCTGGAAATGGTGGTCCCGGTGGTGAGCAGCGGAATTTCCATCGACTTGCCGGGGCCGCGGTAAATCACCGTTCGGCCACGGAGCCAGCTCACCAGCCGGATGGTGCCAGCTTCCACATTTCGCAAAACACTGTTGACCAGCATCGGAATGAGAAACAGGACCAGGAACAGAATCGCGATGATTCCAAGTCCAGGCTTGAGGAGATCCATATCGATGTCCTTAACGGGATGACGGATTCGTGAGCGGACCGGCGGGGTCGCGCCGGGAGACGGTGCAGCGCTGGCGAGCCGGGTCGACGGCTTCGACCAGGAGACGGTCACCCGCGGCTATCCGCACGCCTGCCGCGCGCTCGTCCGCGGTGAGCACGCCTAGTAGCTGCACCACCTGGCCGTCGAGATCCAACCGCACCAGCCCCTCGCCTTGCCGATTGAAGCCGGTGACCGCCTCGGCGTCATCCATGACGCCCGTCTCCAGCGTCATGGCGGGATCGGACTCGAAGCGGCTCGCCAGCGACCAGAGTGGGCGCATGAGCAGCCCCTCGAAGGCGATGCCTCCCAGCAGTGCCGCGCCGAGGAGGGTCACTCCGGAGACACGGTGTTGGAGCAGGAGCCCAGTCGCGCCGAAGCCGACCAGCACGCTGAACCAGATGCGAGGGGAGAGGAAGAGCGCCCACCTCGCGCTCCCGTCCTCATGCTGGTGATGACCGGTGTGGCCCTGGGAGTGGTCCGAATGGCCGCCGGCATGGTGACTGCCACCGGAGTGGCCCGTGTGATGGTCGCCGCCGTGGTGACCGGGCACGTGCCCGTGCTGGAAGCCAAGAAAAGTCATCGCAGCCAGCCCGGCGGCACCGAGGGCGAGTGCGAAAGCGTAAACGTCCATGGGGGCGATAATCGGTCAGGGTATGGTGGAAATTTACCCGCAATACGTGGTTTCTGCAGGAAGCTTGCGCCTCGCAATGACTGCGCTTTGTCTGCCGAATTACGGCCTTATCGCCTTACCGCACCGTCGTATCCCCCGGCTCGTGCTTGGGGAACGCGCCGCCGATCAGTGCTCCCGGTAGACCTAGCAGAATTGCGCCGCCGAACGCGCCGAGCAGGGTGCCCACGAAACAGTTGTTGTTCGGGTTGTCGTCCGTCTCGCAAAGGTCATGGCCCAGCAGCGCCCCGGGAATCGCGCCCAGAACTCCCCCGATCCCAGCCCTTCCTTCCAGTACGTAGGGCCGATGTGCTTCGTGGTATCGGGATCGAGAGCGATCGTGAACGCGTCGTCCAGGTGCCCGGTATCGAAAAGAACCGATGCGGCCGGGCCGGATAAGGACGTTTGGGCCGACGTGGAAGCGGAGCAAAACAAACTGACCAGCAGCCCGAGGAGAGTCGCGCGGAGAGACGGTTAGAACGAGGACCGGTCCCTCGTCGGTTACATGCACGCGTCATCGGGCCTCCAACGGGTGGTTGGCTGCTCGCTGGAGCCGGAGCGCCAGGTTGACCGCCAGCACCAGTAGGAGCGGCGCCGTCGCCACGCCCGGTCTATAGCCGCCCTGACGCAGAGACCAGAGCAGGTGACCGATTCCGTTGATCGTCTCCAGCCCCACCCACCACCACCCGAGAGGGATGGCGATTGGCCAGCCGCGCCTGACTGGCCACAGCCAGCCCCAGAGCCCGAACGCCACCAGCGAAAGATTGAGAATCAGGAACCCTCGCTCGAGGTCCTGCGACACCAGGCCGGAGACGAGGCGCGCGGGGGGAAACGACTCCCAGAGCCGGCCAACGTACTCCTCGGTCGAGTGCGCGGCCTGGGCCACGATGAGGGCGCCAAACGCCCGGTGAAAGCGAGTCGGGTTATCGATGCGGCGTCCCCAGATCCACAATCACTGCCCGGCCGCGAAGCGGCAGGACATCGGCTTCGAGCACGTTGCCATCGGCGAAACGCACTCTCCAGAGCCGCCACCGAGGAAGGGGTGAGGAGGGGATCTGTACGCCCTGCGCCGCGGCCATCAGCGCCTGGCGCAGCGCTCGTTCGGCTCTTGCCTGAGCTCTGGCACCGCCGAATGCCACCATCCCGGCGCCGGTCACCAGGGTCAGGAGCATCGACCCCAGGGCCATTCTTCGGGTCATGACCTCGCACTGGATCGACGTGGCCGCTGTCTGACTGGACTGCCAGGCTGAGGCTTACTGCGCTCTGGCGGCACCTCGGGTTCCAATTGGGATATCAGACGCTTCGGCGCGACCGCGCGATAGCTTTCGTCGATCCACAGCTCGAGGAGCTCTATCGGCACCCGCGCTGTGCGGGGAAATCGGGCGGTGACCCAGCCGCTTCGCCCCAGTCCGTATTCCGTCGGTGATGCGAACGGCAGCTTCAGGGCGACACCCGCCGACGAGGGAAGCTTCGTTGAGAGCGAGAACGTCGCCGCATCGGCACCAAGGAAAACGAACGTCTTCCCTTTCACCTTGATGGCATGATGGCCCCAGGGCATGTCCTCGTACGCCTCCGGATAGGCCAGGGCTACCTTTCGAAGCCGGGTCCCGTCACGCGGGAGCCGAGCCGAAGCCGCCACGTATCCCTCCTTGCCGGTATGCGGCTAGCGCATCCAAGGCTGCAGGGCTGAATCGCCTCGCACATACAGCGGATGGCGCGGCTCCCCGTTCTTGGTAGCGCCTAGGCAGTACAGCTCTCCCAATCTGCTTTCGACTCTTGCTGACCGCGAGTGAATGCTACCCATCCAGCCCCAGGCTGCCACCGCCACGTCGACCGAATTACGCAGCTGTTCCAGCCAACGATCGTTCTCCGGCCCGATTGGATCCGGCACATGCGGCAGCACCCTGGGCGATGTGGCACGGACTGCGAAGAGATTCGCCATGATCACGCCGCCGTAGCCCCACTGCTGCGCAAAGCGCATGCACCGCCGAAGCGTGGGATCATCGACCGATGCGTCCGCCACCGACGGATTCAATCCGATGAAGAGCACGTGTGGTTGGTCGGCAGCCCAGCTGCGCCAGAGGGCGTAGCGGTAGGCGCCACAGGCCGAGATCTCGGCGCGACGCTCTACTGTTTGGGAAGGTGTTCCCGACGTTCCCGGTGTGCCCAACCGAGCGGGTAGGCCAAGCGAAGCGCCGTGGCTCAGCCCTTCGCCTTTTTGCGCAGTTCGGCCAGGCGGGCTTTCACCAGCCGCTTCACCAGTGCTGTCGGGGGAGGCTTCGTGAGGGGGAACCGGATGGTCCCCTTCGAGGTCTCGTAACCCTTCAAGTCGGCGGCGTGAGCCCCCCGGATTGCCGCCGTCATTGGATACATGCTGCAGTGATTCTTGAATGCGGCGTACCACACCAGCGGTTGTCCGTCGAGCCGGAATGCGGGGATCCCGTAGCTGAAAGCGTCTTCCGCGCCCGGCGCTGCGGAGCGAATTGCGTCCCTGAGCTTCTTGAGATGCCTGCGAGTCTCCGGTGGCAGAGCAGCAAAATATTCCCGGACCTGTGCTCCGCTGGATTCTGGCGACTTCTTGACCTTCGGTGAGGGCATCGTGATCTCACCGGTCAGGATGTGGTGAGAAACTCCAGCATGGCATGGGTTACTTCTCCCGAGTCGGTGAGAAAGATGTAGTGCCGGGCCCCAGGGATGATGACGAGTCGGGCGCGTGGCACCTCGTCGCGGAAGTGATCCCGCAGGCGCGAATGGAGCCGGGACAGCGCCTCGAAGCTCTTTTGCCCTCTGGCTCTCGCTGTGGCATCGAGAGTTTGCCACCAGGGATACAGGACCTCGGCCGATCCTGGGACGGCGTAGAGTGCTAGAGCGGGAGCCTGGATCTGGCGCAGGTCTACCGGCTCCGTCCCATGGCCGAGCCGGTCTATGACTGAGTCGATGCTAAGACTCCGTACAAACGCCCCGTCGGGACCAAAGTCGTACAGGGCGCGAACGGCGGCTTCCGGGTATCCGGGGCCGGAGAGGCGTTCGGCCCACAACGTCCAGCTGAAGATCGAGTTGTCCTCGTAGGTTGCTTCGGGTGGTTGCGGTGTCTGAAGTGCGCTCGATTTCCACTCCTGGCTGTCAAATAATGCTCGGAAGTCGAAGGCTGAGTCGAGGTAGACCAGCCGATCGACCCGTTGAGCGTAGCGAACCGCCAATGCGTTGAGCTCGCTTCCTGCAAACGAGTGGCCGACGAACGAGGCCTTCGGGATTCCAACTGAGTCCAGCACCGAGACGATATCGCGGGTGAGAGTCGTGGTATCGTAGCCGGCGGCGGGGTGGCTGGAGCTTCCCACGCCTCGCCGGGTAATTCCCAGAACCCGGAAGCGGCTGGTGAAGCGAGGCGCGAATCCATCATACACGTGAGCCGATTCTCCTCCTCCGGCGAGGAAGATCAGTGGCTTCCCGTGACCACCCCAGTCGAGCACCTCAAGTTGTACCGATTTAGAAACCTGAACGTGGATCACCTGGTGAGGTGACGGGTCGCGCCAAGGTGGAATCGTATCGGAGAGGGAGAGCGGGGCCGGAGGTGTGAAGGCCAGTAGCGCTGCGGCAATATGGGTCTGGAATAGTTCGAGGATCATATGGTCCCCCTGGTCCCAGCGGTTAGCTCCGCGGCGGCTGCCGCCGAATCAGCTCCGCCACCACGGCCCGGAGTCCGTCCACGTCGTCGGGACTGGGCTCACTCGGCGTGGACTCCCACTCTGGCTCCTCGTCCCCGGCGCGCTCGACGGCCACCGAATGCCAGCGGGTGCCATGGAAGCTGCCGTCGTCCTCGAATCGGCCGCCGACGCTGAGCTGAAGTATGGTGGCTGACGCATCGCTGTTGGCCGGGAAGGCACCCTCAGTCACTGCAGTACGGTAGAGTACGGCGTCGGAGGCGCTCAGCAGCGCCCCGTCGGCATCGAGCACCACCAGGACGGTGCGCAAGCCGGCGTCCCCAGCCGAGAGGTGCAGGACCAATTGCTCCCATCCCGCCACTGCCCATCCGGTGGGGCCGGCGAGCACCTCGGCCGAGGCGACCGGTTGCCGCGTGGGCACAGCACTCGGCGGGAGCGGTCCCAGAAGCGCGTGCCATAGCGGTCGCGTGGTTGAGTCAGAATTCCGATTGGGCATGTTCGAGAACACAGTGTTCAGGTGGGGAAGCTACCTGATCCTTAGTAGGGGGCAACTTCTTCCACGTAGGGCAAGCCGAGCGCCGATGACAGGTCTCGGCCAAGCACCCGACCGGCGTCTTGGGAGGTGCGGGCGACGAGAATATCGGGGGTCCCCGCCTTGCCGGTCAGTATCACCCGCTCGTGAGCACCCTGCTGGATGTCGCCTGAGGGGGGAATCCGCAGAACCCGCACCGCGCTGAAATGCTGAATGGGGAATTTGCCGCGAGACCCACGCAATGCAGTGCCGTAGAGGGTGCCAGGCTCGACCACGACGTGGTCGGCGGTAATTGTGCCGGAGCTGCCCTCGAGGTTCTTGATGAAGATGCGGCCGAAGTACAACACGATCGCGCCGGTGACGAGGAGGACTACGGCCGCGGTTAGATCGTGCGACACGAGCAGCGAGTACCCGATCCCGGGTAGGATCACCAGCACGAGGAGGCCCAAGACCCCACGCAGGATCAGCTTGACGACTGGGCTGGTGTCGAACCGGTAGGGCAGGGCGATGGGCATAGAGCTTCCGCGATCATTGGGCGCCGAGGCAGTTTACCACAGAGGGCACGGAGGTGACGTAGGCCAGTGATGCTCCGAGGCGGTTACCTTTGTGCCCTCCAAACCCTTTGTGGTGAAATGAAGTCAATATCCATGCTTCTCCTGAAACTCATTGTATCGGTCTTTGCAGCCGTGCAAGGCCCAGCCCAGCAAGCAGCCGATGTCGCTCGGTGGGAGCGGGAGGCACGGGCGGTCACCATTGTGCGGGACGACTGGGGCATCGCCCACATCCATGGAAAGACCGACGCCGATGCTGTCTTCGGGATGATCTACTCCCAGGCGGAGGACGACTTCAACCGAATCGAGACCAACTACCTGAACTCGATGGGGCGCCTGGCCGAGGCGGAGGGAGAAAAGGCGATCTGGCAGGACCTGCGGATGAAGCTGTTCATCGATCCCGACAGCATGCGGGCCAAGTATGCGGAAAGCCCCGCTTGGGTCAAACGACTCATGAACGCCTGGGCCGACGGACTGAACTACTATCTCCACACCCATCCCGAGGTGAAGCCGCGGCTCATCACCCGGTTCGAGCCGTGGATGGCGCTGACCTTTACCGAGGGAAGCGTCGGCGGCGATATCGAGGGCATCTCGCTCGGCGGGCTTCAGGCATTCTATGCCGACAGCGCGGGTCGGCCGGCGCCGGCCGACTCCAGCGAGCCGCTGCTAAAGTCGGGCTCGAACGGCTTCGCGATCGCTCCGTCGAACACGGCAAACCATCGGGCGCTTCTCCTGATCAACCCGCACACCACGTTCTTCTTCCGTGCCGAATTGCAGATGACGAGCGACGAAGGGCTCAACGCGTACGGTGCCGCCACTTGGGGACAGTTCTTCATCTATCAGGGCTTCAACAATCGGCTCGGCTGGATGCATACCTCGACCGGCGCGGACGCGGTGGACGAATACGCGGAGTCGGTCGTGCGGAGAGGTCATCGGCTCTTCTATAGATACGCGGGCAAGGAGCGGGCGCTCGGGAGCAGCCGGATCACCGTCCCCTACCGTACGGCCACTGGCATCGACTCGATCAGCGTCACGGTATACCGGACACACCACGGGCCCATCGTTCGCTCGGCGGATGGCAAATGGGTCAGCGTCCGCCTCATGCAGAAGCCGATCGAGGCGCTGAGTCAGTCGTATCTCCGGACCAAAGCGCGGTCTCTCACCGAGTACCGGAAGGTGATGGAACTGCACGCGAACTCCTCTAACAACACCGTCTACGCCGATGCCGATGGCCATATCGCCTACTTCCACCCGCAGTTTATCCCCCGGCGCGATGATAGCTTCGACTGGACCAAACCGGTGAATGGGAGCGACTCCAGGACCGAGTGGCACGGGGTGCACGAAATCGAGGACAGTCCCCATGTCATTGATCCGCCGAACGGCTGGATTCAAAACGTCAACAACTGGCCGTACTCAGCCGCGGGTCGGTACAGTCCGCTGAGGCGGAAGTTTCCGGCCTACATGGATAACGCCGGGGAGAGTCCTCGTGGGCTTCACGCCATCCGGGTCCTGCAGGGCAGAAAGGGTTTCACGTTGGATCGGCTCCGGGACGCCGCGTTCGACAGCTATCTCACGGCGTTTGCCCAGCTGGTACCGCCGCTCCTGGCAGCGTACGACTCGCTGCCAGGCGACACCTTGAAGACCAGGCTCGCCGAGCCGATCGCCACGCTGCGCACCTGGGACTACCGCTGGTCGGCAGGCTCGATCGCCACCTCGCTCGCGGTGTACTGGGGGGAGGCGCTCACAAATATGGCGGTGGGTGAGGCGGGCTCAGCCGGCATCTCGACGTACGATTACATCACTACGCGCGCCCGAGCGGCGGAGCGGCTGGCGGCACTGCTGGTTGCCTGCGACCGTCTGACCCAGGAGTTCGGCAGCTGGAAGACACCGTGGGGCGAGATCAACCGATTCCAGCGGCTCACCGCTGACATCGTGCAGTCGTTCAGCGACTCGGCGCCGAGCACGCCAGTGCCGTTTACCTCGGCCCAGTGGGGGTCGCTCGCATCCTTCCGGGCGAAAACCTATCCCGGCACTAAGCGGCGGTACGGCACGTATGGGAACACCTTCGTCGCGGTGGTGGAGTTCGGGAAGGACAGTGTCAGGGCGAAGGCGGTGACGCCGGGTGGCGAGAGCGGAGATCCCGAGTCGCCGCACTTCAACGACCAGGCGGAGCGTTACGCCACTGGCCAGCTCCGCGACGTCTACTTCTATCCGGGCCAGCTCCAGGGGCATACGGAAAGCGAGTATCATCCCGGCGAGACTCCTGGCGCGAAACGAAGCTCCTCGAGCCAATGAAGCACAGCAAAAGCTTGAACCACAAAGGACACAGGGCTCCTCGGACCAACCTGCATCTACATCGCGATGGCAGCCACCCCACAGAATGAAAAATTGTGAAAGAATCATTTAGTTGGTGATGGTTGCCGACGCGATTTCGTGAGCTCTATGTGTAGGGGAGCCCTCTGTGTCCTCTGTGGTTCAAGCTTTTGCTGTGCTTCCGAGTTTATCGATGCCGGCTGCCGGCGGACGAAACCTGGAGCCCACACTGGGCGTAGAGCGGCCGTTGGCTTCATTCCGACTCAATCCTTGGAGGCTGCGTGCTATCGTT
>JBKPAO010000008.1:0-23609 GCA_046726475.1 Gemmatimonadota bacterium | reverse complement strand
GCGTCTGCCGGTCGAGCCAAGCGGCACGCGCAGTGGTCCCGCTGAGCAGCTCACCACTGGAGCCGGCGATGACGTGCAGCCCGCACCCTCACCCGATGGACGCCGGCTGGCCTTCGCGATCCGCGGAATAAACTCCGACATCTGGCGGCTTCCCGTCTCATCCGGAACCGGACGAGTGACCGGGGATCCTCAGCCGGTGGTGGTGACCACTCGGGTGCAGAGCCGGGGCGCCTGGTCACCGGACGGGCGCACCGTCGCCTTCAACAGCGATCGCCGGGGCGACATGAATCTCTGGCTGCGTTCGCTGGCCGATGGCTCCGAACGCCAGCTCACCAGCGGCCCTGGCGGTGACTACCAGCCCAGCTGGTCGCCCGATGGGCACACCATCGTGTTCTTCTCGGCACGTTCCGGTAATCCCGATATCTGGGCAGCCCGAGTCAGCGACGGCACACTGAACCGCCTTACCAAGGACCCGGGCACCGACAACAATCCGTTCTTCTCGCCGGACGGCCGGCTGATCGCGTTCCTCTCCGACCGGAGTGGCCGGTCCGAAGTCTGGCTGATGAATGCGGATGGCACGAACCAACGGCGGATTTACGACGGTGCGGCCGGCGGGCACTTCCTGCGGTGGACCGCCGATGGAAAGTCCATTGTGTTCCGGTCAGAGCGCGGGGTGCAGACCCAAGTCCTGGCGGTGCCGATCGCCGGTGGTGCACCAGTCAAGCTTCCCGAGATCGCGAGCGGCGCCCACATGTCGTTCTCGCCGAGCGGGAAGCTGATCCTCGATGTGCGGGGTCATAAGGCCCTCTGGGTGCACCCTCTCGACGGAACGCCGCCGTACAAGGTGTTCGAGTTTCACGATCCCGATGTGAGGATCGATTATCCGGTCTGGTCACCCGATGGGAAGTGGGTTCTGTTCGATCGAGCAGCCCCGCGCACCGGGGACGTGTGGATGCTGGATGGGATGCAGTAAGAGTGAGGTGAGAAACGAGAGGAGCGTCGGTGCCGAGAGTTCGCCTCATGTTGGCAGCAATCGTGCTGCTGCTGGTCTCAAGCGGTGTGCTGGCTTGTCGCTCCCGGGACCACCGCGCACCTGCTACCGCCGACAGCGGATTCGCCCAACTGCAAGCCCGCGGCAAGGTGGCCATGGGCGTCGACCAGTACTCCTCAGCGCACCGGTTTGACGATCTGCCTGATGGCGGCCGGATCGAGCTCCAGCGCGATTCCAGCGATACCGCCGGCGTCCGGACGATCCGCGAGCACCTGCAGAAGATCGCCGCGGCGTTTTCTCAGGGAGACTTCAGCGTACCTGGCTTCGTCCACGCCGACAGCGTTCCGGGCACTGCGACCATGCGGGCGCAACGGTCGGCCATTCGCTACCAGTTCGCGCCACTGCCCGGAGGTGGCGAGGTCCGCATCACGACGCACAATGCCGCCGCAGTCGCCGCGGTGCATGAATTTCTCGCGTATCAGCGGCATGAACACCACGTGCCGGGCGGGTGAGCGGGGCAGCGGGGCAGCGGGGCAGCGGGGCAGCGGGGCAGCGGGGCAGCGGGGCAGCGGGGCAGCGCAGTGAACGTACCAAATGCTAAGGCGTGCGATGGCACTCTTGGGGACTGCAGCTTTCCTTCCCCGCCTCCCCGCTTCCCCGCTGCCCCGCTGATTTACAACTTCGGGTCCGTACTCCTGGTCCGGGCCGCGCGTGGCCGCGGGCCGCTGCTCCCACCCCGGAACTCGAAGTGGGTCGGATCGAAGGTCCGGGTGTGCCGGCCCTCCCGCCGAGCGGCGTGTACCCGCTCGATCAGCTTGGCTGAAAGCTCGGTTACCGGTATCCAGACTGCAGGTGTAATCCCAGGGTAGTCTGCTGCATACTGGGCTCTGAGGCGTGCCTCCCGGGCCCAGCCCGGGCTCGTCTTCGTCGCCGCCACCGGGCGGCTCTCCACTTCGCGTTGTTTCTCGGGAATCACTGCAGACCTTTGCGGGAACGGTTCCGGGCCACGTCGAATATTGCCGCTGCAGTCAAAGTCTCGGCCCCGGCGGCACAATCTTTAGTCGCTTCGGCTTCCGCATCCTTCCTCCTCATCGGTCGATCGCACTCCGTGGCAGCTGGCCGCGTCCCAGCTCCGCGCGGGCGGGAACCAGGACTTATAACGCGGGGTTCCCCTAGAAGATTCCCTTACCAGGAGAGAGAGATGCTGGTCATCGTGTGGATCGGGGCTCTGCTGCTGGCGACGGTGTTGCTCTCATACCTGGTGGAGCGCATGCGATCGCGACCCAACCCACCGGACCGGCTCTCCTGGGCACCCGACGTCCCGATCCGCTATGTCAACGCCGGAGGCGTGAGACTCCGCTATATCGTGGCCGGAAGCGGCCCAGTGGTGGTGCTGCTGCATACCCTTCGCACCCAGCTCGACATGTTCCAGAAGGTCTTTCCCGAGTTGGCGAAACGGTACCGCGTGTACGCGCTGGACTACCCGGGGCATGGATACTCCGACATCCCACCGGCGGACTACACCGCCGACTTCTTCACCGCATCGGTCGCCCAATTTCTCGAAGCCCTCCAGCTCGACGACGCGATCCTGGCCGGGGAGTCGATCGGTGGGACGATCGCGCTGCGGCTCGCAGCCCGGCACAATTCGAGAGTGCGCGGAGTCGTCGCGGTCAATCCGTATGATTATGCCGGCGGGCGAGGCCTCGCCCGAAGCTCCCCAGTGGCCGCGGTGCTGCTGGCATTGGGCAGGATCCCAGTGGTTGGCGCCACCTTCATGCGCCTCCGGTCCTCGCTGGTTCAACGCCCGATCTTTCAGGGCGGACTCAGCCACAAGGAGTCGATGCCTCAAGCCCTGATGCGGGAGATGGTCCAGGTAGGCAACCGGCCGGGCCACTACCAGGCATTTATGTCGCTGATGGACCATTCGAGAGGATGGGAGGATGCCCGGCGGGAGTACGGGGCGATCGACCAGTCAGTCCTGGTCCTCTATGGAGAGCGCGATTGGAGCCGTCCGGCGGAACGGGAAGCAGATGCGCGCGACATTCCGCGGAGCCAACTCCGCACCGTCAAGGACGCCGGCCACTTCCTTTCGTTGGATCAGCCCGGCGAATGGCTAAGAGCGGTCGACGAACTCCGTTTGCGACAGATTTCCCGGTGAAATGTCGCATCTGCGACCAAAATCGACCCATTTTCCCCTTTCGTGACCCGGGACCGCCGGTAGCTTATCTCCCGCAAGGCCCTTCTGGGGTCGCGGTACGCGGTGGCGTCCTCTCACCTCTCACATCTTCCCCCCCACCTCCCCCGGCCAGCTGCCACCGAGGGCGCGATACAGCTGCACCGCAGCTGATAGCTGCTCCAGCTGGGCCTGGCTCAGCGCCAGCTCGGCGGTGAAGAGGCTCCGCTGCGCGTCCAGCACCTCAAGGTAGTTCGCAATACCGGTCCGGTATCTCAGCTCGGCCAGCTGCAGCCCCCGCCGGAGCGCTTGGGTCTGGGTCTCCTGCGCCGCTACCTGGTCTCGCGTGGTCCGGACTCCCGCCAATGCGTCGCTCGCTTCGCGAAGCGCGATCAGTACGCTCTGCTCGTATTGCAACCGAGCCTGATCCGCCCGGGCTCGCGCAGCTCGGGTTTCATTAATTAGTCTCCCGCCGGTGAAGAGCGGGAGCGAGATGCCGGCGAGCGCCTGATAGACCTCACCATTCGATAGGAACAACTGACTTGCCTTGGCCACCTGGGTCCCATAGTAGCCGGTGATCGAGATTGCCGGTAATCGGGCGGCCTGGGCGACGCCGATTCGTGCCGTTGCTGCGGCATATGCGCGCTCCGCTGCCTGAACGTCAGGTCGCCGGCTGAGCAGAGAGGCGGGAAGCGAGTCGGGCACCCGCAGCGCGTTCACCACCCCGGAAAGACTGCCGCGTCGCGATATCGCTACCGGAGGCTGTCCCAACAATAGGCTCAGCGCGTGCTCCTGCTCAGCGCGCAGCCGTTCAGTCCGGGCCAACGCCGCCGCCGGCACCGCGACCTGGGCCTCGAACTGCCGCACGTCCAGCTCCGACGTCAGTCCCTGTCGAAATCTCCGCCGCGCCAGCTCCAGCGTCGCCTGCCTGGAGGCCAGCGTCTCTTCCGAGAGGGCCTGCTCCTGGTCCAGCTCCACCAGCGACAGATAGGACAGTGCCACGTCGCTCACCAGCGACAGCACCACCGCGCGCCGGCCGGCTTCCTCGGATGCGAGATCCGCCTTGGCCGCCTCAACGCCCCGGCGGAACTTCCCCCAGAAGTCCAGTTCCCAGGCGACATCCGCCGTCACCCGCCAGGCGTCGAACTGGGCGGGAGGAAACGAGCCAATCGCTACCTGGTTGGTGCTCACGCTCCCGTTGGCACTGAGCTCGGGAAAGAGCGGCGCTTTCGCGATGCCGACATCGGCCCGGAACTCACGAATCCGGCTGACCGCGGTCTGGAGGTCGCGGTTCTGGACCAACGCCGTCCTCACCAGGCCTAACAGAGTGGAATCGCGGAAGATGTCGATCCACTCGAGGTTCAGCATGGAATCGGGGAGCAGCTCCTGGGGTGCCTGTCTGGCTTTGACAGCGACCGTATCGCTGTCCCGGGCCGCAGCCAGCGAGTCGAAGAACTGCCTCGCCGCAGCGCTGGAACCGGCGGTCCCAACCTGGGTCTTCTCCGGGACTACTTGCTCGGGATGGTAGCTGGGCCCGACGGCGCAACCGGCCGTCAGCGAAGCCAGGACCACAAGTGCCGGGTATTGGCGAATCATTTCGCCTCCGGTGAGGCTGGCGTGGGGAGTGGTTCGCGCGCACCCGCCAACCCGCGGGAGAAGCCGCGCTCCGCCAGTCCCCGGATAGTCGAGAAGAAGAGCGGGATGAAGAAGATGCCGATCGTGGTCGCGAACAGCATACCGAAGAAGACCCCGGTGCCGAGCGAGTGCCGGCTGCCGGCCCCGGCGCCGCTCGCGATCACCAGCGGCGACACGCCCAGGATGAAAGCGAACGAGGTCATGAGAATCGGACGGAACCGCTCCCGCGCCGCCTCCATCGCCGCTGCCCGCAGGCTCGTGCCCCGACTCCTGATCTCATTGGCAAACTCGACGATCAGGATCGCGTTCTTAGCCGCGAGTCCCACTACGGTGATGAGCCCGACCTGGAAGTAGATGTCGCTGGGAAGTCCTCGTATCCAGATGCCAAGCAGCGCGCCCAGTGCGCCGAAGGGCACGCCGAAGATCACGGCGAAGGGAATCGACCAGCTCTCGTATTGGGCCGCCAGCACCAGGAAGACGATGACCAGCCCGAGGCCGAAGACCAGCCCTGCCTGGCCGGAGGCGGCTCGCTCCTGGAACGACTGGCCTGAGTAGCCGATCCCGACTCCCTGCGGCTCGAACTGCTCGGCCACGAGCTGATCGATCTCCTTCATCACTTCGCCGGAGCTCCGCCCCTGCTTGGGAGTGCCGGTGAAGAGCGCGGAGCCGAAGCCGTTGAACCGGAGCAGCTGGGTGGGTCCGCTCCTGAATTCGATCCGGACCAGTGCGGACACCGGAATCATTTCGTCGTTCCGGCCCCGCACATAAAGCCGTCCGATGTCCTCTGGCGTCCGGCGGAACTGCGGCTGCGCCTCGGCCTGCACCCGATAGGTACGCCCGTACAGGTTGAAGTCGTTGATGTAGAGCGTGGACAGGAACGTCTGCAGGGTGCTGAACAGCTCGGTCAGGTCCACTCCGCGGGACTTGGCAGTTGCCCGGTCCACGTCCAGATAGACCTGGGGCACGTTGGCCCGGAAGGTCGTGGTCATCGCCTGCACCGCCGGCAATTGATTCACCGCCGCCTGGAATGCCTGAACATTTTGCGCGAAATCACGGACGTCCTTGCCGGAGCGATTCTGCAGGTTGACCTCCACACCCGAGGTGGAGCCCAGTCCCGGAATCTCGGGGAGGTTGAAGGCGAAGCCGACCGCGTCCTTCATCCCGAACAGCTTGCCGTTGATCCGCTTGGTAATGGCGTCGATCGACTCGTCCTTGCCCCGCTCGTCCCATGGCTTGAGCAGGATGAAGATGGTAGCGCTGTTGGTCTGATTGGTCCGGGTGAGCACATCCAGCCCGGCAAACGCGACCACGTTCACCACCGCCGGTTCCTCATGCAGGAAGCCTTCGACCCGCTGAATGACCGCCTTGGTCCGCTGGAGCGACGACGCGTCGGGCAGCTGCATGGCGATGGCGAAATAACCCTTGTCCTCGGTCGGGATGAATGCAGTCGGCACTCGCTTCCACAGTGCGAACGCCGCCACCACCATGACCAGGAACGCCGCGAGCCAGATCCGCGGCCGCCCCAGGACCCGGCCGACGGCAACGACATACCGGTCGGTGAGGCTGTGGAACTTGCGGTTGAAGAGACCGAAGAATCCGGTGGTGTTGTCCTCGTTGCATCCCTTCAGGAGCATGGCACACAAAGCCGGAGTGAGCGTCAACGCCACTAGGCCCGAGAGCAGCACCGCAATCACCAGCGTCACCGCGAACTGCCTGAACATCTCCCCGGTCACACCGCCCAGGAACGCGACCGGGACGAACACGGCACAAAGCGCGAGCACGATCGCGATCAGCGCGCCGGCGACCTGGCGGATGGCGCGGTCGGCGGCCTGGCGCGCCGGCACGCAGTCGATGGCCATGATCCGTTCGGTGTTCTCGATGACCACGATGGCGTCGTCCACCACGATGCCGATCGCCAGCACCAAAGCGAACAGGGTGAGCACGTTGATGGTAAAGCCGAGCAGGAGCAGTCCCAGGAAGGTCCCGATGACGCTGACCGGGACGGCGAGCATTGGAACCAGGGTGGCCCGCCAGCTCTGCAGGAACAGGAACACCACCAGCGTCACCAGCGCCATCGCGATCAGGAGCGTCACGACCACCTCGTGAATGGAGGCGGTCACGAACGGCGTGGTGTCGAACGGAACCTTGTAATGGACGCCTTTGGGAAAGCTGTGGGACAGCTCGCCCATGCGCTTGACCACCGCCTCCTTGGCCGCCAGTGCGTTGGCTCCTGGACGCAGATAAAGGAGCATCGGCGCAACCGGCGTCCCGTTCAGCCGTCCGGCGAGGTCGTAGCTCCGGGAGCCGAGCACTACCTTGCCGATGTCGCGGATCCGGACGATCGAGCCGTCCTGCTTGGCCCGAACCACGATGTCGGCGAACTGATCGGGGGTCTTGAGACGTCCGAGCGTGGTGACCGGCAGAGTGAGCTCGGTGCCGGGAGGAGCCGGCTCCCGGCCCAGACGACCAGCCGGGCTGGTGGCATTCTGCTCCCTGACCGCGTCGGCGACATCGCCGGTGGTGATCCCGAGCTGCGCCATCCGGTCGGGATCGAGCTGAATCAGCATGGAGAACTCGAGACCACCAAAGACCAACGCGTTGCCGATGCCCGGCGTGCGCTTGATCTCGTCCTCTACGTACAACTTCATGTAGTTGACGAGGAACGCGGCGTCGTACCGGGGATCATCGGAGGTGAGCGCGACGACGCCGAGGATGTCGGTGTTCGCCTTAAGGATGGTGATCCCGTTCTGGCGCACCGCGTCGGGCAGCTGGGGCTCGGCCAGCTTCACCGCGTTCTGCACGTCGACGGCGGCGAGATCCTGGCTTCGGTTGACGTCGAAGTAGATCTGAAGGCTCATCGTGCCGTCGCTGGCATTGGCCGAGGAGTAGTAGAGCAATCCCTGAAGCCCGGAGAGCTGCGCCTCGATCGGCGCCGCGACGGCCTCGGCGACATCTTCCGCGGTCGCACCGGGGAAGGTGGCCTGGACCTGCACCGCCGGCGGAGTGATCTGGGGATAGCGCGAGATCGGGAGCAGGCGAATGGCGAACACGCCGAGGAGCGTGATGATAAGGCTGATGACGATCGCTAAGACCGGCCGCTTAATGAAGAAGTAGTGGACCTGGTCGTCGGCTTCAGTGCGAGGGGGTTCTCTAGTAGCGGTCATTTTGTCGTTCCTGGCGTTGGTCTGGAGTTTGCTCCCGCAGGTGCTCCAGTTGAGGCTCCGCTCGCGCCGTCTCCGGTTGCACCTGATGTCGCTCCCGCTGTCCCACCCACAGCTGCCGTCTCCTCCGGACCGGCAACGGCGCTGTCCGCCAGCGCAACCGCACGGACCGGGCGACCGGGAGCCGCCTTCTGCACTCCGTCTACCACCACCCGGTCACCCGGGCTCAGCCCTTTGTCGATGATCCAGAGATTGCCGCTCCAGAGGCCGGGCTGCACGTCGCGGGAGACGACCGTATCACCCTTCCCCACGACCAGAACGAACTGACGTCCCAGCGCCTGCTGCACAGCACGCTGCGGAATAGCGAGCGCACTGTCCTGAGTGAATCCGCTGAGCCGCACCCGTACGAACTGGCCTGGCACCAGGAGGTGGTCGGCGTTCTTAAAGAGCGCCCGGAACTCCTGAGTACCGGTTTCGGCATCGATCGAGGGCGCCACGAAGTCGAGCTTCCCGGTACGAGGTAGCGTGGTGCCGTCGGGCAACGTCACCTGCACCGACAGCGAGCTGCCGGGCTGGATCAGCTTGTTCGCTTCCGGATCCTGCTTCCAGGCGAGGAGTTGTTGGGCAGACGGCCGGAAGCTCACGTAGGTCGGGTCCAGCACATCAATCGTGGTGAGCAGGTCATCGGAGCCGGTGACCCTGGCGCCCACCTCGAGATTGGTGCGGCCTACTCGGCCCTCGATGCCGGCGCGCACGACGGCATCGTTCAGGTTCTTCCTGGCCTCGTCCAACTCACCCTCGGCGGCACGCGCCTCCGCTTCGGCGTTGTCCACGTCCTGTTGGGCCACCGCGTTTTCCTTGAGCAGCGGCTGCAGTCGCTGCAGGGTGCGCTTGGCGTTCTCCGCGCGCGCCTGGGCGGTCCGGTACTGCGCTCCGGAGGTCACGCGGTCGAGCCGATAGAGCACCTGGCCCGGCTTCACCACGCTGCCTTCGGTGAAGGGGCGTGACTCGATCACGCCATCGACCCGAGCCCGAACCTCCACCCTGCGGTACGGCTGCACTTCGCCGGTAATGTCGAATGCGGTCGGTAGCCGTCCCGGCTCCACTTGCACCACAGCAACTTCGGGCGGAGGGGGAGCAGGCGGAGGGGCGTTCTTCTTACAACCGGCGGCCACCGACAGCGCGGCCGCGGCAACGAATATCCCGAGCGCGCGGGGGCGCGCAGTATTCATCGGCCTCACTTCACTTCTCCTTGTTTCGTCGCTCGAGGCGGCTTCGCCAGCACGAACCCACTCACCATGTCCCGCACCGCCTGCCACATCACTTCTCGCTCGGGCATTTGCTGATCATAGGGCCGAAAGGTCGAGACCTTCTCGGCGACACCGAGCACGGCGTAGCTGATCGTCCGCGCCATCACGTTCACATCCATCGGCCGGAACTCGCCGCTCTTCATGCCGGCCCGCAGGAGCGCGCCGTACAATCCCCGCCAGCGGTCGCCGAGTTGCTGGCAGAGCAAGCGCCCCGATTCGGGAAATTCGGCACGCTCTACCTTCACCACCTGCAGCAAGTCGAGGGTTCCCGGTTGCCAGGCACGCTCCCAAAACCTTCGCAGCAGCTGCTCCAGGATATCCCACGCCGGTCCCCGATCTTTCGCGAGGGTGGCCTCTTCGATCTCGATGGACGGCATCAAGCGCTCGGCGATGACTTCCTCGAACAGCGCCGCCTTGGAGCCGAAGTAGTGGCAGATGGTGCCGGCCGAGACGCCGGCGCGGGCGGCTACGTCCGCCAGGGTGGTGCGCTTGTAACCGTTCTGCCCGAAGGCGAGCGCGGCGCTGTCGAGGATCTCGCCCCGACGGACATCCGGCCGGCGATGCCATTTGGGCTCGCGGTGCAGCTCCACCGATCCACTGATCGCCACGACAACTCCCTGAGAAAAACTGGACCGAGCCGCTCCATCACCGCGCTGGGGCGACGTTATTGAATGGCCAAATAATAGTACGGCTTGGGTAGGACAAGGGCCAGCACGTTATGTAACGATTGGGTCGCGATGCAGAAAGCTGAGTTTGGTGTCAGTTTAGATGGTTAGGATTCTCGGCCGGGGTCCTCGATGGTAGATCTGCTGCAACAGCTTCAATCAACTGTCGGCGTTGCCTACGAGATCGAGCGGGAGCTCGGCCGCGGCGGGATGGCGATGGTGTATCTGGCCCGCGACCTGAGGCACGGCCGGCGGGTCGCGCTCAAGCTGCTGCGACCCGACCTGGCGCTGGCGCTCGGCCCCGAGCGGTTCCAACGGGAGATTCAGGTAGCGGCGCGCCTGCAACACCCCCACATCCTCACGGTTCTGGACTCTGGTGGCTCCGGTCCGATGCTCTGGTTCACCATGCCCTACATCGAGGGAGAGTCACTCCGGACTCGACTCGAGCGCGAGCGGCAGTTGCCGCTCCACCAGGCAATCCAGCTGGCTCGTGAGGTCGCCGATGCGCTCGCCTCGGCCCATGGCCACGGCATCGTACACCGGGACATCAAACCGGAGAACATCCTGCTCACGGAGCAAGGTCACGCTCTGGTCACCGATTTTGGGATCGCCAGTAGTATCGGGAAGAGCTCGATGGACCGACTGACGGAGACCGGGATGATCGTTGGCACCCCCGCGTACATGAGTCCGGAGCAGGCGTCCGGTGAACGCAACCTCGATGGCCGGACCGACATCTATGCCCTAGGTTGCGTGCTCTATGAGATGCTTGCCGGCGAGCCCCCCTTCACCGGCCCCACCGCGCAGGCCATCGCCGCAAAACGAGTCACCGACCCGGTGCCCGCCGTCAGCCGAGTGCGCGATTCCGTTCCGCCAGGAGTAGAGCGAGCGCTTTCCCGGGCGCTGGCCCGGATCCCCGCAGACCGCTTTGCCAGCGCTGCGGAGTTCGCCGAGACACTTCAGGCGAGTGCATCGGAGCCGGCCGATCTCCGGCCAGGAACCCGTTCTCGGTTTCGATTGCCCCAGGCCGGAGCCGCCGCCCTCCTACTCCTCGGCGGCATCTATTACCTGACCCGCGGGCTGCCGAGCTCCAACACCGCGGGTCCGATCCCACTTGCAGTTCTCCCGTTCCGGACCTTTGGCGCGGCTGCCGATTCGAGCCTTTTAGCGATCGGTATACCGGATGCCATCATTACGCGGCTGGCGGGGGTCCAGCAGATGAGGCTCCGACCTACCAGCGCAGTGCTCCGCTATGCTGGGAAGGATACCGATGCCCGCCAAGTAGGCCGGGAGCTCTCGGTCGGGTATCTGGTGACCGGAACGGTGCAGGCCGCGGCGGACCGGCTTCGGGTGAGCGTACAGCTGGTGCGCGCCGGCGACGGCACGCCGGTGTGGGGCACCGCCTACGATCTGGCACGGAAGGACCTACTCACCCTGCAGGATTCGGTGGCTGAAAGAATAAGCACGAGCCTCTCGGTGCGGCTGAGCGCCAACGAGCATGAACGATTGTACCGCCGCTATACGGCGAACCCGACCGCCTATGAATGGTATCTCAAGGGTCGGTCCCACTTGGCTCGCATCACGGAAGAGGACACCAAGGCGGCGCTTCAATCGTTCAAGCAGGCACTCTCGCTGGATTCGAATTACGCGTTAGCCCAGGCCGGACTTGCCATGGCAAGCGCGGATATGCACCTGCGCTTCGCGTCGGGTCCTGAGGTGAAGGTCTGGGGTGAGCGGGCCAAGGCGGAAGCAGCGCGCGCCATCACCCTGGATCCCGATCTGGCTGAGGCCCATCTAGCGAAGGCAGCCGTCAGCCGGAAGGCGGATTTCAACTGGCAAGAGACACTGGAGGAGAGCGAGCGGGCGCTGGCCCTCAATCCCAACCTCGATATCGCTCACTACTATCGTGAGGCTGCGTACTATCACCTCGGGCTATTCGATCTCGCCGAGCGAGAGGACCGGGCGGCCACTCGGGTGGAGCCCCAGGATCAGGTGGAACAATTCCGGACTCGGGGAGTCGTGGCATTTCTCGAGGGGCGCTATCCAGAGGCGATAAAGAACCTCGAGCTGGCGCGTCGAAGCGGTAGCCGGGCGTACACCGACTCCTATCTGGGTCAGGCCTATTTCTACAATGGGGATTCGGCCAAAGCGATGGTGATGCTGGACTCTCTCACCCACACGACATCGGCTCCCGCCGTGAACCGCTCCCGCGCAGCGTTGGCTAGCTTCCTCGCACACCGGGGGAAGAATGAGGAAGCGAAAGCGCTCATTGCCTCAGTGCTCGGCCCGGAGGGCTATGTGGATCATCATGTGGCGTACAGCCTGGCAGCGGCGTACGCTCAGTTGCGTCAACCCGAGGAGGCAGCGAGGTGGCTCATCCAGGCGGGCGAGACTGGATTCCCCTGCTATCCCTGGTTCGAGCGGGATCCGCTCCTCGATCCGGTGCGGCGCGATAACTCAGTGAGCCGAGCGCTGAAGCAGGTTGAGGAGAGCTGGACTGCCGCCCGGCGACGCTACTCGTGATCCTGCTCGAGTTCAAGCTGGCGCGGAAGGCTCCGAGGTAAAGCGGCTGGAGGCCTCCCTCTTGACGAGTCTCAGGATCTCGTATCTGATCAGGGCCACGCCAAGGGAAACGACCGACCAGTAGCGCCGGAAGCGCCGGCGAGACCTCGGGTCGGTCGTGGCTACTCTCGTCTCCGTACGGAACGTCGAGGCCTGGTCCCCCGCAGGCTCGACCTCAATAGTCCACGCGATCTTGGCATAACCAGGATCGTTGAAGGCAACAAACTCGTCGGGTTCGAGTCCACGGAACTCGACGTTTGATTTCCACGGCTGGGTCACCGCACCGATCACGAGTTCACGTCCAGGATTCTCCGCCAGCACTCGCCAGCCCAGAGCCTGCACTTCGGATAAAAAGGTAGGCTGAGCCTCGCGCCGGGTGGGCGCCGATCGCATTAACAGCTCCCGGCCGCGGAAGATCGCTTGGATCACAGTCGACCGTCGCAGGTCCAGATCGTGGGCAGCGGAGTACGTCACCTCTGCCGGCGCGGCAACCTCGGTCTCGTGGACCTCGCGGACTTCGTACGCGGGCATGAAGTGATCGAGCAGCGAATTGCGCGGGCCATTGCGCGGAGCCTTTCCGTACCTGGCCCAGGTTGCTCCGATATAGGCCAGGCTCAGGAGGGTTGCAGCCCCTGCGCCCTCGCCGACGTATTTAGCCGCGCGGCGCAACGCTGTCCGCTTCTTCCTCATGGCGAGCTTTCTGAAGCTGCGGCCCCGACCGCCTCAGTGGCCGGAGGAATCTGCCCGACGGCTCGACTCATACAGGAACCAGGTGCGCCGCTCGGTCTCATCGATCCACACTTCGATCAAGCTGGCGGTCGCCAGATCGCGGTGTTCCTCGCAGACATTGTGGGTCTCGCGGAGGCTCGCAGCCAGCGTCTTGTTGTCCTCTCGCAGCTCCGCCAGCATGTCGGACGGCTCCACGAACTCGGCATTGTTGTCCTGTATGCGCTGCAGCTTCCCGATGTGACTGATCGATCGGAGAGTGAGACCGCCGATCTTTCTTACCCGCTCGGCGATGGGATCGGTCATAGCGTACAGCTGATCGGCATGCTCATCCAGCAACAGGTGGTAATCGCGGAAGTGCGGCCCGCTCATGTGCCAGTGGAAGTTCTTGGTTTTGAGGTACAGGGCGAACACGTCCGCCAGGATGGCGTTCAAGGCTCCGGAGATTTCTTTGGTCGCAGCGGGGGTCAGGTCGGTCGGCGTCTGGAGGGGGGCATCCCGCCGATTGGTGAGGACCTGCCGCTTGGCGGTGGTAACGGTACTCATGACGTTGCCTCGTTCAGGGGATAGGACGCAGTCAATCTGCCGAACGTAACCCCCCGGCGAGTACAAGCAAGTCAGGGCAGAATGTCACGCCTCCTAGGTCGGGAGCGCGATCGAGACATTTGAGCGGTTTGTTAGCGAGGCTTCAGACGAATCTTTTGCAACTTCTTGCGTTCGCGTCCCTGACTATCGACCACGGAAAGCTCTACGGTGTAGGCGCCCGGTACGGCCGAGCCGAGCTCGAACTCCTCCCGCCGCCGAGTCCCGAGGCCATCAGCCTTATCCTGGAAGGTAAACGCCAGCGACTTCGGCTTGGCTGAGCCTTTCTTTCCCCCGCTCCGCTGTTGAATCAACTCAACTCGGCCGAGATATGGCGTTCCGGAAGGCAGTCCACACACATCGTAGTAGATCTCCAACTCGGATCCAGCGACAGGATGGGCGACCGGATCCATGAGCACGGCAAACCGCGCGGGCTTCTGCGGCTTGGAAGACGGGGAGCTCGCCTGGCGCGGCACGGGACAGAGCGACGGGCCGACGCCAGATGCGTTCAGTGTGTACGCGCCGACGAGAGTCAGTGTGACTGCCCCGCCGATGAGCGCGAGCACGCGAGGATTGCGCTTCCCCCGTTGCCACAGATCCCGGGAATACCGCCCCAGATCCTTGGAGTACCGCCCCAGATCCGGGGAATACTGCCGGACTGCGCGTCGCACGCGTTGGAGCGACTCGCTCAGAGCCCTCCGCTGAAGGCTCCTTCTGCTCCACCGGGGGAGCCCCGGATCCGGAATTCCTGAAAATGGTGTGGTCATGGTCCTCATCCTCCAAAAGCCTTGGGATCACCTCGCTGGCGAAGGGAGGAAGTAGAGCAAGGATCGTGTAAATGTGGCGGGAACTGCTAACGGCTGCAGTCGTGCTGGCAATGAATTGCTTGGCAATCAGATAGAACGCAGGGCCAAGGCACCATCTCCTCGAACCCCAGACTGGGTCAGCGGCCGGTGCCAGAGATGGGGCAATGTGCAAGGCCGAACCCGCCTTCCGTGACAGACTCATTGCACGATCAAGACCTCCCGTAGACCTGCTCTCGATCAGCAGGTGATGTGGGCCAGTCAGATTCGACTCTCGTTTCACCCTCCGCACCCCCCAATCTGGAGCAGACTCATGCGCGTGCTCGAGCGCCTTGTAGCGGTGGTGGTAGCGTCCGCCCTGCTCGCCTGTGACCGGACCGTCGAACCACCCTCCCCTCCCGATATTGCCTCCCCCGATCTCGCCGCCGGCGTGCTGACCAGCCAGCCGGCCCAGGCCATAGGGGTAAACGGGGCCACGCTAAAGCCGATCATCACGGTGGGCGATCCGCTTCCGGGACAGCAATCGAATCCGGACCGGGAGCAGCGGGTGTGGGCACCGATACCGGATGGTCTAGGAGCGTTCGCCAGCGAGGGTGGCCTCGTGGTTTTTGCCAATCACGAGCTCACCTCCACTGGGGTGGATGAGCGCTTCAAGTACGCGAGGGTCTCCCGTCTGGTGCTCGACCCTCAGTCACTCGGAGTAGTCCGGGGACAATATGAGATCGATGGCAAGACCCCCGGCGCCCTGTTTCAGCGACTGTGCTCCGCGACCTGGGTCGGTGCAGACCAGGGGTTTGGCGGATGGTTCTTCACCGGTGAGGAGTCTACCAGTGGGGATGCGTCGAACCCGTCCAGCGGGAGCGGGGAAGGTATTCAGCTCGCGGTCAATGGTAACGAGGTTCGCAGGCTGCCCTGGCTGGGACGCCTGGCCCACGAGAACTACATCGCCGTGCCCGGGTTTGGGACAAGGTCGGTGCTGTTCGGCACCGATGATACCAGTCCCGATGCCAGCGGAGCCCTCCAATCCGAGCTTTACATGTACGTCGCCGGCAACAGTGGGGGCGTATTCAGCGGCAACGGCAAGCTCTATGTCTTTGCCTCGAATCAGGCCGCCAACGTCGGCCAGCTCCATGTCGGAGACCCCATCACCGGGAGATTCATCGAAATCCCCCACCCGGAGACCTACTCGGCCAGCGAGCTGCAGACCAAGGTCAATGCGCTGGGTGCGTTCAAATTCGTGCGGCTGGAGGACCTCGATTACGCTCGCGGAGGCAACGTGGGTCCGAGGCCGGCGATTTACTTCGTGGATACGGGCAATGCCGGCGGTCTTTGCGGCGGCGCGACCTGCGATCTCGCGGGCTCCATCTATCGACTGAAGCTCAATCCCAACGATCCCACCACCCAGGCTCGGCTGGTGCTGCTGGCCCGCTCCAATGGAGCGAGCAGCGGGTGGGCTTCGCCGGACAACATCGCGCTCAGCACCAACAGTCTCATGGTGCAGGAAGATCCGGCGTACTCAGGATTCACCCGTTCTCCTCGGATATACAACTTCAAACTGCAATCGGACGGTAGCTTGGGCGCGGCCAAAGTGGTCGTAAGGCTACTCAATACCCCGGCCTGCAACGAACCCAGCGGAACCTGCTGGGAGTCCAGCGGCATCATCGACGCGTCCGATTGGCTGGGCGCCGGGACCTGGTTGTTCGACGTCCAGGCGCACAGCCTTCCCTTCTCGTTCAAGAACGGCGCCAATACCGTGAATGTCTCGGCGGAGGGCGGCCAGCTGCTCTACTTGAAGCTCGCCGGCAGCTGATAGCGCTGCTCCGTCCTCCCGATGTTCGGCTACGACAGGGCTCTCTTCGCGATCGGCGAAGGGAGCCCTTCGCCCATCCGCGATCTCACTTCCGACCCAGCAACAGGACTGGTGTCACTGGACACGATTCTCCCCCTGAAAACGAGTGTTCACCCATGAGGCTCGCCCATAATGACGACGCTCAGAAACCGCTTGCTGGCCTTCGCGCTAGGCCTGATCCTCACTGCGTGCGCCGACGAGACCGCCCCTACTAAACCATCCTCCCTGTTCATCCAATCCGCCGCGCCCACCGTCACCTTCGTTGGGGCCGGCGACATCGCCGGATGTGCTTCTCCTTATTATCACGACGAGGCAACGGCGGAACTCATCAAGAAAATCAGCGGCACCGTCTTCACCGCAGGCGACCTTACCTACCCCGATGGCACGCCCGATCAATACAGAAACTGCTACCATCCCAGCTGGGGACAGTTCCGGTCCCGCACCCGACCTTCACCGGGGAATCACGACTATGAAACCCGCGGAGCCGCAGGGTACTTCGGCTATTTTGGCGCGCTCGCGGGCCCCTGCTGCCGAGGGTACTACACCTACGTGCTCGGCGGCTGGCGGATCTACAGCCTCAACTCGGAGATGAACCTGGTCAGCCAACTTGCGTGGCTCAAGGAGCATCTGACGAATCACCCTGCAGCGTGCGTGCTGGCGTACTGGCACAAACCGCTCTATTCCGCTGGCACTATGGGCCCGAGCACCCAGATGTACGGTGCCTTCAAGGCCCTCTATCGTGCCGGTGCCGAACTGGTTCTGACGGGCCACGACCACAACTATCAGCGATTTGCCCCGATGGACGCTGACGGTCATCGCACCGGGGCCGGAGTACGCCAATTTGTGGTCGGGACCGGCGGGGCCCAGCTGGCCAACTTCCCGAGGTCCGCGCCGAACCTCGAGAGTCGGGCGATGACGTGGGGAGTCTTAAAGCTCACACTGTCGGAGGGATCCTACCGGTGGGATTTCATCTCGACGGCGGGCAGAGTCTTGGACTCGGGCACCGGGACGTGCCACTAAGGGCGCCACGGCTTCCAACTGAACCGACTTCAGTCCCGGTTGGAGACTTGAGGAATGAGGGCGGTGGGACTCGAACCCACGACCTAGGGATTAAAAGTCCCTTGCTCTACCAACTGAGCTACGCCCCCGATCCAACAATGATAACCGGTTTGGCCTGCTGCATGAGGGCTGGCCCGCTCGCTCCGCTCGGGGTGACAGCCGGGATTGCAAAGCTAGGTTTAATCCCCACCATGCCTACCAGCACGAACTCTACGCAAGCGGTGCCCTGAGTGCGCCAGCGCATCGGGGCCGTTCTCGCGCTGATCGTCTTCATCCTAGTTCTCGCCTCCCCGATGCCCGGACTCTCGCCGGCAGCACACCGGCTGGCTGCGGTGCTGGGCGTCGTGGTCGTGCTCTGGGTGACCGAGGCGCTGCCCCTTCCCGTCACAGCACTGCTCGGTGCCGCAGCCTGTGTGATGCTCCAAGTGGCGCAGGCGAAGGAGGTGTTCGCCCCATTCGCCGATCCCCTCATGTTCCTCTTCATTGGAGCGTTCATCCTGGCGCGCGCCATCTTCCTGCATGGACTTGACCGGCGGCTCGCATATGCCGTCCTGTCGCTTCCCTGGGTAGGGGCGCGACCGGGCCGCATCCTCCTCGCGTTCGGCGCGGTGACCACGATGATCTCGGCCTGGATCTCGAACACCGCGACGACCGCGATGATGTTCGGGATCGCGCTTTCCATTCTGGCGGCATTACGCTCACCAGGAGCGGGGAGCGCCATCCATCCTCGCTACGCGACCGGGCTCATGCTGATGACTTCGTTCGCCGCCTCGGTTGGAGGGTTGACCACACCGGTCGGCACCCCGCCCAACGTGATCGGGCTGGGCTTCATCCGCACATTAGTCGGCGTGGACATCAGTTTTTTCCGCTGGATGATGATCGGGGTTCCGGTGGTAATGGTCCTGTTCACCTTCCTCTATCTGTACTTCAACTCGGTTGCGTCGGCCGGAGTTCGGGAACTGCCCGCCGGCGCCGAGCAGATTCGGCGGGAGAGAGCGCAGCTCGGCCGCTGGACCAGGGCGCAGCGATCAGTCGCCGTCGCCTTCCTCGTCACCGTGGTGCTCTGGATCGTTCCCGGCATCGTGGCTATCGCCGCCGGAGAGCGGAGTGCCGCCTACCAGACGCTGAACCGCAGCGTACCCGAGGGAGTGGCCGCATTGATCGGTGCCCTGCTGTTATTCGTGTTGCCGGGAGACGAGGGCCGGGCGATCAGCTGGCAGGAGGCGGTGCAGATCGACTGGGGAGTGGTGCTTCTCTATGGCGGAGGATTCGCCCTGGGCGTGCTCTCCTTTCAAACCGGCCTTGCCGAAGCAATGGGTCGCGGGCTCACCGGACTGTTACCGATCCACGGCAGCTTCGGTATGCTGGTGGCATCGGTGCTGGTGGCGGTGATTCTGTCGGAGACGACTTCGAATACCGCGGCGGCTAACATGGTGGTACCCGTAGTGATCTCGATCGCCCGTTCTGCAGGAGTGGATCCGCTGGAGCCCGCTCTGGGAGCCACCATGGCAGCCAGTCTCGGCTTCATGCTGCCGGTCTCCACCCCGTGCAACGCCATCGTCTATGGCTCGGGATACATCCCGCTCGGGCGAATGATCCGACACGGGTTGATGCTGGATATTGCGGGAGTCGTCGTGATCGTGGCCCTGGTCCGACTGCTGGTGCCGCTGGTGAGATAGGCGGTCGGTCAGGCGGTCAGTCGGGCGGGCGGACAGGCGGTCAATGAAGCACCTCATCCGGTCGCTTCGAGTCCCTCGGGATGAGGTGCTCTCAGCTACCTTGCTAACTGACCGCCTGACCGACTGACCGACCGACTACGCCGTCTGTTCGGCCGGCAGCGGGATCTCGTTCTTGTGCACCGCCAGCCACTCACCGAAGGTCTGGAGCTCCGGATTTAGGGAGCGGCTGAAGTCCAGGTTGCGCGCTCCGCAATAATATTCGTTGAAGTCGCGCTTGAACTGGAACATGTTGCCGAGATCGTCGGCGCCGGGGAACCCAAGGCTCCGGTAGACCTCCGGCGGCACGTTGTTGTAGCGCACTTCCTGCCCCAGCGCCTCGGTCAGGGCCCGCGCCATCTCGGCACCGGTAATGTGCTCGCCCGCGATTCCCACCGTCTTGTTGATGAATTCCCGCCCCCGCTTGAAGATGGCAAACGCGGCTTTGCCGATGTCTTCCACCGCGATGCTGGGGAGCTTCTTGTCGTCCAGCGGAAAGGTGATCGCCAGGACTCCGTCGGGACCCCGCTGCGGACCCGAGCCGAAGAAGATCAGATTCTCCCAGTAAAACGCGGTATGGAGCCACGTGGTCGGCACGCCGAGGTCGCGGAAGATCTGATCGGCCTCGCCCTTGGCATCGAAGTGGGGGACCTTGTACTTGCCCTGCAGTGTCGGCATCCGGCTGTCCTCGAGCGGCACCCACTTGCGGGTGTCTTCCAGCGTGGACCAGATCACGTGCTGAACGCCAGCTGCCTTGGCCGCCTGGGCCTGGTTCCGAGCCTGAACTAGTTCCCGCTCGGGCGAGAAGTGCTCCCAGAAATTGGTCAGAGCGAAAACACCGTAGGCGCCGGCGAAGGCCCGCTCCAGGCTGGCCTCGTCATCGGCATCGCCCTGGACTACCTCGACACCCTGAGCCCGGAGGGCCTGCGCCTTCTCGGAGTTGGGATTCCGGGTGATCGCGCGGGCGGCAAAGGCTCCGCTCTTATCGGCCTGGATCGCCCGCACCAGCCCTCCTCCCTGCGCCCCAGTCGCGCCTATGACAGCAATGATCTTCTTGTCCGCCATGTTGAGATCTCCAATCAGTAGGTGATGTTCAGGCCATGTGCGCTACGGCCCGGCTTCCCTCCGCGGCCTCGACGATGAGCTTGGCCACCGCGGCGGGCTGAGAAACGTAGATCGCGTGACTTCCCCCGACCTCGGCCACGGTCGCGCCCGCCCGTGAGGACATGAAACGCTGAGCCGGCGGTGGAATCATCCGATCGTCAGTGGCGACGAGGTACCAGCTCGGCTTGGACCTCCAGGCCGGCTCGCTGATGGTTCCGCTGAGCGCTTCCAGCCCCCAGGGGACCTGGGCGTCCGCCATGAAGGCCGCCAGTTCCGGGTCGACGTCCGCCGCGAATGAGGCGGCGAACTTTCCCTTGTCCAAGAAGAGGTAGCCGTTCTGCGGCGGCAGGATCGGTGGGACCGGCGCGCCCGCGGGCGGATCCTTGATCAGGGTGGAGACCGACTCGCCCCGGTCCGGAGCGAAGGCGGCGATGTAGACCAGACCCACAACTTTGGGGTCGTTGCCGGCCTCGGTGATCACCGCCCCGCCGTACGAATGACCGACCAGGATCACCGGGCCGTCCTGTGCGGCCACAACCCGTCTGGTGGCGTCGACGTCGCCGGCCAGCGAGATCGTCGGATTCTGGACCACGCTCACTGCAAAGCCGTCTCTCCGCAGGGCGTTGTAGACACCCTCCCACCCGGAGCCATCCACGAAGCCGCCGTGGACGAGAACGATGTTCCTAGGCGCTGTTTCAGACATGAAGAGCTCCTTCCCTGGGCTCGTTTCCAATTAGAGCGCTTCGGAGTAGCGGAATCGCTCCAGCGACACCGTGCGCTGTCCCCGCCGGTCCTGCCGCACACAATATTGGGTTGGATAATAGCCTGCCCGCCGGAAGGCCTGGGGCTGCTTGATCGGGAGACACGCATCCTTCGTGCTTTGGAGAAAATCCAGCGTGATCATTGGCTCCCAGAAGATCACCTCGCCGTTGTAGGCGCCGTAGATGAAGGTGTTGGTGAACGGGAGGGAATCCTTGAGCTCGGGCGATTGTGAGTCGAGCAGATGATTTCCCATCCGCGGCACCACCGCGCCGACGTCGATGTACCCGCCCGGTACGTACCGAGCTGGAACCGGCCGAGTGGCAACCTTGAAGTCGCCGCAGTCCACCAGCTCGCCGCAGCGTCCCGGTGCGATGGCCTCGACCCGGGCCCGATCGCCGGTGTGGAAGTGAAGTCGAAGTGGGGCTGGGCGTACGGCGTGTTGTGGTGGCCCGCGGGATTCCAGTTGACCTGGATCCAGCGGAACGGGAGACCGGCGGAGGAATCGACCGGAACGTCCAGGATTCGCTCCTCATCCCCGAGGCATTCGTGTCCGATGTACTTGCCGTTGCCGTCGAGATCGAAGCAGCGGCTCACCGTATTGGGGACGGGCGGGAGCTGCTCCAGGGCGCCGGCCGTGAGCGTCACTCCAATCGCCGTGGGGGCACCGCTCTGATCCAGCGTCACGAAGCCCTGGATCCTGCCCGCACCCATCTGCTCTACCCGACTGCGGAGGGTTCGCTCGTGCCTCCCGGTTCCGGCGGAGACGGCGAGACCGAGACCGGTGAGTAGCGCTGCGATGCCTAAGGCTCGGGGATAGAGGACGGCCGACAACATGGAAGCTCCTTGTGTTGAGGGTATCCGTCGTAACAGGTAATTAGATAAAAACGCGACCGGGAAGGAGGGTTATCGAGCCCCGCTTGCCGCTCGCCGTTGACCGCTCGCCTCTTCCCGTTCTTGTCCAATCGGCCGAATGCCGGCTCTCACCTCGTTCAACAGCGTATCCAGCGTCCTGAGCTGCTGCGGTCTCAGACCGGCCATGGCGCCTTCAGTGTATCCCCCAGCCGGGCCATCGAGTCGCGCTAGCAGCGCCAGTCCTTCCGCGGTGATCTCGACCAGGACGACCCGACGATCCTCGCTGTCCCGCTCACGCCGGACCAGCCCCTGCTTGATCAGGCGATCCACCAGACGGGTGACGTCCGGGTCCCGGGTGATCATCCGATCCGCGATCTCGCTGATTTTGACCGCCTTAGGTCGGGCGCCTCTCAAAATCCGAAGGATGTTATACTGGCTCTGCGAGATGCCTTCGGTCCGCTTCAGATAGTGCATCCAGCTTTCCTCGACCGCCCGGGTGGTACGCATCAGGTTGATGACCACCTGCTCCTGGAGCGAGCGGAAGGGCTTGGTCTGCTGGATCTCACTGCCGATGGATCTTGCCATGACGACAGATTATCTGTTGGAACGGATATTGTCAAGAGGGATACTTGAGCTGGGACCCAGCCGCATCTCTTTCGACAATTTGAAGTAGGCCCCCTCCTGGCTGCGCCTCCTCGGGACGAGATGCGCGGGATTCACGGGCTGCAGTGAAGCCGATTCGCGGGCCGGGCGGGCCGGCCGACGCTTGCTGCCCGGGTCATAGCCGATGTAGTCTCTGCGCATGCGGATTCTGGTGACCGGCACCGACATCGGAGTGGGAAAGACCTGGGTGGCGTGCTCGTTGGCGCGCGCGGTTCAGGACGCCGGCAGGCAGGTAATCGCAGTCAAGCCGGTCGAGACGGGGTGCTCGGCGGAGCCGAGCCCATTGGAAGACGGAGTTCGGCTGGCCCTTGCCACGGGGCAGAGTGCTCCAGCCCACGCGATCATTCGGCTCAGGGAGCCGGTCGCGCCCGTTCTCGCCAGCGAGGAGTCGGGAGACGAGATCGATTTCGACGCCCTGGTACTCAAGATCGAGCGCTTCGCCGATCAGGCGGAATACGCGCTCATCGAAGGCACGGGAGGACTCCTCACGCCGGTGACGTGGGAGTGGAACATGGCCGATGTGGCCCGAGCGCTCAGTGCTGTCGCGCTGGTAGTTGGCGTGGATCGGGTTGGAACGATCAACCACACCTTGCTCACGCTCAGCGCGCTGGAGCTCGCCGGCCTTCCCTGCCTCGGCGTCATTCTGACCCCACCGGAGGTGCCCGACTCCTCGACCGGCAAGAACGCCGCGGCGATTGCGCGACTCTCCGGCATCGACCGCATTATCACCCTACCCCTGACCGTCGATCCCCAAGCGGCAGCGCATACCCTCCAGCCGGTATTGAGCTGGGTGGGGCGAATCGCTGCTCCGGCCTAGCGATCAGTCACTTCCCGGGCTTCCGGCTGGGTGACACCCCACTCACCAGAGAATCGGGCCACACCCGATTCGCTTCCAGCAGATAATCGGTCAGCTTGCGGCCCTGTTCGGCTTGCTCCCGAAGACCGGTGGCGATCTCCCGATGATCCGCTGCGATGTCGTGACGTTGCAGCGGATCGCGGG
>JBKPAO010000007.1:0-45878 GCA_046726475.1 Gemmatimonadota bacterium | reverse complement strand
CAGTGGAGATCTTCGACGCCCTGACGACGGCGCGCCCGTATCAGGAGCGGATGCCACCGGAGCTCGCGGTAGAGCGGGTCCGTGATCTGGTGGGCACTGTGATCGATCCAGCGGTCCACGGAGCGCTGGAAGCAGTTGTCTTGCAGCGGCAGGCACTGGTCTTCCTCGACGACGCCCGGGTCTGAACCGGCCGGCATGCGTGGCGCCTGGCGCTTCCGATATGGCCTGGCAGACCGGCTGCAACGCAGGCTCTTACCGTTCAGCCGGCGGCGGGAAGTCCTCATCCTGCTCCTCTACGCGGTGCTGGAGAACTTCGGGTACCGCCAGCTCACGCTCTATTGGAGACTCCGGGGTTTGTGGGATGCTTGGCGAGGGAAAACCGGTTGGGAAAAGTTCAGCCGGGTCGGCTTTGGGCCCGGCGAAGCTGCGGCCCATGGCTGAGTCCGGAGCGCCGCGCATCCTCCTGGTAGACGATGACCCGGACATCGCACGCCTGGTCCAGCACGTGCTAGCGGCCAATGGATTGGAACCGGCGACGCAGGTCACCACCGGCCGCGATGCACTCACTTCCCTGGCCGGCGTCGACATCGTGTTGCTCGACCATCAGCTGCCCGACACGAGCGGACTTGATGTCCTGGAGGCGATCAGGGGCCGTCCCGGACCTCCCGCGATCATCCTGATCACGGCGCACGGCAACGAATCTCTCGCCGCCTCCGCTCTCCGACGCGGCGCCGACGATTACCTGGCGAAGGACGCGGCCTTGGCCGACCTGTTGCCACAGATCGTCGAACGGGTACGGCGCAATCGAGAGCTCCGCAAAGCACTGGCGGCGGCGGAACAGGATCTGGTGCGGGCTGAGCGCCTCGCCGCGATCGGCGAGATGACGGTGACCCTGCACCATGAGATCAACAACCCGCTGATGGCTGCCTTCGCCGACGTGGAACTGCTCCTGTTAGAGGACGATGCTTCGGCCGAGCAGCGGCGGCAGGGACTGGAGAACATCAGGCAGGCGCTGCGGCGGATCCGTGACATCGTTCAACGGATTGGAGAGCTGCGGGAGGTCAGGAGTAAGGACTACCTGGGCGGGATCAGGATGCTCGACCTGGATCGCGCTGGTGGAGCGGCTCGCGCGGTCGACCGAGGGATAGCGCTCCTGCACTTACCCGACGAGGGAAACGCTCGAGTCGTGTCCCTCCTGTTGCGGGACGCGGGATTTCAGGTCCAACAGGTCGGCTCGATCGCCGAGCTGGAAGCCTCCGCCGGCAGCATCGGAGTGTCAATGGTGGTGCTGGCCGGCGCATCGGGGACGCCGGGAGCCCATCCCCTAGCTGGGTTTAGGCCGCCACCTGATCGATCCTACCGTGTTATTGCGCTGGTGGGCGGCAGCGGCGAAGCTGCGCTCGCGGCAGGAGCGGATCAGGTGGTGCAGTTGCCGTTCGATCCGGGGACGTTCACCGAGGAGGTGACCGCTTCTCTAGGTTAGCGCGGCAGTGGCTCCATCCATTTTCGCCTGCTGGTACGCCATCCCTTTGAGGCGAATGATCCGCTGCCGGATCGGTGGGTGCGAAACGAATACATCCGCGAGAAATCCTTCCTTCTGCGCCAGGGCCGATGGGGCTGGATCAACGATACAGAGGTGAGCCGCCCCGCGGGTGATCGATCGAGTCGCCGCGGTTGCGCCTTCGAGCTTTTCCAATGCGCTGGCCAGCGCCATGGGGTTGCGGGTAAACTGGGCGCCGGTGGCATCGGCGAGATACTCGCGCTTCCGACTCACCGCCATCGCCAGAAGCCGAGACACCAATGGTGCCACCACGAGGGTTACCAGCCAGAGCACCAGAATGATGAGACCCAGCGGGTTGCTACCACCCTTGCCGCTGCTCCGGCCGCTACCGGACCTGCTCGCACCTCTGACCCGCACCCCGCCGCGTAACATCCTTCCCGTCCCATCGGACATGAGCGCAATCGCGCCCACCATGCCGGCGAGCAAGGTCATGAGCCGCACATCCAGATTGCGGACGTGGGCCATCTCGTGGGCCACCACCCCCTGAAGCTCGTCCCGCGAGAGTTGAGCCAGCAGCCCTTCAGTCACCGCGATACTGGCCGTCGCCGCATCGCGCCCGGTGGCAAAGGCGTTGGGATCGTCATCGGGGACGATCCAGATCTTGGGACGGGGACTACCGGACGCGATGGCCATTTCCTCGACGACGTTCACCAACTGTTTCTGCTCCGGTGTGGCCGGCTCGATCAGCTCCCAGGCTCCGGTGGACCAAAGGATCTTCTCCGCGCCGTAGCGCCAGGAATACCAGCAGATCACGCCGGCGCCCAGCGTGGTCATCAGGCCGATGAAGGGGACCACATGGTGGTATGCCCCCGGTGGTGCCTCAGATGTCAGCAGGTACAGTGCGATATCCCCGCCGAACCCGACCCACATGAAGAAGAGGATGAAACCGACGATGAGATAGGTCGAGCGGCGGCGATTGGCTTCCTGCTGGGCGAAAAGGTTTGTCTCTTCGCTCACGACGCCGGTTTGTTCAACGAGAGATCGACCACCGGGACAGCGCGTTCGCCGGCGTCCTCGATCTCCCAGAGCTCCGCTGGAGAGGCCTTGGCCAGGCCTGCTACCAGGTTGGTGGGGAACTGCATCTGCCGGGTGTTGTACTGGGTCGCGACATCGTTATAGAGCTGTCGGGCAAATCCGATCTTGTTCTCGGTGCTGGTGAGCTCCTCCTGCAGCTGGGCCACGTTGCCGGTGGCCTTGAGGTCCGGATACGCCTCGGTCAGCGCGAACAGCCGTCCCAGTGCCTGCGTCAGCTGACCTTCCGCCTGCGCCGTCTCGCGCACGCCGGTCGCGCTGACGGCCCGGTTCCTGGCCGAGATGACCGCATCGAGCGTGGAACGCTCGAAGTCCATCGCTCCCTTTACGGTGTTGACCAGGTTGGGAATGAGGTCGTGGCGGCGCTTCAGCTGTACGTCGATCTGCTTCCACGCGTTCAGGACCTGATTTTTGAGGGAGACCAGTCCGTTGTAGGCACCGATCACCCAGAGAACCACTATGGCAAGGACGACCAGCAGGACAACCGTGCTCATGAGCATTCCTTGAAATGCGAGTGGGCTACCCGGACGACTCCGTCGTCAGCTGTGACGCTTGCAGCATTTCGGGCTCCGGCTCCATGGAAGCCCAGGATTCCGCGGGAGCGGCCTCCAGCTCACCCGAGGGGCGGGCGATTGGCTCCAGGCCCACCAAACTGGTAAGGGCCTGCCGGATTGCCTCGGCGATCACGGCTGGGTCGCCATTGAGGCGGAGCGCCGGGTGCTGTTCGTCCATCAGTACTTCCACTCCGGGCGCTACGGGAATCCGCCGACAGGTTGAGCTCGCGGATCCTATTCCCTCGACCGGCGAGAGCCACGCCAACACTGCTCGCCCTACCCGCCCGCGGCCAGTGCCGGGGGTGCGCAGGAGCGGCAGCTGTTCCGGCGGAGGTAACCCGGGGCCAAGCGAACTGGCAGTCCGCCGCTCGATGAGGTCCCCGGTCAGTCCCGCGAACTCCTTCAGCATCGACTCGAGGGTAGCGCCTTCCATCTGCCGCAGCTTGATCGCGAGCACCTGAAGCAGATGGCGATAGGAGTAGACCGCCGCAGTCCCCCGGCCGTCGGGCGGACTGACCAGGCCGCGAGCCACGTAGAAACGAATGGTGCGCTCGCTGGGACGGGCGCGCGCCGCCGCGTTCACCGGAACCACGCCGGACGCATCGAGAATGCCTCCGGCCAGTGCTGCCAGATCCCTGAGCCCCCAGGGCGCGAGCGCCCGGTATTCCCGGAGGGTAGCGAGTGGATCGGGCGGAGTCTGAGACGCTGCAGGGTTCATGGATTCCCGTTTCCCTCGAGGAGGTCTCGGTTCGGCTCAGCCACCGCGAGCACGTGGCTCACGGTCTTCGCCAACAGGTCGAGACTGAACGGCTTGTGCAGCACCGGGCACTGAATCAGCTCCGCGGGCCAGTCGGGCTGCGCGGCGTGAAGGTCGCCACTCATCAGAATGACCCGCCCCAGCAGCCGGGGCCAGTGGCGTACGATCGCGAGGAACAAAGTATCGCCCGACATCTGCGGCAGTCGCAGGTCGAGCAGAACGAGATCGAAGTTCGACTCAGCGAGAATCTGATAGGCGGAGTTCGGATCGGCAACCGAAGATACTTCGTACCCGTTGCTGGTGAGTGCGCGCTGAAGAGTGCGGCGGAGCGCTGGCTCGTCATCGATGACGAGGATTCGCTGGGTCACGACGCAGCCTGAGACATCGGCGTCAAATAGCGGTCGGTTACAATCATGAGGGCTTCTTCGGTCGAAAGGGAGACTCTGAGCTCTCCGGCCGTCACTCCGAAAACCGCGCGTAGATGCATCTGAAGTGTCTTGGTCTTACTGTATCCCAACTTGAGCGCGACGTCCTCCACCGTATATCCCGGATCGAGCAGCAACCGGTGAGCATACAGCAGTCGAGTCAAGACCATCACCATGCGCGGTGAGGGAAGTCCTACCTTGGTGAACCAGCGCTCACAAGTCCGACGAGTGAGCTGGGCCCGTTCCGCCAGTGAGGTGACGGTGGGCGCCTCATCTCCGGCGTGGAGCATCGCCTCCAATGCGCGCAGCAGCTCGTGAGGAAGCCCGTTGAGCGCGTTGCCCAGCGCCTGCATCACGTACTGCGACGCGCTTTGCTCCAACTCCGCCTGAATCGCGGTGCGCAGCGAGGCCGGCGCGTCTTCGAAGCGCTGAAAGACCACCCGCCGAATCCCGGAGCGCCCTAACTGAAGCAGAACGGATGCAGTAGCGGGTGCGAGTTCTGTATACACTAGAAGCGGCAATGAGGGGAAAAGTAGGCGAATTCGTTCGATTCCGTGAGCCCTGGCCTCTCCGCCGAGGAGAGGGTCCACCACCGCCATCTCAACCGGCCGGGCTCGGATAGTATCCACGACCTCTGGCCAGCCACTCCCGGACACCCACTGATAGCGGTCGGGGTCGAGCCTGCGGAGCCGCACTAGGCGGTCGGTGGGAACTGCGGCGAGGAGCAAATGTCGCAAATCGGCCCCTATTTGTCGCAAATGGGCCCTATAAACCACAATCGTACCGCCCCAGATTGGCCGGTGCCCTCCCCTCCGGGGCACCCCGCCATCTGAAAGGGACTCACATGTCTCGCCTCAAGACCTATGGTCTGGCACTAGCCCTGCTGGCGTCTGCTGCCCTGACCTCAGCCTGCACCCGTACCGATGCCACCGGTCCGTCAGACCAGCCGAACCCCTCTTTCGAGAACCAGGGCGCGAACAACTGAGCTCCCCACGGCACCTCCTGGGGCGCAATCCGCCTCAGGAGGCCGCGCGTAGCTGACCGATTCGGATCAGAGCGAAACGCTCGTTGCGTACTCCTGAAGTCCCAACTCCATCTCCAGCACTTCCGGAGCTTCGCTCAGGGCTGAAGCCTCCCATTGCACGGGGGGCTGATGGCGCTGCTCGTCCATTGCCTCGAGCGTCGACTGGATCTTGAAGTACCAACCATGGAGGCGATGACGCTCTGCCAGCTCAAGCCCGGCGGAAAGACCATCCTTGGCCCGGGAAGGTTGCCCGAAGCGGGCGAACCCAACGCCCAGCTTGTACTGGTAGTCGGTGGCCACGGCCGGGGAAAGCTCTGCTCGGCTGCGCTCGATCAGCGCACGGCAGCGCTCGAATGCCACGCGGTTGCCCGCCGCCGACTCGAGATCCATCAGTTCGAGGAGCGCGTTGGTCCGGACCACGAAGCTCGTGTCCGACTTGATCACGATATCGAAGGCGATCCGCGCAGCCTGCAGCGCTCCGATGCGGTAGAGCCCGATCGCGAGGTCGCCAAGGGTCCGCATGCGCTGTACCGGATCGGGCGTGAGGCGGAAGGCCATGTAGTTGGCCTGAAGTTCTTCGAGTCGGAGACCCTGGAGCGCGTACACGGCACCAAGGTCGGCATAGGCGAGCGCCTGCACGTTGGGTAACTGCAGTTGGGTCGCTTCCTGAGCGACTGCCTCGGCGATTTGCTGAGCCATTGGCAGGTTTCCGAGGCCCCGGCATACCGCACCCCGGCCCAGCCTTCCGCGGAGAGCCGAAACATCGTCCCCCAGTGAGTTCGCGGCCTCTTCAGCGGCGCTGTAGCAGGCGTTGGCGGCCTCCCAGCGGGCGAGCTGGCGATTGAGCCGGCCCGCGACCAGCGCGTAGGCTGTGAAATCGGTGCCGTTGGTCTTGGATCCCTGGGTGCGCGCGGCGAGAGTCAACATCTCGAGGCTTTCTTCCAATCGCCCCTCGTGCTCCAGGAAATAGGCGTACGCCGTGAGGCTCATCCACAGGCTGGAGGTGCGCTGCCCGTCTTCGGAGATCGCCTCGACGACGCCGGAGAGATGGGCGGTTTCCGGCGCATTGGCCGGTAGCTCGGTGAGGTGACGGCGAACGGCTTCCAGCTGCCAGTGAAAGCCCTGCATTGCGGAGGGGTCCTGATCCAGCGTCAGCAGACGATCGACGAGACGCGCCACCACGTATGCGCCTAAAGCCAGGCGAGCCGATCCGTCGTGCTCCTGCTCTCGTTGGAGCCGGGCCCGCTCGAGAAACGGTTCATGGCCAAGAACGTCGGTCGACGACCCTACCTCACCGAAAAGCCGCTGAGGCGTATACAAGGCGCGTCCTTCCTTAACTGCTAAGGCCTGCAGGGGTACAGCTTAGTATCGCGGGCGAAGGCGACCCACACAAGGGCCACTGGTTGCATTTGGCTGGTCGGCCTGCCACTTGCCGCCGCGGCCCGCACAAAAAGGGTGCCGTCTCCCTGTATTTCCGCTCTATGCTCCAGCATGCGACGGGCATTTACCCTCGTGGAGCTGATGCTGGTTCTTGCAGTATTGGGCGTCCTACTCGGGATCGCAATTCCCGGGCTGTCCCTGGTGCTGGACCGGATCGAAGTCGAGGCAGCCGCCGCTCAGATCGTGGCAGCCCACCAGCGAGCACGCCTCCTCGCCATCACCCACGGTCAAGTCGTGAGGCTCTCGATTGACGGAGCCCGCATCGTCATCTATCCGCGTACCGGTCTCGTCCCACTCTGGTCCGAGCCGGGGCCATCTGAGGTCCGGGTCACACTGGCTGGCCCGGCTCGCCAGTTCACCTTTTCTCCCGAAGGATTCACTCTAGGGCTCTCCAATGCCTCGCTTCAGCTGGTTCGCGGGACCAGCCGCCGTACCGTGGTGATTTCGAGACTGGGCAGAGTTCGCATACTGCGGTGAAGGCCGTACGCACCGAGGGCGATGGCCCCTTTGAGCGGCCGGCCGGCCCGGAGGCCACTTGGGATCCGGGCCATTCCGCGGCGAGCGCCGAAAGCGAGGTGGCCACGGGTGCTCCTTTCTAGCGAGAAAGCTCTGCCTGTTCCAGACGGTACTTTCTCACTTTGTTCAGCAGAGTCGAGCGAGAAATGCCTAGCAGGTGCGCCGCCTTCCGCTTGTTGCCGGAGGTGTGCCGGAGAACTCGCAGAAGATGACGCCGCTCGACCGCTTCCAGAGAGTCGGGCTCAGCGTCCTCGGTCGAGGAGAGCGCTTGACGCAACACCATCAGATCGAGAGCGGGCCAGGTGAGGTCTAGGATCATGGTGTCGAACGTCGCAGTGCCGATTGCCTCTGCGGCGTAGGAGGAGTTCAGGGCGGCCGTGGCCTGGTGACCCGCTCCCCGCAGCAGTCCGAGCAATGCATCCCGTTGCGAGGCATCCGGGCTCAGCATCAAGATGTGGAGCGGCTTCATAACTGAAATTAAAGGGACCTCTCGGCAAATGGACTATTGGCGCTGCTCCTGGCTGTGACCTGGGTCAGGCCCCCGAAGAGAGTTTCCACCTCGTCCCATAAAAAAACGGAACGGCCGTCTAGTCGTGGCTAGACGGCCGTCCCCCGCACGGACTACCCAAGGTCGGAGCATTGCTGCCGCCGTTCTTCTCTCACCTGCCACCGCTTGGCTGATTCGCCGCTCGGGAGGGCTAGGTGAAGCCTTGGCTTCGATCCCCAGGCCGGATGGCCATCCCACCTGGTTCGTCTATGGGAGCGCTGCGAGTCGGATCGGGTCGCGGACCGACCGTTCGCACTGCACCCCGAGGCGCTAGATCGGGGTGGATGAAGCACGCGACTGGCTTCACCTGCTCGAGCCGGGGTGACCACCAGGATCGACGAATGCCTGAGCCCTTGGTTGCGTCGGCACTCTCCCCTGATATCCCGCACGAACCCGTTTCAGGCCGCCACTGCGACGCAAAGTCTCAGTACGTTTCCCGTAACGTGTGGCACTAAAATAGGCACCAGCGATAATCTCGCAAGTGCCCTTGTTTCTTCGGGTTACAGCGTTCTTACGTGGAGTGGCTGTGGATAACTAAGATGTATATCTAGAGGAGGCTATGTCGTTCCATCAACAAAATGTGGAGATGTGAATCCACATCCTATCCCGAAGCTGGCCTGGTGTCGGCACCGCCCGGGACCACCCGAATTCCCATTACCCCAAAGAATTCGTGCAGTGTCCGTTCGTAGGTCCGTAGTGCCCCCTGCACCCGGGTAGCCCGGTCGTTCCCGTATCCCCGCACGGTCTCGGACTGTCCCGGCTGGCTCATCTTGGCAAACTGGGACTCGCAGTAGCTGAGCGCGGTTTTGAGCTGATCCAGGGCGCTGACCAGCTCCCGTTGGTGCTTGATGCGCTGACTCTGGGAAACCTTGGTGGCGAGCACCCTCTCCCGGGTGAGCGGTACCATCCCGATTGAGCGGGTACATGCCTCGTGCATCATCCGAGCTCGGAAGAGTAGTGAAGCCCCGGACGCCTCCCGGTAGTCGCGCTGCAACCGCGCCGCTGCGGCGTCGATCGTTCCCAGGGAATCGCTCAGCAGCAAGAGAGCGTCGCGCACCGCTGCCCGTGCCGAATCGAGGGGCGGGTCGGGGCGGATAATGGTCTGAGCGGTCAGTCGGGGAGCACTGGCGAGTACCAGGGCCCAGAGCCAGAAGAGACGCATCACGACTCCATGCCTACTTCGATATACCGGTACGTCGGCTCACCCTCCGGAGAGGAGAAGAGACACCCGGCGGACGACGCAGCGAACCACCCTGCGACCAGCGGACGAGGTACATCCAATTCCTGAATGATGGAACCGAGCCAACGCTTGAGGTGACGGATCTCGGGAGCTCGCCGTCCCAACATGGCCAGCAATGCCCCGGCTCCGGCGGTCGCCCGGAGAAAATGCGCCAACCCGTGCGCGCGTTGGGTGAACTCGACCGCCTTTACCCCGGGCTCGTCGAACAGAACCGCTCCTTCGAACACGTCCATCGGAGGCGCGTCGAGCCGGGGGCCGAGATAGACGTAGCGGCGCCCCTCCGCCGATTTGCGCTCTACGACCGCTGCGGCCGTTTCACTGGTCAGGCGGGCGGCATGCAGCAGGTCGTCTTCCTGGAGGATCCCCACGGCACCGGTCCATTCCAGCGCTGCCAGCGCGGTCTCGACCGGGCAGCCAAGGGCATCGTCGAATGCCAGGAGACGGGGGGCTTCGCCGGCCCGGAGCACGAAATGCGACAGCCCTTCGGCGCGGTCGGTGAAAGTACGTACAACGAGCGTCTGGGGGGTGGCCATGAGTGAATATACGGGGGGAAGCGGGGAAGCGGGGAGGCGGGAACGCTTCCCCGCTCTCAAGGCACCAATTCCGATTTCGATTCCACCCGCACGATCCACAGACCCGAATTGATATCGGGCACGTAAACCAAGCCATTGCGGTAGATCGCTCCCCAGGCATTGGCCGCGTTGGGAACCACCCCGCTCCCGTCGCCGGTGACCACGTGGGTCATCTCGCGGCCCTGGCGGAGGAGGTCGCCGCGCAGCTCCCCCGAGATATCCAGTACCCGGAGCCCGCCCTGGTAGTCACCCAGGTAGAGCGTATCACCCGCTACCCATACATTGTGGCTGCCACCGTCCTTCGGCTCGTAGTAGGCCACCTCTTTGGGGCGTTCGATGTTCGACACGTCCAGCACATGGAGCCGCCCGTACGCCCGTCCTAAGCCAACGACTCCCCCTCCCTCGGTAGCGCGGGGGGTCGCGGAGAAAACCTCGTCACCGACGAAGACATACTTACCGGCACGCCAGGCGGTGTGAGTGCCGCGGATGAATCCGGGTCCACCGACCGCTTCGACATCGCGATAGAGAGAGTTCAGGTCGTACTTGTATTGGGCGACCAGCTGCGGGTTCTCCGGACTGCCTCGCTTGATCCCGTTGCCGACGTCCAGGATGATGAGTCCCTCGTTCCAGTAGCTCAGGTACGCCAATCCGTCCTTGACATCGACATCGTGAAGAAAATTCCCCGCTTCATCCGGCCGGGTTTGCCAGCGGGCCACCTGGCGGGGCTGGTACGGGTTTCGTATGTCGATGACCCTGAGTGAGCCGGTCGCGTCGTCAGTGAGATAGACATAGCCCCGATAGATGAAGGTGCTATGAACTCCACCGGTTACCGTTTCAGTAAATTCGGCGATCGGCTTGGGGTGGGCAGGGTCCTCGAAAGAAAGAATGACGATGCCGTTCTTCCGGGTGGATGCGCCTTCCCGCGTCAGCACCCCGAACTTGCCGTCCTCGGTGGTCATCACGTCGTTGATGGTGCGCGCATCGACCACGACGGAATCGGTGATCGCTGGTGTGGCTGGGTTGCTCACGTCGATGGCATAGATCCGATCGGCGATCGTGCTCAGGTAGCCGTTCTTGCCATTGGGATGGAGCCAGAATTCGGCAGCCCGGACCTTGAGCGGGACCCGGCCGACCAAGGTGCTGGGCCGACGAGCGTCGCGGGGTCTTACCTCGACAGTGGCATCGGCGGTCCGTCCGGCAAAGCTGGCGGTGACGCGATATCGACCGGGGGTTTCCGCCACGAAGTGGCCATCCTGCTCGATGGCACCACTGCCCGGACTGAGCGACCATTCCGGAACCACATCCGGTACCCCGCGGCCGCCTCGGCTCCTGGCATGAAAAGCAAAGCGCACGACATCCCCGGTGCGCACCGATGTGGTTTCCGGCTTGATCTCGAGGGACGTCACCGGATTGGCTACCACCGTCACGGTGAGCGACCGACTTGCCCGTCCCGCGCGGGCCGTCAGCTTTGCCGTCCCCGGTCGGCCGGCACGCAGCTGACCGGTCGGGCTAACGGCTACCACAGCGGGCCGATCCGAGCTCCAGATCACCTGGTCATAGCGCCGATCGTTGGTGGCGGAGTAGGGAATCGCATCCACGGTGACCGACTGGCCGGCGTAGAGTCGGGAAGGCTCTGGCTCGAACACGAGCCTGGCCGCCGGCTGCGGCAGAACGGTCACTCGAGCGAATCCAGTGGCGGGTGATCCACCTGCGGGAGTACTCACCAATGCGCTGACCGTCAGCGTTCCGGTCGAGCCGCCGGTGACCAATCCAGTTGAATCGACCCTGCCCTCGAAATGTCCACCCGACTGGAACCAGCGAACGACGATTTCCTTGACTGGACGGCCGGCGGAATCTTCCGCAGTGGCCCGGAGGCGCACGGTGTCACCGACCTGCACCGCCACTTCTTCGGGCACGACAGTGACTCGTGCAACTGGCGACGGGCCCGCTGCTGCGGGCGACGGCTGCTGTTGCAGCAGGGCAAGCGTCATGAGAGATAGCATAGGATCCTCGGTAGCACCGCAGTGGATGGCGGTTTCGACGGCAAAATGTACACCCTGCGGTGTAGGCGTGGAATCGCTAAGTTAACGGGAAGGTCGTCCTTCCCGCCCCGGAGAGAACATGCGCGTGGAGTGGACATCGTACAGCTCGCCGATCGGCGCGCTGACGATTGTGGAATGCGAAGCAGGACCACTGGTCATTGAATTCCCCACGCGAGCCGGCACAATCAAGTGGGCGGTTCGCCTGCGAGCCGCGGTCCCGGAGCTGCATATCGAACAGGGCAGCTGCCGTCTTACTACCGCCTGGCTGGACGACTACTTCGCCGGTTCGCCCCCTTCACTGCCATTTCCGGACTACCTAAAGCGCTGGTTTGATCTGTCTCCCGCTCAGATCTCGGTCTTTAAGGCCCTTCGGCGGATTCCGCTGGGAGAGACCAGGTCCTATGATGATGTTGCCCGTGCGACTCGACTGCATCCGCGGCAGATCGGATGGCTGGTCTCGGCGAATCATCTGGCCATCCTGATTCCGTGTCATCGGGTGGTGGGGAAGGACGGGGGCCTGGTGGGTTATGGCGGCGGACTGGCCAAGAAGCGGTGGCTGCTGGATCATGAGCTGCGAGCGGCGGGGGTGGTGCTGAGGTAGTGGCGAGTCCGTGTCCAGATCGCACGCCGGTTCACTGAGTGCAAATCCTGGCATCACCCGACCGCGACTCATGCCCTACGACTGGTGACGACCAGTTGACAAAACCGTTCGCAAGCATGACCTTATGGCATGCAAGGCGCTGTGCCTCCCTTCTATTTCTGAGTTAGTACTGGCCGTCGGACGCTTCGTCCGGTCGGCTTTTTTTAGGGGTTTTTTAACCCGGCCAATCCGGCCGGGGTCTCCCCCGGAGCCCTCGGGCTCCCTTTCAAGAGGTCGCAGCAATGGCGAAGGGCACGGTCAAGTGGTTCAATGATGCGAAGGGGTTTGGCTTCATCGCGCAGGACGGTGGCAAAGATGTATTCGTTCACCATACGGCGATAATCGCCGATGGCTTCCGTTCGCTTTCCGAAGGAGACAACGTGGAATTCGAGGTGGTCGAAGGCCCCAAGGGCCTCCAGGCCTCGAATGTCCGTAAGGTCTGACACCCCCGCGTCCTTCCCAATAAGTCGCTAGTGAGCAACCCACCCCCGCCTCGACCGGGCGGGGGCTACTGGCATCTCCAGTTCCCACCATAACAGCCGATACTCCCTGACATCACAGAACCAGGTTACACACCCGCATGTTGCCGGTGGTGAACGCAGTCGTGCTCGCAGCGTTGCTGCTCTGGCCCCAGGCAGGCGTCCGGCCGGAGCCGGTGGCGGGTGATACCAGCACGCTCCAGTTCTTCGGGTTTCGCGCCGGCGCGCGACTCGACGAGCTGAGCTTCCAGTTGTCGAGCCTCAAGGGCGGCAGGCTGCGCTGTAAGTTCTCGAAGCTCGACAGCAGTGTGAGTGAATGCCGGGCAGCCCTGACCAGCCCTGAGTTGGGAAGAGTCGATCTCTGGGTCTCAGCGATCGATAGCCTGGCAGGCGTGATGACTCTCTCCGGCCCGGTGGACTTCGATCGGTTGGACCTGTGGCGCGAGGGGCTGCTTCAGCGCTATGGGCGAGTGAATGCTCGGGTGCAGGGAAGCCAGTCAATGCTTCAGTGGGTAAGGCGCGGACGCATGCTGCGGCTGACCTGGAGGCTCGAGGCGGGCCGACCGACTGCATCGGTGAGTCTGGTCGACGGTCACATTCTCGACGATTGGGGTAGAGCGCGAAACCGCCCGGCGCGCTGACCGCAACCCTGTTCAGTGGCAGAGCCGGACCAGGTAGCTCCCATCGGTGTGCTCGAGGGTGTAGTCACGTACCACCCGGCCCGATTGCTTCAAGGTGCCCAGCAGCGCCCGAATCCGGGAACGGATCGTGGCGCCACCACCCACGCGTCCCCGGCCGGTGATCAGCCGCACCACATCCCCGGGTCGCGCCTTCGCCTGAGCCCGCAGGAAACGCTCGGCGTTGACGGCAGCTTCGCTGACGCTCTGGCCGTGAAGATCGAATGTCGCAGCGGGAACGCGGTCGGTCCAATCAGGCATGGAATGGAATCTATGGGGAAACTGCTGGTCGGCATGCTAGCGCTGTCGTTGTGCGCCTGCCATTTCTCGCGCGAGCCAATCCGGATCGGTCTGGCCGGGTCGCTGAGCGATCCAGTGGGGGTCCCGATGAAGCATGCCGCCGAGCTGGCGGTCGCGGAGATCAACTCCGCTGGAGGGATTCAGGGCCGTCCGCTGGAGCTGATCGAGCGGGACGATTACGCTGATGCTGACTCAGCGGTGTTCGTGGCCACCGATCTGTACGAGGCGGGCGTCTCAGCCGTTATCGGCCATCTCTTCTCCGGCCCCACTCTGGCTGCTGCCCCGGTGTACAACGGCGGCTCCGATCCGGTTGCGGCAATCTCGCCTTCCTCGTCCTCTCCCGACATCTCGACCGCAGGAGACTACACGTTCCGCATTTGTCCAAGTGACCTGGCTCATGGAGCGGCCCTGGCGCGCTGGGTTCGAGACACCCTCGGATTCGAGCGTGGAGCGGTGCTGTATCTCAATGATCAGTATGGCCGTGGCGTGCGCCAAACGTTCGTCCGAGACTTTACCAAGCACGGCGGGATGTTGCTCTCCATCGATCCCTATCTGGGCGATACTCCCAATGTCGGCCCCTACCTCGATCGGCTGGCCCATATCGGGCGGGTTCAGTTCCTGGTAGTAGCGGGCAATCGGGGAGAAGCGGAGGAGATTCTGCGCCAGGCCCGGAGTCGCGGGCTCAACATGCCCATACTCGGGGGAGACGGTCTCGAGGGCATCGAGGGGGCGGGGGCGATCGCCGATGGTGTCTACCTCTCGTCAGCCTACCTCCCGACCATCGCAACTCCCGCCAATCGAGCATTCCTCCAAGCCTACCGAAAGAAATTCCCGGGTACCGGGCTTCCTAACCAGCCGGCGGCAGCCACCTATGACGCCGTCTACTTACTGCGCGATGTGATCGCCAAGGTCGGGCCCAAGCGGCAGGACGTTCGCCAGGCACTCGCGGAGGTTGGGACCAAGACCCCGGCGTTCAAGGGTGTGACGGGAACGGTCGCCTTTGACATGCGCGGAGACGTCCCCAATCAGGCCGTCTACATCGGGGTGGTGCACGACGGAGCGGTGCGGCTAGCGGGGTCGCAATAGCCATGTTGCGGAGCCTGCGGAGCCGGGTCATCGGCGGAATGGCGGTGCTGCTGCTACTGGTGTTTGGAATCGCCGTACTGGGGGTGGACTCTATTCGCTCGCTCGATCGTTCGGTGGATCAGGAGCTCTCCGTTTTGTTGGAGAGCACCGATCTGAGCAATGGACTAATCGCCTCGCTGAGCTCCGAGGTTCGCGCGGCGGAGCAGTATCTGCTAGGCCCCTCCGATATCGCCAGGCGACAGTTTATCGACGAGGGAGATTCAGCGTACACCTACCAGCGACGGTATCGCACGCTTGCCGCGCTCACCACGTCCGATCGGTACATCGTAAATAAGATCGCGGCCAATCAGGCTCAGCTCGAGGTCGTGTATGCGACGGCTCACGCCCTAGCCGACCTGGGACGCCCTGAAGAGGCACGTCAAAAGGCACAACTGGCCCGCGCTCCCGCCGACACCCTGCTCGGTGACGTCCGAGCCCTGGCGCTGGCCCAGACCAACCGCTCGATGGTGCGGGCAAACGAGCTCCGGCGCGACGCACATCACCGGAAATCACTGCTCTGGCTACTGCTGCTGGTTTCTCTGGCTCTCGGCGCCGGAACGGCGGTGCAGACGGTCCGTTGGGTCGATCTTCCCCTGCGCCGGCTCGTTGCGGCGACCGATCGATTCGGTGCCGGAGACCTCAGGAAAGTGCAACTGGGCAAGATGCCGACCGAATTGGACCAGCTCGCCCGCGCCATGGACGGCATGGCGGGTCGGTTGCGCGGAGTCGTGGTGTCGGTCGTCAATGAAGCCAGCCAGATCGGTAACAGCGCAACTGACTTTTCGGCAATGAGCGAAGAGCTTGCCGCGAGCAGCGGGCAGATCTCCACGGCGATGGTCAAGATCGCGTCCAGCGCGGAACATCAGGTGCGAGGAATGGAGAAGGCCGATGCGCTGCTGCTGAGCCTTCGTCACATCGCCGAGACCAACGCCAACGCGTCCTCTAGGATGGTCGAGCTCGGTGACAGAATACGGGAGCTCGCCGCGCGGCATCGCACAGACGTTGCCGCTGCCGGTCAGACGTTACTCGACATTCAGGATGTGGTAGCCACCTCAGCCCGGCAGGTACAGGAGCTGACCAAGCTGTCGGAGCCCATCACTGCGTTCATCGATCTCATTCGGCAGATCTCGTCGCAAACCAACTTGTTGGCGCTGAACGCCGCGATCGAGGCGGCACGCGCGGGAGAGCACGGCCGCGGCTTTGCGGTCGTTGCCGAAGAGGTCCGCCGGCTCGCCGACTCGAGCTCGACTGCCGCCGAGGAGGTAGCTAAGACGGTCCAGTTCATCCGCAAACAGGTTCGTGAGGTGTCGGAAACGATGGACGTGGGATCGGCGCGAGTGCAGGGCATCGAGGTGGTAGCGAATGCCGCGGCCCGGGCATTGGAAGACATCGCGGGAGCGGTGCAGGAGGTGCATACAGCCGCCGGCGAAGTCGCGCGGGAAGCGGAGGCGAATCGCCGAATCGTCTCTCAGCTAGGGGAGCGCACTCAGGAGGTGAGCCAGGCCGCCAGCGAACACGCCTCAGCCAGTGAGCAGGTAACTGCCGCAGCCGAGGAACAGACGGCATCGACCGAAGAAATGGCGGCGTCCGCGGGCGACCTCCTTCAGGGCGCCACCCGGCTCACCGCCTTAATGCAGGATTTCAAGACCTGAGGCGAGAACCTACCGCTTTCGGCCGGCCTTGACCGTTTTCTTGACTGCCTTTACTGGCTTGATGCGCTTGACGGGTTTGGCTTTAGCCCGTGCCTTCGCCTTCTGAGCCCGCTCCCGATCAGCAGCCTTGTCAAGTCGCTTCTGTTGGGCCTCGTGAATCTCGGCCAACAAACGGTCCCCCTCCTCCATCCCCAGCAGGCCCCTCCGAGTAGCGTAGCGTACCAGCTCTTCGGCGTCAGCAACGTTGAACTCGCCGACCCGGGCCGCGGCCCGGATAACGCTGCTCAAGGCGTCAGCGACCGGACTCCGTAAGACATTGGCGATGCCCGGGAGAGTTTCCAGCAAGGTAGATATTTGCGAGCCACCAAGTTCCGAAACCACAAGACCTCCTCACGGCCCTGAAATCTGCTGCGGCCGGCTCAGGGACGAACCGGACCCATCGCAGCGGGAATTCTCGCACAGGGGAGGCTTGTTCGCTAGTAGTACAGGATACTACTTCGTGACGCGAAGCTGGGCCCGCTCATCGTAGGCGCGGTGCGGAAGGCAGTAGAACCCGTACACCCCGGGCGCAAGCTGAGGTACCACCATTCGGTACACCGCACCCTCGGCGGTCAAGAGCGGGCTACTCAAGTCTCCGGTTCGCCGGCTCATGGCTCCATTCAGGGCCTCATGCGCCTCCTCATTCAGGCCAGCACCCTCAAAAACGATGCTGTGAGGAACACCGGGACCGGCCTTGAACAGAAGCACGTCTCCAGGCCGGGCAGTCACCAGCGTCGGACTAAACCGGAAGGTTTCCTTCGCCGGATTGGCTTCCATTCGGATTTCGTGGACGCGCTGGGCTTGGACGGTCGTCACCAGGCTTGCCGAGACCACGGCTGTCCCAATGATGGAGCGGTGAAATCGGTGCATAAGAAATCCTCTTAACGATGTGCCAAGCTTTGCGCGAGGCCCGAAATTTCCGTATTTTGAACGGGGTGGGGTGAGCTAGATCCGTGCCACCAGACCCTACCAGAAGGGCCGACTGTGGGACGTCGGGGCATCAAGGAGTACCGCGCGCCTGAGGCGCTGATTCTGATCGCAGCAGATCGGGACCAGAAACCTCTGGTCTGTCCCTCCTGTGGCTCGATTGACGTTGATCGCTTTCCGGAACGCTCCAGCGCTGAAGATGCTCCCGGCGGTCGGGTCACGCTCCACTGCACCGCTTGTAGCCGGAGCGCCGCCTACATCCCTCGCACGTTGAGCCGTTCGTCTCTCCCCGAGTCGCCTCGGCCCTCACATTCGTCGTGACCTCTACCTCATTCCGGTGAACTGAAGAGTCGGTTCCATCGCACCGCCGTGAGAAATGGGAGTGCCCGCCAGCTGCTCGGATCGTAGCTGAAGTACACCACCAGCGGCCTTCCTCGCACATTCTCTCGCGGTAGGAACCCCCAGTATCTCCCATCGTACGAGCTATCGCGATTGTCACCCATCATGAAGAAGGAGTCCGGTGGTACCACGATCGGTCCCCACTCCTGAAGATCCGGCTGGTAGGTTGCCGGATCGCGGCTCACCAGATGCGGAAGCTGCCATTCGCGCATCTTGGCCCGCTGAATTGGGTCTTCCGATCGAGTGGGATCACTGTGGATGGCGTACGGCTCGTTGACCCGCTGACCGTTCCGGAACAGCTCGCCGTTTTCCATACTCAAGGTATCGCCCGGCATGCCGATCAGCCGCTTGACGACCTTCAAACCCTCTTCCTCGACCGAGTCGAAGACCAGGATATCGTCGCGTTTTGGCTCGCGCACTGCTGGCAGCCGGGCATGGATGATGGGGACCTCGGCGCCGTACAGCGCTTTGTTGACGAAGAGGAAATCCCCAATCAGCAGGGTGTTCTCCATGCTTCCCGATGGGATTCGGAACGCTTCCACCAGAAAGGTTCGTAGAATGAACCAGACGACGAGAGCAACAACAATCGACTTGGTCCAATCCCAGATCCAATGAACGAAGGACCGGGTGTGTACGGCGGTGCGCGCGGTCATCGACTGAACTTCCTTAGGGTGTGGGTGACATCCATAAATTTACTCGCCTCGGCTAGGGGACGGCGAGCGACGTACCCCGCCAAGCGGCACGGAGCCGGTGAATAGAGTAGACCGCCCCGGGCTGAAGCTCCCGATCGAGCAAATTCCAGGTGACGATACCGTCCTCAGAGGCAGGCTCGAGCAGATACGCCGCCAGGACCCCAAGAGGCTGGTTCGTTTTCACCGAGTACCATCCGGCGCCAAGAGCGGTATCCACTGCCTGACTCCACCGACCCTCTAGGCGCACCGTTCGGTGGCCCTCGAAGAGAGAGTCTACGGAGAGGCTTTCCACGGTGAACGCCTCCACCCTGGTTTTTGCCGGCTGGGTAATGGCGTCCACCAGTATTCCCTGCCGCCGAAGCAGCGACACGACGTCGCCCAGCCGTGGCGGAATCAAGTATGCCGGCGGAATGCGTTCCTTTCGCTTCGCCGTAAACCGATCGAATACCGGCATCCGAATCGCTCGATATACTCCGGTCCGTTGCCGCCGGGCATATCCACCGGGGCCCTCACCCAGATCATGGGTCAGCTCGGCGATCACCTCCTGGATGATCGGCGGGCCCAACACCGACCGTACGATGACTGAGTCGGGGCGCTCCCGGTCGGAGGCGACGACAGCAGCCTTGATGAGCGCTCGCTGATCCGCTGCGAATTCCAGAATCTCACGGACGAAGTCATAGGTAGCGCGCACTCTGACCTCAAATGCAGCGTTGCTGTAGCCCTCACTCAGGACCGCCAGGCGTCCTCGCAGACCCATCCAATTGGTCCCGAAACGGGGACGGGCGTCGTAGGTCTCCCAACCCTGGGCCAGCGAATCCGGATCCTGGTTGCGAAAGTTGCCGTAGGAAAAGGTCTTCTCCTGATGACGCTCAAGCATCCGTTTTCTCACCAGCGGCAGCAGCCGGTCTCGCACCAGCGCGGTCGCAGGATTCACATTTGGGTTGAGTCCGGGGGCATAGGTGAGCACGTACCCATGATAGCTCCCGTTCGTGGTGTGAAGATCCACAAACAGATCGGGATCCCATTCCTCGATGAGCGAGGCTGAGCCCCTAGTCTCTGGTGCCTCCATCTTCACATAATCGCGATTCAGATTGAGGCCTTGGCCGTTGGGGTTCTGTCCCACAGGCGCGGGCCCGTTCTGGCCGGGCCGGTTTCGTTGGCCCGGCCCCCAGCGCTCGTTGCCGTCAATGTTGTAGATCGGCACCACCAACAACACGATCCGATCGAGCAGCGTCCTCAATCGTCCTACCGTGAGGTCCCGAAGCAACATCTGGGCGGCTTCTTTGCCTTCGACTTCGCCGGCGTGAATGTTGGCCTGGAGGTACACGATGGGCTTCCCACTCCGGTGCCCCTCCGCAGCGCTTGAGACGAGCGGCCGGGCCGCAATTACATAGGGAATGCGCCTTCCCTCCGGACTGGTGCCCAGGGTTGCCACCCTGAGATCGCTCGTGCGCCGCTGGAGCGAGTCCAGAAACATCAGCACATCGGCGTACGACGACGTTTCCCGGAAGCCGGAGCGTTCCGCCTTGGTAATCTGAGCCGCGGCCACTCGCACCCCCAACAACACCAGCAAGACTCCAACGAGCTCAGCGCGTCGCATCACGGGGAAGTGGCAGCAGGATTCGAGTCGACACCACGTCGGGGATCCCGTCCTCGATGGTAAAGGTGATCTCCGGCATCAAGATCCGGAGAGGCGAATGGGAGGGCGCAAGGTCGGGACCCCCCCGGAACCTACCCCAGGCCTTTCGCAGCACCGGTTCCTCCACGATCCCTCCAGGCGCGTCCGCGTGGCGAAGCAGAAGCTCGGTGGTCCGGGTGGGATCGGGAAGCGTGGCTGCCAGGGTAGTGACCAGTGCATAGCCGAGAGCATGCTGATCATCGCTCTGACTCTGTACCAGGCCAGCACGCTTCTCGAGCTCGCCAAGGCCCAGCAGCGGCCAGCGCCGAACGAGCGGGGCGAGCATCCGCTCAGTGCTCCACTCCGCGAAGCCCTCCGCAATGTGAGGCTCGATTCCGGGCAACCCGACGATCGAGGATCTCTGCCGCGCCAGGCGGGTGGCAACCATGTCGAGCTGTCGGTGGCGAAACCAAAGGTGCTGCCATTCATGCACTACAGCACCAAGCGCCAGGAGCGGGGAATATCCGGGATCTATTGCGATGGCATCATATGGCTCCAGGAAACCGTTGAGACTCTCCTTTGCCCGACGCGACACGGTGCTGACGCGGAGCGTCTCGGAACGGGTCTGGAGCAGGACTAGATTGGAATCACCTGGCGGCAGCCAGCGCAGGGAGCGCAATAGCTCGGCCTGACCCTGTCGCTCCAACCACTCTGCCGCTTGCCGATTCTCGGGCCGGACCAGGTGGGCGAACAGCCGGGGGGGAACGCTATAGTGCGGGACGGCCTGAGGGTAGCCGAACCAGTGCGGTTCAATGTTTGGCGAGGGGATTTCGAGACCAGGCGTTGAGGCTTTGCGCCATGCGTCCCGGACGAGGTCTCGTACCGAGGTACCGCCGTTGGCAGGAAGCCAGGGCTCGTTCAGCAAAAAACCCAGAGCATCGGAGTACCAGCGCTGGGCCGCTGAGTATCCTTCCAGGATAGTGAAAACGGCGGTGGCCGAGGCGGAATCGGCTCGCCATAAGGAGCGTCGCGCGTCCGCAAATCCCGCCGAATCGGTGCCGGCCAACACCGCGAGCCCATAGACCGCTCGCGGGAGGGCCTCGACGGCGAGGCTGTCGCCCGGATCCACCCAGTGCGTCGCGGCGAGCGATCGCCACGCGTCTTGTCGCCGGAAATTGGGAACCCTGCTGCGAACCCAATCGAGCGCCGCATCGTGGAGGTCCACGATCCAGATACCCTGAGGGTAGAAGATCCGGTCGAAGCGCGCGCGCGTCGTATCCGACGGGATCGCCGCTCGGATGCTCTCGAGGGTGCGGCGACAGACCTCCAGCAGTTCGGCACGACGAAACAGACCCATGACATGCTGGGACCGTTCCGATGCGAGGACCGATCCCTGGAGGGGCGCCAAGCCGACTCGAGCCGCTGCCGCAGAATAGGTCTGCGCCGCGAGAGATTCTGGAACTGCCGCGGCAGCAGCTCGAAGCCACGCTCCGGGAATCCGCACAAGCGAGTCGTTGCGCTCAGTGACGATCTCGTGCAACGTGAAGCGAGGAAGCTGATCGAGCGCTGCTGAGCCAGTATCAGGCGCCTGGGCCACCAGGTTCCGCGGCACTACGAGGCTCGTAGTAGTCAGCAGACTGGAGGCCAAGCAGGCCATCAAAGTGCTGCGCAGGGAGATTGTAATGACCGATGATCCCAAACCCGCCTCGAGGAAGTCAATTCCACCGCTGATGGACCGTTTGGGCGAGCTCTGCAAGGCAGGTAGGGACAGCGCAACCTATCTCTGGCAGGTGCCGGATGATGAGAGCGTCCGCAATAAGATTGCCGAGATTCTCGCGGAGATCAAAATCGAGGCTGCCAAAGGCGGGCGACGGGAGATGGGACGCCTGGTAGGAGAGCTGGAAACGGCGTTGTCGGTCTCCCCGAGTCCGCAACAGGTAGAAGTGCTGCAGGACGGGTTCGACCGGCTCATGCGGCTGTGGGCTGCAGCCAAGAGCGGACTTTTCTAGGGCTGGGAAGCGGCGCTCGAGTCGGTCCCGCCGTCCGCCGCACCAGTTCGCGATGCCTCGACTCCGTTCCCTTGGGGTGCAGCTGTCGCGCTTTCTTCCTGTCCACCCACCGGCCGCCGATCAACCAATTTGATTTGCACGGGAGCGCCTTCCGCTAAACGCTCCTGCCCACCGACGACGACTTGCTGGTTCCGTTGAACGCCGTTCCTGATCTCAACGAAACCGGGAGTACGAACCCCAAGCTCCACCTGGCGGCGCGACGCTTTGCCCGCATTTACAATCCAAACAAAGTTCGAGCCCTGGAGAGGAAGGATCGCATCTTCAGGTATGACCACGGCGTTGGGACGCACGGCCGTTGCCAGCCGCGCTTCGATGAACATTCCCGACTGGAGCTCCCGCCGGGGGTTGGGAACCCGAGCTTTGACGGTAATAGTGCGTCCCGGCAGCTGCACGATCGGGTCGACAAAGTCGACGCTGCCCGAGAACTCCCGGCCCGGGAGTGCGGCCACCCGGAAGTTGACCTTTTGGCCGAGCTTCAGCTGGTCGGCATACCGTTCGGGCACTTGGAACGACGCGCGCTGCGGTGTCACCGTCTGGAGTGCTGCCAGGCGAGTGTCGGTGTTGACATAATCGCCGAGGCTCACGAAGCGCTGCCCGACTACACCGGCAAATGGCGCGCGTACGAGGGTTCGGTCGAGGCGAACCGAGAGCCGCTCCAGCTGGGCCTGATTGCTGCGCAGGGTCGCCTCGGCGCGCTCGAGCTCGGCCTGGGACGAAGCCTTCTGCTGGAGAAGATCGCGAGTCCGTGTCAGCGACTGCCGGGCCAGGTCGCGATCCGCCTCGATCTGAGCGACCTGCGCCTTGAGTTCCGCGTCGTCGATCTTGAACAGCGGCGTGCCGCGATCGATCGAGGCCCCCTCCCGCACCAGAATCCGAACCAGCCGCCCTTCTACGTCTGGCTTCAAATCGATGGATTGAAGCGCCTCGATCTGGCCGGTGGCCTGGATGGCGTCGATCACGGTGTCGGATCTAGCGGCAGCCGCTTCGACCAACATTGCAGGGGGAGCACCTCCGCCCGGGCCCTCGTCGCCTCCGGCCTTTCCTTTGCTCTCCGGTTCTGCTCGCTTGCAGGCCGACAGACCGGCGAGCATCAGCGTACTTATCGCGATCAGTCTCACGGAGCATCCTTGTTGGAGAAGAGTCTCCGCCCGAGAATGGCCTCGAGACGGGCCAGGGCGAGACGGGTCTGATACCGGGCCTGGACCAGGCCGGCCTCGGCCTGGGCCAGGCTGACCTGGGCGTCGAGAAGATCGAGAATTGTCGTCGCACCCGAGCGGTACCGCAGCTCCTGCATCCGATAGTTCTGCTCGGCGACGGTCACGCCGATCTGGGCCAGCTCGACCGCCGCCGTGGCGGTTTCATAGGTGTCGTAAGCACTGGACACGTCCCGGCGCACGGCACGCTCCAAGTCCTCACGGATGGTGCGGGCAACGTCTCGGTTGACCCGGGCGCGGCTCACTTCGATCTCGCGCTGCCCGTTGTTCCAGAGCGGGAAGGAAACGCTGAAGGTGACCGAGGTGATGTTGGCTGCGCCAGGAAAGAGTTGCGTATCGTACCGCTGGTGAAGCCCGCCAAGCGAGATGACCGGAAGGTAGTCCCCCCGCTCGGAACGTAGCGCCGCTTCCGCCGAGGTCTCGTTCGCCCGCGCCGCTCGATACTGGGGTCCCTGATCCAGGCCGACCTGGACCGCTTCCGCCAGGCTGATCGGCAGTCGCGGCGCCGGAGAGGTATCGGATGGCACCGCGCCGACCGGACCAGGCACTCCGACGCGACGACCGAGCTCGAGTTGTGCGGTTCGGAGCGCGTTGCGCTGGCGGAGGCCCTCGACCTGGGCCCGAATGAGCTCCAACACGAGTTGGAGCGAATCGGTCTGCACGGCTGCCCCCGAGGTCACCCGAGCCCGGGCCACGGCCAATCCCTGGCGCGCCCGGACCACACGCTCGTCGGCCACGCGCCCGAGCTCCTGATTCACCAGCACATCGTAGTAGCTCGACTCGGTTTCCAGGGCCGCCTGAAAGCGCTGCTCCAGCTCGCCGGCCTCTGCGCTAGCGAGGTCCGCCTTGGTGCGGGAGAGCTCGGAGAATTTCCGCAGGCTGAACACCTCGTAATTCGCGCTGGCCCGCCCCACGACGAGCGTGCTGGTGGGGTTGGCGGGATTGGCCGGATTGAAGAACTCCTGGGAGTACTTGGTCTCGTCCAAACCGAGATCCACCGAGGGCACGAAGAAGGCGAGCATGGCGGCACGCCGGCCCCACTCCGCGTTCTCGATCTGCCCCAGAGCCTGCACGTAGTCGGGATCGAGTCGAGCCGACCTCCGGATTGCCTCGCCTAGGCTTATGCGCGGTACTGAGTCGGCTGAGGGGACGGAGTCGCTCCGTCCTGAAGCGGCAACCTGCAGAACGAGTAGCAACAGAAGCATCAGTCGGCCTCCGCCGGTGCCAGCGTGGCGTGCCGGGCGAGGCTCCGCCGGCGCGACCGTTCCAGCAGCCCATCGAAGATCAGGTAGACCGCGGGGACTACGTACAGGGTCAGCAGTGTCGAAAACACCAACCCTCCCACGATGGCGTACCCTAGGGGACGCCGGCTGAGCGATCCCGCCCCCAGCCCTAGTGCGATAGGCAAAGCCCCCATAACCGTTGCCACCGAGGTCATCAGGATGGGACGGAGGCGGATCCGGCCTGCCTCCTGTGCAGCCGCCAGAGCCGTCATCCCGCGATCCTTCAGCTGATTGATGTATTCCACCAGCAGGATCGAATTCTTGGAGACCAGACCGATCAGCAGGATCATGCCGATCTGGCTGTACACGTTCAGCGTGGAGCCTGCCAGCTTGAGGGTGAACAGAGCACCGGTAACAGCTAGGGGAACAGCTAATAGCACGGTGAACGGGTGCACCAGCGACTCGAATTGACTTGCCAGCACCATGAACACGACCACCAGGGCAAGCAGGAATGCGAAGTACAGGGCGGAGCCGCTCTCCTCCAGCTCCCGCGATTCACCGGACAGTGCCGTACTGCTACCCTTGGGCAGTACCTCGGTCGCAATCCGATTCAGTGAGTCCAGGGCCTCACCCAGCGTAAAGCCAGGGGCGAGGTTGGCGGTGAGGGTTGCCGAGCGCACCCGGTCGAAGTGACTGAGCTGCCGCGGTCCAACGCCCTCCTGGACGTTGGCCAGGGCTTCCAGCTTGACCAGCTCGCCGCGCCGCCCCCGGACATAGAGTCCCGTCATATCGCTCGGCGTTGCGCGAGCGCGGGCGTCCAGCTGCAGGATCACGTCATACTGCTTATTTGCGCGTGTAAAAGTGCTGGTCTTGTTGCCGCCGAGCAGAACCTGAAGTGTGGTGGCTACATCGGAGACCGGCACTCCCAGATCTTCGGCTCGGTCGCGTTCGAAACTCACGGTGAGCTGCGGCTTGTTGACCCGGAGGTCGCTATCGACGTTCACCAGACCCTTGATCTGGCGGGCACGGGCGAGCAGCGTGTCGTTGCCTTTGGCGAGCAGGTCAAAGTCGGGATGCTGAATGACGAAATTCACCGGACTCCCCCAGCCGAATGCCGGAGGGTTGTTGGCAAAGGCAAAGACTCCCGGAATACCGAAGTACTGCGCCTGGACTTCGCCGATGATGTCTTGTACCGAACGGCTCCGCTTGGACCAGTCATCCAGGTTGGTAAAGATGATCCCCCGGCTTACGCCGTCTCCGATGTTGACCACGCTGAAGTAGCTCTCGATCCCTTTGGTCTTCGCCTGAATCGCCTCAGCCTGCCGCTGGTAGCTGTCGGTATAGGCCAGGGACGAGCCCTCGGGCGCGATGATGAAGGAGAAAAACCACCCGCGGTCTTCCGGTGGCACGAACTCCCGCTTGAGCGATCGAAACACCAGTACGGCACCGAGTGTCACCAGGAAGGCGACGCCGACCACTACCAGCCGGTAGCGAAGAGCCAGCGCGAGCGTCCGCGCGTAGCCGGAGGCGAGCCGGTTGAAGCCCGCCTCCAGGATTCCGTAAAGACGCCCATGGCGAGGAGGCACCCGCAGAATCTTGGCGCAGAGCATTGGGGTCAGCGTCAGCGCCACAAAACCGGAGATGATGACTGCACCCGCGACGGCGATACCAAACTCGTTGAAGAGCCGTCCGGTCGAGCCCTTGAGGAAGGCTAGCGGCGTAAACACCGCTACCAGCGAGATGGTCGTGGCGAGCACGGCAAACGCGATCTCCCGAGTGCCGTTGGTAGCGGCCTCCTGGGGACTCTCGTGCAGCTCTTCCTGATGCCGGTACGCATTTTCCAGCACGATGATGGCATCGTCGACCACAATGCCGATCGCCAGGGTCAATGCCAGAAGTGTGAAGTTGTTGATGGAGAAGCCGAGAAAGTACATGATCGCGAATGCGGCCACGATCGAGGTCGGGATCGCGAGGCCCGGAATGATGGTGGCTCGCAGGTTTCTCAGGAACAGAAAGATGATGATCACGACCAGAATGGCTGCGATTCCGAGCGTTTCCTCCGCCTCCTGAATCGAGCGCTTCACGAACACCGACTCATCGAAGGCGGTGTGGATGGCCACGCCTGGTGGAAGCGATGCCTGGATCCGGGGAAGCTCGGCCCGGATGGCCTCCGCCACCGAAAGAATGTTCGCCTTCGACTGCCGGATTACTCCAATCGCGACCGCCGGAGTACCTTTGAAGCGCAGGGTGCTTCGATCGTCTTCGGCTCCGAGCTCAACGCGGGCGAGATCTTTCAGCTTCACCAGAATTCCATCGGTGTTGCTGACCACGAGATTACCGAACTCTTCGGGAGTCTTGAGCTCGCCGAGGGAGCGGACGGTGAACTCGCGCCGCTCCGACTCGATTCGGCCGGCCGGGACTTCGACATTGCGGCTCTTGATTGCCTGCTGAACATCTTGAACGGTGAGGCCTCGAGCAGAGAGCTCGGACGCCGACAGCCACACCCGCATCGAAAATCGACGCTCCCCGAAGATCCGGGCCTGGCCCACCCCAGGAAGGCTCTGCAGGCGGCTCTTTACCAGCCGATCGCCGATGTCGGAGAGCTGCAAGAGATCATAGTTCTCGCCCGAGAGGGCCAGCCAGAAAAACGGCTGGGCGTCGGCGTCCTCTTTGGCTACCACCGGCTCTTCCACATCTTCCGGCAGGCGCTCCCGCACCCGGGCGACTTTATCCCGGGTATCCTGGGCGGCCGCATCGACGTTGCGGTCCAGGTTGAATTCCAGGGTGATATTGCTGAACCCCTCCTGGCTCGAGCTGGTCAGGGTGCGGAGTCCCTCGACGGTACTGAGCTCCTCCTCCAGGATGTCAGTTACCGCGGACTCGACTACCTGAGGGTTGGCACCCGGAAGCCCAGTGGAGACTGACACGATCGGAGGGTCGACGTCGGGAAATTCCCGCACCGCCAGCTGGGTATATCCAATGACGCCGAAGAGCACCAACGCGAGACTGAGCATGCTGGCCAGCACCGGCCGCTGAATGGAAAGGTCCGAGATTTTCATGGTTTCAGTCTCGCGTCATGGGCAGGGCACAGGCCTCGATGTGGACCTAGCCGCTTGTCCACCCTCTGTCTTTGTGGTCGGTTGGGACAGCCCTGAATCGACAGCCGCGCTTTGAAGCCTCTCCACTACGGAAGAACCCGGTCCAGGATTCAGGGGCGAGGCCGCGACCGGCGCACACATTTTGCTGAACTGGAGGCCATGAGCGATGCCGCCAAAACTTTCGAGTCGCCAGCAGGCGCAGCTCGCCTTTCTGGAGCGGTTGCCCCCCAAGTTTCAACGCATGCACAGTATCATCGAGCAGATGGGAAGTCTGCGGGTGGACGACACCATCCTGCGCAACCTCGGTCGTCTATTGGACGAGGTCAAAGGCAACGCTAGTGCGCTCAGCCTCAACGGCTTAGCCGATACTGCAGGACTCATGGGAACCATGCTTCGACGGGGTGGAGGACTACAGTTTCGAGTCCGGGGGCTGCGAGAATTGCTCGGCAGCCTCAAGACCAACTACGAGGCAGCATTACGGGCAGCTAATACGCCGGAGGAGGCAGCTGAAGGGGAAGCGGAGTCCTAAGCGGAAGGGCGATTGCGCCGGGCCAGGAACCGATCGATCAGCGGACCGCACATGAGGATGATCATCGCCGTGATCAGCGCCCCGATGAGGGTCGACACGAAGGTGAGGGCCCCCAGGATCAGTGAGGCGCCAATCGAAGCCAACAGGACTCCCAGCCAGGACATACCGTCGATCTCCTCTTAGAAGGTCTCTAACTTGAGGCGTCCAAGGTTAGCGAGACGATACCATCGGACGCAACTCAAATCCAGCAGGCATTCGGGCGAACCATCGTCTCGATCTGCACATCGAGGGCTTCGCCATCCATAAATAGCTCGCAGGGTATCACGGCGATGCGACTTGACCGTCCGCCACTCGCTCGTACATTAGCGACATGCCTCTGCTAGCCATGCGAAACCGGAATCGACTCCCTATCTCTGACGGTTTCACTTAGGCCGGCGTTTGCGTTGCGTTCCAGTTCCCAGTAGTAACCGGCCCGCTCCAGCCATCCTTGCGGGCCTTTTTCATGATGCGGCACAACTCCCCTCGCCCACGGAGACTTCATGCAGCGAGCGAATGTTTCAGCGTCTGCCCTTCTGCTAGTCGGGGCATTGGCGGCCCCGGTTCAGGCGCAAACCGAAGCCGGCGTCGATCTCGGCCTCTTCAGCTCCTACGTTTTTCGGGGACTGAGCCTCACCAATAAGCCCGTTGCGCAGCCCGCGGTATATGTCTCGATCCCGGCAGGTAACGCCTCGATTACAGTCGGAGGATGGTCAAACATTGATCTGGGCAAATACGACGATGCGAACGATGACCTGAGTGAGAGCGGTGGTGCCTCCAGCTTCAACCTTGCAGAGTTTGATCCCTACGCCGAGGTAAGCTTCCCGGTCGGGAAAGCCACCCTGACCGGAGGAATTTTGGGGTACATCTATCCCAACGACATTCCCGCTGGATCGGTTGGCCTTAGCAGCGACTTCAACACCGTCGAGGTGTATGGGAAGGCCGGTCTCGACGTACTGCTGAGTCCTCAACTCTCCGTCTACTACGATGTGGATAAGGTCAAGGGGGCCTATGTCGAGGGGAGCGTTAGCCACTCGCTTCCGGCGAGCGACAAGGTCTCGGTCGACCTCGGCGCGTTAGCGGGGTTCAGCGCCGGTCAGGATGCCGATCTCAATGCTGCAGGAGAACCGCAGGCTGACTTCTTCAACTTCATCGAGAACGGTTTGACCCACGTCGATCTCTCGGCCGGTGTCTCGTTTTCTGCGGGGGCGTTGTCCTTTGCGCCAGCGCTTCACTTTGTGATCAATTCCGACGAGGCCACGAAGGTCACTTCACCATCGAACTTTGACAGTGACACCAAGCTCTGGGGCGGGGTGACGATCAGCTGGTCCACGGCACTCGCGCCGCAGCCGGAAACGACTGAGGTGGACAAACCGTAATAACAGACCAGGCGGAGCTCGAGACAGCCTGTCCCGGCTCCGCCTCGTGGTACTTACACTGTCTTCGCGACCTCGCGAAAAGTGTCTTGCAGCCGGTTCAACATCTCCTTCAGCAAATCCATCGGTATTCCCAAGGCCGGCTCGATCCGGATGACCTGGGCCTTGGAGTAGGTTCCGGCCACGAGCACACCTCGTTTGAACAAACCGGAAGCGACCTTCCATCCAATTTCCTGAGCCGGAAACTCCATCCCGATGAGCAGCCCCTTCCCATGCGCCTCCTGGAGCACTTGGGGATACTGCTGCTGGAGACATCCCAGTTCCCGAAGGAGGAAGTCACCCTTCATTGCGGCCTGGCCCGGCAGGTCCTCCTCCAGGGTAACCTGAATAGCTGCCAGCCCAGCTGCGCAGGCAAGCGGGTTTCCTCCAAAGGTGGTGGAGTGGATGATGGGATTGGGAATCATCACCTCCCAAATCTTCGCAGTCGAGATGAAGGCGGAGAGCGGCATGACACCTCCGCCAATCGACTTTCCGACACAGAGGATGTCGGGGACCACATTCCAGTGATCCACTCCCCACAGCTTGCCGGTCCTTCCCATTCCGGTCTGGATCTCGTCGGCTATCAGGAGCGCCCCGTACCGGGTGCACAGCTCCCGCGCACGAGGGAAGTAATCGGCGGGCGGCACAACCCCACCCGCTTCACCCTGCACCGGCTCCAACACCACACCCGCGATCTGGATCCCGACCGCCTCGCATCGCTGAAATTCGGCCTCCAGCGCCACGGCGTCACCATAGGGAACGAAGCGAACATCCTGGAGTCCTGGTAAGAAGGGCTCCCGGAAGGACGCCTTGCCCATGAGCGACAGCGAGCCCAGGGACTTCCCGTGGAAGCCACCGATGGTCGAGATGAAGGTGCTCCGCCTCGTGTAAAGTCGGGTGAGTTTGATGGCGCCTTCGATGGCATCGGTGCCGTTATTGATGAAGAAGGAGTTTTGAAGATCGCCCGGAGTCACCTCCGCCAGCACCCTGGCGAGCGCTGCCCGCCACGGTTCCAGCAGCTCCTGGCTGTTGAGGGCCATGCGCTGGAGCTGATCGGTTACCGCCTTTACCACTCTTGGGTGGTTGACTCCGGCGCTGAAGATCCCGTACCCACCAAGACAATCGATGTATTCCCGTCCCAGGAGATCACGCAGCGTCGACCCCTGGCCGGACCATTCGATCGCGGCGAACTGCCCTGCCTCAGTGACCGACTTTCGATAAGTGACGAAACCGCGGTTGTAGTACTTCTGGTAGCTCTCGACCGTCTCGGCGATGAATGAGTGCTTTTCCTCTGTGGTCATCTCCTTCCCGGCAATGAGATCGAGATATCGCAGGGTATGTTGTATCACCTGATCGTTCGGTAACCGCAATTAATCGGCGCTCCTTTGTAAGCGGGCCAGCGGGGCGGCGGGTCTGCTCGGGCCTGTGAAACTAGTCGCTATCCGCATGATGCCTGCGAGAGTCATGCTGACTTGATCTCAGTCCAGATCTGGTCCCACGTCGCAGTGTCCTTGCCCAAATCGACCTGGTATTCCAGACGCTTGAGCTCTTCCTCAGTGGGATACGGCACAGGATTCTTCATCACCTTCGCCGCCGCGGCATTAGGAGTTCCATAACCGGTCGCCTCGGATAGCGCGGCGCCGACCTGCGGCCTCAGGATGTAGTTCATCCACTCGTGCGCGGCGCGCTTGTTGGGAGCACTCTTCGGGATGCACATCGAATCGCCCCAGATGGTGCAGCCCTCCTTGGGAATCACATACCCCAGATTTGGCTGCTCGGCCTTGGCCTGGGTGGTGTCACCGTCCCAGAGCTGGGAGATCCAGACGTCCCCGGAGATGAGCTGAGCCTTCACCGGCGCCGAGATGTACGCCTTGAGCTGCTTCTTCGCTGCGATGCTATCGGCTTTGGCCTGGGACAGCTCGGCAGGATCGATGGAGTTGAGCGAGTGACCGCGGTACCGGAGCTGAGAACCGATTACCTCACGGCCATCGTCCATCATGGTCATCTTCTTGGCGAAGCGTTTATCGTGGAAGACCGCCCAGCTGTCTACCGGGGTGGGAACCTTGTCGGTGCGGTACGCGATGCCGCTGGTGCCCCACTGCCAGGGCACGGTGTACTTGTTCCCTGGATCGGTGGGAAGGTTCTGGAAGATCGGCGAGATGTTGTTGAAATTCGTGATATACTTCCGATTGACCGGCGTGATCAGGTCAGTAGCAACCATGACGGGCACGATGTAGCCGCTGGGGACGACGATGTCGTATCCGGTCGCTCCTGCCTGCAGCTTGGCGACCATCTCTTCGTTGCTCTCATAGGTGTCGTATGTCACCTTGACTCCGAACTCCTTCTGGAAGTTCGGGACCGTATGCTCGGCGATGTAATCCGACCAGTTGTAAACGTGAAGCTCCTTCTCGATGGGTCCCAGATCCGCCATCGCCGGCTGAGCACCGGCACTATCCGCGGCGGTCCCCGCTGGCTTCGCCTCCCGCTGGCATGCTGCCAGCAAGGTCCCGATGGAGCTCACGCTCAGCCCGAGGGCCAGCGCCCGGACTACGAACTTCCGTCGCGGTATGTCGTCCCGCTCGAGCTGCTGAACCAGGCGTTCGACTTCCTTGCGCTTGCTCACGAGAGCTTGCTCACCAGAGTGCCTCCTCTTGCTGGGGTCAGGCGCCGGTTTCAGTCGATCAACGGGAGCGGTCTGCTTTCTAGTCGATCCAGTCCCGGATACGGTAGTACCCTCCCACCAAGGGAAGGAACCAAGCCACCCCATAGAAGAGCGGGACCGCACGGAAGCTGTCAGTCCCAAGATCGGGGACCTCGCCGGATCCAGCGAGAACCTCGCCCATCCGCGCTCCGAGGTAGGTTGCTAGGGCGACGCCGTGTCCACAGTACCCCATGGCATAGTGTATCCCCTCGAAGCGGCCGGCATGGGGCAGGTGATCCACTGAATACGCCACCTTCCCTGACCAGGTGTACTCAATCCTGGTGTCAGCCAGCTCGGGAAATACTTCATGCATTCCTGCCCGCAGGATCGCTGCGCTTCGCCGAGGACTGGTCGGAGTGAACGAGGCGCGTCCCCCAAAGACCATACGCCGGTCCGGAGAAAGCCGGAAGTAGTACAGCAGGTTCTTGGTGTCGCTGAACACGCGTCCGCGAGGTACCAGGCGTTGAGCTACCGCCGGATCGAGCGGTTCGGTGGCAATCTGATAGCTGCCGATCGGGATCACCCGCCGGCGAAGCGCCGGGAGCGCCGGCGGGGTGTAGCCGTTGGTGGCGGCAAGCACCTCACGGGCCTGGAGCACGCCACTTGTGGTCGCGATCTCGAATCGACCATTCACCCGGTGGATCCGGGTGACCTCCGTCCTCTCACACAGGCGAGCACCCGCGCGCGCCGCGGCTTCTGCCAGGCCGGACACGTACTTCGCCGGTTGCAAAGCACATCCTCGTGGGTCAAGCAACGCCCCGTAGTACCTGCTCGACCCTATCTCTTTGCCGAGATCAGCGCGGCCCAATAGCTCGGTTTCGTAGCTCAGGCGATCGCGTAAAAAGCGAGCGCTTTCCTCCAACGCCCGCACGTGCCCCGGTTTGGCTGCCAGGGTAATCGCACCACAACGGGTGAAGTCACAGGCGATGCGTTCCTGCTGAATCAGATCTTCGAGAAACGCAATTCCGTCGAGCGAGAGCTGGAACATCGCCGCTGCGCGAGGTGCTCCGAGCCGCCGATCGAGCTCTTCCATTTCCGGCTTGAAGCCGGGAAGCACGAAGCCGCCATTGCGACCACTGGCCCCCCAGCCGACCCTGTAGCGCTCCAGCACCGTCGCATCGGCGCCCCGCCGGGCGAGACACCTGGCTGCGGAGAGCCCGGTGTAGCCACCACCGATGATGGCGACGTCGGTGCTGGCTGGCAGCGGGGCGGCAGGGCGGCGGGGCAGTGAGGGTGCAGTCTCAGTCCAGAGACAGCGCTCTAGCATAGAAACTCCGTTGGTGGCTCCCAGACCGTCCCGCTGCCCCGCTTTCCCGCTGCCCCGCTATTTATCTCTCATCAGTCGATCTGCTACGTAAATCAGGAAGGCTGTAACCACCAGGATGATCGTGCTGATCGCGTTGATACTCGGCTCCACATTCTTCCGGACCATCCCGTAGACGACGATGGGGAGTGTCGAGGAGCCGGAGCCAGAGACAAACGATGTGATCACGAAGTCGTCGAACGACATGGTGAAGGCCAGCAAGGCGCCGGCGATTATCCCGGGCCAGAGCTGAGGCACCGTCACCTTCCAGAAGGTAGTGATCTCGTCCGCGCCCAGGATCATCGCCGCCTCTTCGAGGTTCTGATCCATTCCTTCGAGCCGCGCCAGCACGACCACCACCACGAACGAAATACAAAATGCCACGTGGGCGATGGTAATGGTGGTGACGCCGAGCGGAAACTTGATCAGCGCAAACAGAATCAACAACGAGATGCCGACGACGATCTCGGGCGTCACGATCGGCACGTAGAGAAACCCCTCGAAGGCGCGCCGCCCCCGGAAGCGGTGCCGAGCCAGGGCTAACGCAATCATGGTTCCCAGGATCGCCGAGATGATTGTGGCGGCCCCGCCCACAATCAGGCTGATCCTGAGCCCCCGCAGAATATCCGGCCGTTCGAGGAGGCGGTGGTACCACTGCAGGGTGAAGCCGCGCCAGTCAACGGAGAATTTGGAGTTGTTGAATGAAAAGATCATCAACACCAGGATAGGCACGTGTAGAAAGAGGTACACAGCGGCTGCTACACCAATCAGCCATCCCGGCAGGCGAAAGCTCATCTCAAGTAGCTCTCGGCTGACTTTGATCGCGCACGCGCAGATAAAGCATGACTGCCGCAAGCACCAGTGCCATCACGATGAAGGATGCTGCCGAGCCGAACGGCCAGTTGCGGGCGGAGGAAAACTGGTTTTGGACCAGGTTGCCAATCATCATCTGCTTGGCGCCCCCGAGCAGATCGGCGGTGAGGAAGGAGCCGAGGGCGGGAATGAACACCAGGAGACACCCGGCCACGACCCCGGGCATGGACAGCGGCAAGGTGACCCGTCGAAATCGTGCCCGCGGGCGAGCCCCTAGCACCTCGGCCGCTTCGAGCAGAGAGAGATCGAGCTTTTCTAGTGAGGCGTAGATTGGGAGAATCATGAACGGCAGAAAGCCGTACACGAGGCCGGCCATGACCGCGAAGGGTGTGTAGAGGATCGTGAGCGGCTCGGAGATCACTCCCAGCTTGAGCAGCCAGTTGTTGATCAACCCAGTGTCGCGCATCAGGAAGATCATGGCGAAGGTGCGTACCAGAAAGCTGGTCCAGAACGGCAGGACGACCAAAAACAGGAGCAGGTTGCGCCATCGTCCCGACCGCACGATCACATACGCCACTGGATAGCCGAGCACCAGACATATCGCCGTGCAGGCCACCGACCAAAGGAAGGTTCGCTGGAGGACCTCCAGATACAGCGGATCGAAGAAGCGAGCGTAGTGTTCGAGGGTGAATCCGCGCTCGACGCCACCATAGATGCCACGTGGCATCACGCTGTACACGAACATGATGAGGATGGGGATCAGGAAGAACACGAACAGCCAAAATCCTCCGGGGGCGAGCAGGGTCCAGGCCCGAGCTTCGGGTCGGCGGTGAAGCCAGGCAAGGGCCCGCTCGCGCGGTCGAGCCACTACTCCTCCTCCAGGATCTGGCAGTCCTCCGGCAGCCAGGCAACCGCGGCGGCGTCCCCCCGCTTCCACGAGAGTGGTTTGATCAACTGTCCTTCGTTTCGCACCGCCACCGTGACATCACCGACACTGGGCACAGTGACGATCACGTGCATCGTCTCGCCCAGGTAGATGGTGTCTCGAATCGTTCCGGGCAGGGCATTCTCACCAGGGGGCACCGCGTCCGGGCTGCAGACGTCCATCCACTCGGGGCGCACCGCGATCCGTACCGATTCGCCCGGTTTCAGCAATGGATGGTGGGGGACCCGAAAGCTGGCACCCGGCTGTCTCGAGACCTCCCAGGTGCCACTCCCGCGTTGCACGACCGTTCCTTCGAAGAAGTTGGATTCGCCGATGAACTTGGCAACGAACGCGGTTCGGGGGTTCTCATAGATCTCCGCCGGTGTGCCGAGTTGTGCCACCCGGGCGTTGTCCATGACCGCGATGCGGTCGGACATCGTGAGCGCCTCTTCCTGATCGTGGGTCACATAGATGAAAGTGGTGCCGAGCTGTTTGTTCAGCGCCTTGAGCTCCAGCTGCATTTCCTTTCGGAGCTTGAGGTCGATGGCGCCGAGCGGCTCGTCCAGCAGAAGGATGGCAGGTTCCAGGACCAGCGCGCGCGCGAGCGCGACACGCTGCCGCTGGCCGCCGGACAACTGGCTCGGCATCCGATGGGAAAACAGGTCCGGCTTCAGTCGAACCATCTCGAGCGCCCGCCGAGTACGACCCTCGATCTCGGGCTTGGGCGTCTTCCGCTGCTCCAGCCCGAAAGCGACATTGCGTGCTACCGTGAGGTGAGGGAACAAAGCGTAATTCTGAAAGACCATGGAGACCTTGCGCTCGTACGGCCGCTTGTGATTCACCGTCTCCCCCAGCAGCCGCACCTGTCCCCCCTCATCCGGTTCCTCGAAGCCGGCGAGCAGGCGAAGCGTCGTGGTCTTGCCACAACCGGAAGGCCCCAGCAACGAGAAGAACTCGCCCCGATAGATATCGAAGGAAACGTTGTCGACGGCCTTGACCTCTCCAAAGCTCTTGGAGACGCCGACGAACTGGACAACTGGAGTCCCCTTGGCCGAAGCTGTCACGTCACCACCGCCTCCAATGCCTGCTCCATTGCATCGAGCCCTTCGTCAAGCACCTCATCAGAAATCGTGAGCGGCGCCAGTACTCGAATCACATTGCCGTAGGTGCCGGAGGAAAGCAGAATCACTCCCCGCTCGAGAGCGGCGGTGAGCAGCTTGCCAGTCAGAGTCTTGTCTGGCGCCTTGGTTTGACGGTCGGATACCAGCTCCATTGCGATCATGGCACCCAACCCGCGGACATCACCGATGCAGCCGTACTTGGGTGCCCACTGACAGAATCGGGTCCGGATCCTCTCACCCAGACGGCTGGCTCGAGCCGGCAAGTTCTCTGCTTCCATCGCGTCCAGCACCGCCAGCGCGGCGGCGCAGGCCAGTGGGTTGCCGCCATAGGTCCCTCCCAAACCGCCTACCTGCGCCGACTCCAGCACCTCGGCACGTCCGGTCACCGCAGCGAGGGGTAGTCCGCCAGCCAGTGATTTGGCGGTGACGATGATGTCGGGGATGAGAGTGAAGTGCTCACTGGCGAAGAGTTTCCCGGTCCGACCGAAGCCGGTCTGGATCTCATCGGCGATGAAGAGGATGCCGTGGGCGCGAGCGAAGGCGGCCAGCGAGTCCACATACTCCCGTGGAGCGGGAACGAACCCGCCCTCACCCAGCTCCAGCTCCATGATGATCGCGGCGACTGAATCGGGGTCCACGATCGAAGCAAACATTAGCTCCAGTTTGCTCCGATCAGCCATGCAGCACTGCCCCGCTTCCCCGCTTTCCCGCTTTCCCGCCGCGCAGCGATAGCAATATGGATACGGGATCCGATAGACCTCGGGAGCGAAGGGGCCAAACCCCTTCTTGTACGGCATCACCTTCGAAGTGAGCGCCAGTGCCAGATTCGTGCGCCCATGAAATCCGTGCTCGAAGCACACAACCGCCTGCCGGCCTGTGAAGTGCCGCGCGACCTTTACCGCATTCTCGACCGCTTCAGCTCCGCTGTTCAGGAAGAACGTGCGCTTCGAATGGTTGCCTGGGGTGATCCGGTTGAGTCGCTCGGCCAGCTCCACATATGGCTCATACGTGGATACCGGGAAACACACGTGAGCGTAGCGATCGAGCTGATCCCGAACCGCCGCCACGAGCGATGGGTGGCGGTGGCCTGTGTTGACCACGCCAATGCCACCCCCGAAATCGATGAGCCGGTTTCCGTCTGCGTCAGTGATGATCGCGCCTTCCGCGCTCGCGACGGCGATCGGCGTGACGGCTGGGACGCCGCGGGGGATGGCCAGAGCCCTGCGGGCCAGCAACGCGCGGCTCGCGGGGCCGGGGATCTCGGTCTGGAGGAGAATGACGCCGGACATGCTTGCCTCGGCTGGTACGGAGGACGGGACCACGGATTGCGGAGCTTATCGCTGCCTGGTACCAGAAGTAAGAGGGCCGCAGGATTGCAGCGTTATCCCCAAATCACCCCCCCCCCACAGGAAGGGCCTCATAATCTGGCGAGGTCAGCCTTCTTGGTTGGCCGGCAGAACACACTTCCGCTGCATATCTGGGGCTTGCTGCGCCGAGGCCATCAACCGGAGGTCAATGCCGGCGCGACTATCAATTTCCTCCCTTCGGTAGGGTGAGGGTGGTCTGGGCTCGGCTGATGCGAGAGAATGCCGCTGCATAAAGATGCAGCGTTATTACTGCACCTTTATTCAAACCTTTGTAGTTCAATAAGTTGAACTCACGTATGCAGATGCGGAGCCGTCAAGTCTGCCAGCGGCAGGTGGCCAGGGGGCTGGACAGAGGGTGGGGGTGCGGAGCTACGTTGGCGGTGTACCGACCTCCCCGGAGACAGGTACGTTTGCATCCTCCGACCAAGCGGAGGGTCCACTCTCACAGCTGACCATCTCCTTGAGCTGTGAGCCCCCATCAGCGGCGGGGGCGAGGTTCCGCAGGCGGCAGGGTTTGCCGACGGGGCCAGACCGAGTGCCGCACCAACAATGAAAAGAGGAGTTTGTGAAAGTCCTGCTGGTGGGCGCCGGCGCGGTGGGGACCGTGTCAGCCCTCAAAATCGCGAAGGAAGCGGTGCTTGAGCAACTCGTCATCGCCGACACGGTATCCGCCCGTGCTTCCCTCTTAGCGGACCGGCTCAATGATCCTAGGGTCTCGGCCATCTGTCTCGATGCCGGAGACCGAGCCGCCATTGCTACTGCAATTCGTCAGACCGGTACCACGCTCGTCCTGAACGCGGCGCTTCCCGCAACCAACATTGCGGTCATGCAGGCTTGCCTCGATGGAGGTAGCGACTACATCGACCTGGCCAGCGCAGGAACGGACGCGGATGGCATCCCCAAGATGGATGACCAATTCGCGCTCGATGCCGAGTTCAAGGCCGCCGGCCGGCTTGCCCTCCTCGGGATGGGCGCCGATCCCGGTACCACCAATGTCTACGCCGCGTACGCGGCCAAACACCTCCTGGACACGGTCACTGAACTCAGGATCCGTGATGGGGACAACTCTATCTGCCATGGGCACGAGGGTTTCCTTGCCGCTTTTAGCCCGTGGGTGATGATCGACGAGTGCCTCTGTAAGGCGGTTGCCTACCGGAACGGCCGGTACTTCATGGAGGAGCCACTCACCGGCATCGAGCCGTTCGACTTCCCGGAGCTCGGCGTGCTCAACTGCTATTATGTCGATCACGAAGAGTCTAAGACGCTCCCGCGGTTTTTCCCCCAGGCGCGGACCATCGACTTCAAGCTCTGCATGAACGATTCGACGGTCGAAACCCTTCGGGTCATGAAGCGCCTGGGTCTCTCCAGCAAGCAACGGGTGCGCGTGGGCAACCACTCGATCGTACCACGCGATCTAGTGGTGTCGCTGCTCCCCGATCCCAAGGATCTCGCCGGCCGACTGCGGGGGAAAACCTGCGTCGGTACATTGGCAAAGGGCCTCAAGAACGGTCAGCCTCAGGCATACTACATCTACAACGTTACCGATCACGAGACCGCCTATCGGGAGCTGGGCGTGCAGGGCACGGCGTATCAGACCGGCATCCCGCCGGTCATCGCGGCGCGCCTGATCACCCAGGGAATTTGGCGCGGGACCGGAGTCATGTCTCCGGAGCAGTTCGATCCGGATCCGTTCCTTCAATGCCTCGCCCTCGAGGGCATGCCCTGGTACGTTCGGGACGATTCGGTGCAGGTCGGAACTCCTCGATTGACCGGCCGTTCGTCGAGGGAAACCGTCGTCGCAGCCTGAGGCGTGGATAGTCGGGCGGCGAATGGGCGCGAAGGGCACGGGTGAGGTGCCCTTCGTGCGTTTATGCTAGCTTCTATCGATCACCCAGGCATGAGCCATAGTGGACGCGGAGGACCTGATGACGAGCACGGCAAGTGTGAGGGGGAAAAGCCGAAAGGCGAAGGCGAGCCCCTATCAGATGTACATCGATGGGCAGTTCGTCGATGCCGGCAACGGAAAGACTTTCGAGGTGTACGATCCGGCGACCGAGGAAAGCATCGCTACCTGCCCCGCCGGCGACGCAGCAGATATCGACCGGGCGGTCCAAGCCGCCACCAAGGCCTTTTACGGTGGGTGGCGAACCGTGACCGCGCAGGAGCGAGGGCGGATCCTTTTCCGGTTGGCGGAGCGAGTTCGGGCCAGACGTGCGGAGTTGGCCGAGCTGGAAACCCGGAACTCTGGGAAGCCGATCGTAGAGTCCGAGTACGACATGGATGATACCGCTACCTGTTTCGAGTACTACGGCGGCCTGGCCACGAAGATCAATGGCGAGGTCCTCCCGGTCCCCGCCGAAGCGGTGGCGTTCGCCATGCGCGAGCCAGTGGGGGTGGCGGGCCAGATCATTCCCTGGAACTACCCGCTGATGATGGCGGCCTGGAAGATCGCTCCCGCGCTGGCGGCCGGCTGCACCGTAGTCCTCAAGCCTGCGGAGCAGACGCCACTCTCCGTTCTCGCGCTGGCCCGCGACTTTGAGAGTGTCGGCCTACCAGCGGGCGTGGTCAACATAGTCACCGGTGACGGCCCTTCGGCCGGTGGCCCGCTGGTGACCCATCCCGGCGTCCGGAAGATTGCCTTCACCGGGAGCGCGGAGGTGGGCAAGCTCATCATGCGAAATGCCGCCGATCAGCTCAAGCGGGTGTCCCTGGAGCTGGGCGGCAAATCACCCAACATCTTCTTCAGCGACGCGGACTTCGAGAATGCGGTCGACGGAGCGTTGTTCGGCACCTTCATCAACCAGGGGGAGGTGTGCTCCGCTGGAAGTCGCGTTTTGGTGCAGCGCGACATTTACCAGAAGTTCATTGATGCCACCGCGGCTAAGGCGAAAACGATTCGGTTGGGCAACGGTCTCGACCGGGAGACCAAGATGGGGCCGCTGGTCAGCGCGGAACAGCGCGACCGGGTCGCGCGATACCTGACGATCGGCCGGAAAGAGGGAAAGGTCGCCGCGGGCGGCGGAACTCCCAAGCAGTTCGAGAAGGGCTGGTACGTCGAGCCGACCATCTTCTACGACGTCGATAACTCAGCAACCATCGCCCAGGAGGAGATCTTTGGGCCGGTGATGACGGTCATTCCCTTCAAGGATGAAGCCGAGGCCATTCGCATCGCCAACGCCACTCCGTATGGATTGGCCGCAGCACTATGGACCCGCGACATCTTCAAGGCATTCCGGGTGGTCAAGGCGCTGGAAGCGGGCATTGTCTGGGTGAATCACATGCAGCCCACGTTCGTAGAGGCACCTTGGGGCGGGTACAAAGCCTCGGGCTTCGGCCGTGAGCTCGGCCACTGGGGAGTGGAGGAGTACCTGGAGACAAAGCAGGTCTTCATCAACTTGGATGAGAAGCCGATTGGGTGGTATTAGAAGGTGAACGGTGAAAAGTGAACGGTGAACGGGTCGACCAGAATCACCCGTTCACCGTTCACTTTTCACCGTTCATGTTTCTCGACTAAAAGCAGTTGCACCCGCGCAACGACCCGCCGCCACTCCTCGCTCTGCAAAGTCTGGCACTAGCGACCTAGGCTGTTGCTCTTGAACACTTTCGGTCGTGCCACATCGGGCACGAAGCTCGCACTCCCCCCACCCAATCCGATCAGCACGAAACAAGTACCCACACATGTAGTCGAGGAGTCGCATGCCCACGCCCCGTCCATCGTTGCGCGGGTCCAACCTTCGGTCGTGTGAGCTCGACCGGTGAATCCTCATTTTGTGGTGCTTCAGGACCCGCCCGGCTCTGTGATCCAGAGCGGCGTGACCCACCCGGGTGCCCCAGCTCCCGAGGCCCCCAGCAAATGCCGCCGGGAGTTTCTGTCGTTTTCTCCGCCCGCGGTGGGGCAGGAGGAGATCAACGAAGTAGTCGAGACGCTACGATCCGGCTGGCTCACGACTGGTCCTAAAACCGAGCAATTCGAAGCTGCATTTAAGAGCCGGGTGGATGCTCTGGCCGCATTGGCGACCAACTCGTGTACCGCAGGTCTGCACCTCGCGCTTCTCTCCGTGGGAATCCGCCCCGGCGAAGAAGTCATCACCACGCCAATGACGTTCTGTGCCGCTGCCAACGTCATTGAGCACGTCCGGGCCACGCCGCGATTCGCTGATGTAGAAGCGGACACGCTCAACCTGGATCCGCATGCGATCGAGGAGGCCATAACTCCCCGCACCCGTGCGATTCTGGCGGTCCACTATGCCGGCCATCCGGCCGAGCTGGACACGATTCGAGACATTGCCCAACGCTACCATCTGGCCCTTATCGAGGATGCCTCGCACGCTGTTCCCGCCAGCTACAAGGGACGGCTGATCGGCTCGAGCGAGAACCCAGCCGCCTTCTCCTTCTACGCCACCAAAAACCTGACCACCGGCGAAGGGGGAATGCTGACGGGATCGGCCGATTTCGTCTCTCGTGCTCGAACACTCGCACTCCACGGAATGACCCGGAATGCATGGAAGCGATACAGTTCCGGCAGTAGCTGGTTCTACGAAGTGGATGAGCCCGGATTCAAGTACGGCATGACCGACATTCAGGCAGCGATGGGGTTGGCCCAGCTCCGCCAGCTGGGTGAATTTCAGCGGCGGCGCCGGCGAATCGCCGCGCTCTACAGTAGCGCCTTTGGCGTAGTCGATGCCCTAGAGGTCCCAGCCGAAAGACCCGAAGTCGAGCACGCGTGGCAGCTCTACGTGCTCCGTCTCCGCCTTGGCGCACTTCGTATCGGCAGGAATCGCTTCGCCCACGAGCTGAGGGCCAGGAATATCGGCACCTCGGTGCATTTCATCCCCACTCATCTCCATCCCTACTACCGCCGGAAGTACCAATATCGTCCCGAGCAGTTCCCGGTGGCTCTGGGCAACTACCAACGCATGCTGAGTCTGCCGATCCACCCTCGCCTGAGCGACCGCGACGTCAACGATGTCGTGGAAGCCGTGTTGGACGTTGTGACCAGGTTCGCCCGATGAGCGCGGGAGGGCGGGTCAACCAGCTCCACGACGTTCGGATTGAGGATCTGCTGGGGCGCGCGCCCATTAGCCCGGACCTCTCTTCGGTTGAATCTGATCTTGTGAATCGAGTCATTCTCCTGACCGGAGCGGCCGGATCGATCGGTTCGGAGCTCGCCCGACAGATCGCGCGATTTGGGCCAGCGAGACTGGTGCTCCTCGATCAGTCAGAGAGCGATCTCTACTTCGTGCACCTGGAACTCCAGGAAGCATATCCCGCCCTGGACCTGGTACCGGTCATCTGTGACGTAACCAACCAGAGCCGTCTCGCGCAGGTCTGCGCCCACCATCGCCCGGAGTATGTGATCCACGCGGCCGCCTACAAGCACGTGGCATTGTTGGAGAACAACGTGCTTGAAGCGGTCCGGAACAACGTGCTCGGTACCCTGCTGGTCGCTACCACAACGGTTCGCTACGGCGCCACCAAGATGGTGCTGATCTCCAGCGACCAAGCTATCAGACCATCGAGCGTCATGGGCGCAACCAAACGAATCGCCGAGCGCATCATTTTCGGCCTGCCCAACCTGCATCGGTCGGGCACCGACTTCCGCGCCGTCCGCTTTGGAAGCGTGCTGGAATCGAAGAGCAGCGTAATTCCACGCTTCGAGCGGCAGATCGTGGCCGGCGGGCCCATCACCGTCACCCATCCGCTCGCCACGCTGTATGGCATGACGGGTTCCGAGGCAGCTCAGCTGGTGCTTCAGGCAGGTTCGCTGCCCGAGATAGCCGGGGAGATCGCCACGCTCGACATGGGCGAGCCGGTACGAATTCTCGATCTGGCCGAGAAGCTGATCCGTCTCTCCGGTGGGGTCCCGGATAGGGATGTAAGGATTGTGTTCACCGGCCTGCGACCCGGAGAAGAGCTCACCGAAGAGCCGAGGTCGGCTCTCGAGGCCACGCTGCCAACGTCGGTCGAGAAGATCCGGATCAGCCGGGCCGCGGAGGCTGCAAGCCCGGAGCTGATGCAGAAGCTGAGTCGTCTTTTTGCATTTCTCGATGCGGGAGATCGCGATGGGCTGCTCGCTACCCTATGTGAGCTGGTTCCTGAGTGCGCGTCGCCGCTGCGGGACCATCAAGCTGCTCGTCCGGCCATTCCACTCTCGACCGCGCACGCGATGGAAGTATGGGGAGGCCTGGCCGATCCGTCGGAGATCCAATGGCGCGAACGCAGACGGGTGCCTCCCCGGCCGACCAGCCCACCGGACCTCAAGCTGATCGACCGACGAAGTGGCATTGCGTGTCGTCGCAAGACTCCCCGGATGGGTGGCCGCCGGCGAACCGATGTCGGAGCTCTCTTGGCGACCGGGTCCTCGGCCCGTTAACCCGCGGTTCGTTGGCCCACCTCCTCGCTTGGCCTTGTGGCGCAGCGATAGGTCCGTTGCCCTCGAGCAACTGCCACGCGAGCTAGGCCTGGGATGCCCAGTCCGCGGTCAATCAGCCTCTCCTGTTCTCCATGGGTTCTTACAGTGAAGGGTCTCCCGACATGCCGGTGAACTGGACTGCGGTGCCGGCGGGCTCGCCCATGCCTGGCCCGCAAGAACGCGCCGGAATGCTGGCCCACTCTCACGACGGTACCGACGCCGGCTCGAGGTCGGTGGTCGAGCGCTTTCTGATTCAAGAGCGGCAGCGTCACCTGGTGAGCCTGCTTCACCGCCACGGCTTTATGCCGTTGTCGGGCCACCGGATTCTGGAGGTCGGCTGCGGTACCGGTAAGTGGCTGCGTGAGCTGATCGCCCTGGGAGCTGATCCCGCTAAGGTCGTCGGTGTCGAGCTCCTCCCCTCCTCGGCCGCGCGAGCGCGCCGCCTATGCCCCGAACCGGTGACGATCGAGTGCTCCAACGCGGCAAACCTGAGATTCCCGTCAGAGTCGTTCGACATTGTCCTTCAGGCGACTGTTTTTTCCGCGGTGCTCGACAGTGACATGAGGGACGCAATTGCTTCCGAGATGCTCCGGGTGGTGCGGCCGGCCGGCTTGATACTGTGGTACGACCTGATCGTCGAGAATCCCTGGAACTCCTGCGTCCACCCGCTGCGGAAATCAGACGTTCGGCGAATGTTTCCCGGCTGCTCATTGGAGCTTCGGCGCGTCGGCCTGACCCCGCTTATCGCTCAACTTCTGGTACCTCGATCATGGCGGGCATCATCGATCCTGTCCTCCGCGTCTCCTCTTTGCACTCACTACCTGGGAGCAATTCGCCCGCCGTGGAACCATCCATGAGCGATATGGCCCTCACCAGCTTGTCCTTCATCACCCAAGGTCTCCTGCTTGGTAGAGCCCCGGACGCCGCCGAGAGTGTGCCGCCAACGGTGTCGCTGCTCGCTCAAGTCGCCCGAGCGCTGGAAGCCCATGGAGTGGCATACTGTCAGTGGAAGGGCCACTGGAGTGCGCACCGGTGGACCGTGGGAAACGCCGACGTGGATCTGCTGGTGGATCACGCCGCGATGCTGGAATTCCGCCGGCTCATGGATCAGCTGGGCTTCAAGCGAGGTCTTCACCCTGGGGAGCGGCAGATTCCAGGAATCGAGAGTTATGTAGGCTACGATCCCGCCGTCGCTCGCCTCCTGCATTTGCACGTGCATTACCGGCTCCTCCTCGGGGATTACTGGAAAACGGTGTACCGCCTGCCCGTGGAGCGGGCCATTCTGGACGGAGCAGTTCCCGGCGACCCTTTTCGGGTGCCGTCAGCGACGCACAAGTTCTTCATCTTCGTGCTCCGCATGATGCTGCGACAGCTCGGAAGACCACACCTTTCTA
>JBKPAO010000006.1:0-4697 GCA_046726475.1 Gemmatimonadota bacterium | reverse complement strand
TCTCGAGCGCTTCGAGCACAACCTCGCGCGAATGGCAGCGTACGCCTCCCGGCATCAGCTGGCACTCCGCCCCCACACCAAGACCCACAAATCACCCCGGGTAGCTGCCGAACAGATCCGGCGCGGAGCCATCGGACTGACCTGCGCGACTATCTTGGAAGCCGAGGTGATGGCAGAAGTATCTACTGATCTGCTCCTGGCCTACCCGCCGGTAGGCGATGCGAAGCTTCACCGCCTCCTCTCGCTGCCTGGTGAGTGCGAGATCATGGTGGCGCTGGACTCCGAGCAGGTAGTGGATCAGCTGAGTGTTGCGTCCCGAAAGCGGAACCGTCGAGTCGGAGTATTGATCGAGCTCGACCTCGGCATGCACCGGGTCGGGGTATCCGGATTCGAATCGGCGGTTGCACTCGCAAAGATGGTGGCAGATCGACCTCCACTGGCTTATCGCGGCATTGCGTTCTACCCCGGTCACATTCGAAGCTCGGAGCAGACTGAGGATCTGGAACGACTCGGAAAGCAGCTAGAGAGCGCGATCGCAGCCTTGGATCGTGCTGGGCTCCGGCCCGAGATTGTGAGCGGCGGCTCGACACCGACGGCCTGGCGGACTCACGAGATCCCCGGCGTTACGGAGATTCGGCCCGGGACCTATGTCTATAATGACCGAATCACGACCCAGACCGGCGCTTGCGAGTGGGACGATTGCGCCCTGACGATCCTTGCCACCGTGGTTAGTACCGCCGTGCCGGGTCAAGCTGTTATTGATGCCGGAAGCAAAGCGCTCGGCCGGGAGCCGTCCGAAGGAGGCGGAGTCGGGTACGGTGCGCTCCTTGATCGGCCTGAGGTGATCGTCAGCCGCTTATCCGAGGAACATGGCATCCTCGATCTCCAGCACACCGACTGGCGCCCGGTAGTCGGCGATCGGGTACGAGTCGTGCCCAACCACGTCTGCATTGCCGTACACTTGCATGAGGTGGTCTACGGCGTTCGCGGCGATAGGTTGGAGACGAGCTGGCCCGTGCTGGCCCGAGGGCGGCGACCACTATATCAGGCACTGGAGGTGTGAGGCGGTGGCCGGCTACTCCACTCGAACGCTCTCCGACAAACTGGGGATCAAGTCCGGAACTCTGGTGATCGCTCTGGGTGCACCCTCCTCCTACAGAGCATTGCTGGACCCGCTTCCTGGGGGTGCCACGCTTCAGACCCGGCTTTCATCTGACGCTGCATTTGTTCACCGCTTTGTCAGTTCGCGGAAGGAGCTCGCGGCCGACTTTCCCAAGCTGGCGGACGCGCTGGCCGATGAGGGTACGCTGTGGATCTCATGGCCCAAGAAAACCTCCGGGGTCGACACTGACTTGACGGAGAATGCCATTCGAGACCTGGGATTGCCGCTGGGTTTAGTCGACGTCAAGGTCTGCGCGATCGACGAGGTCTGGTCCGGATTGAAGTTTGTGCGCAGGGTCGAGAACCGGTCGAAGCAGCGATGATCTTCAAACGATTCTTTGACTCGAAACTGGCTCAGGCCAGTTACCTGATCGGCTGTCCGTCCAGCAAGGAAGCGTTAATCATCGATCCCAATCGGTCCATCGATCAGTATCTCCGTGGTGCGGCGGAGGAGAACTTGCGCATCGCTCACGTAACCGAGACCCATATTCACGCCGATTTCGTCTCGGGTGCACGCGAGCTGGCGCAACGGACCGGCGCCCGGCTCTACCTCTCGAGAGCCGGTGGGCGCGATTGGCAATACGAATACGGCAACAGCGCGGGAGCGACTCTGCTCGACGACGGGTCCAGGTTTGCCGTGGGAGAGGTCCGCCTGCAGGTGCTCCACACACCCGGCCATACTCCGGAGCATCTCACTTTTCTGGTGACCGATAACGCGGCAGCTTCTGAGCCGATGGGCGCGCTGACCGGCGACTTCCTGTTCGTGGGAGACGTGGGCCGGCCCGACCTGTTGGAACGCGCCGCCAGGGTGCACGGCACAATGGAGGAAGGGGCTCGCCAGCTTTTCCGGTCGTTACAGCGATTCCGATCTCTCCCCGAGTATCTCCAGATCTGGCCGGGCCACGGTGCGGGATCGGCTTGTGGCAAGGCCTTGGGAGCCGTGCCTCAATCCACCCTCGGCTACGAACAGCGGTTCAATTGGGCGTTTAGCGTTTTGGATGAAGCGGAGTTCGTGCGAGCAGTCCTGGCTGGCCAGCCGGAGCCTCCGAGGTACTTCGCCGAGATGAAGCGGATTAATCGATTAGGGCCGCGAATCCTGGGCGAGCGCCCCCGGACGGTCCATCTGGCACCGGAGACGCTGGCTGTGGCGCTCGCCGCTGGAGATCCCATCGTGGATACTCGGGACGCCGGAGAATTCGGGAGCCGCTCGATCCCGGGCACCATCAACATCCCGGCAAATCGGAGCTTCCCCACGTGGGCTGGATCCCTGCTGCCGTACGATCGCGAGTTCCGACTCATAGCAGCCGATCACCGGGTGGAGGAATTGGTGGGTGATCTCGCCGGCATTGGGCTGGATCGCATGGCCGGATATTGGAGTCCCGATGTAGTCAATAATTTCGAAGTACAGGGTAAGCTCCAGGTCATTCCTCGAATTTCGCTGACGGATGTCGCTAATGGACGGAAGGATAGGGCGATCGTGGATGTGCGGGGGAAAGGGGAGTGGGACGCCGGCCACATTCCCAATTCATTGAACCTTCCGCTGGCGGAGCTCGACCAGCGCCTGGACGAAATTCCCCCGGGTCATCTCATTGTTCACTGCCAGACCGGCTCGCGTGCTGCCATCGCAGCGAGCCTGCTCCGGGCGAGAGGCTTTGACGAGGTGCAGCTCTTTTCCGGTGGCCTCGCGGAGTGGTGCGCCGCTGGATTGCCGACGGAGTCGACCAAGCCCGACTAAACGCGGTTGCGCAGCCGGCAAGCGGCCGATATATCCAGAAAACCTCCAATCGGGAAATCTCCATGTTCAAGGAGTTCAAGGCCTTTGCGCTGCGCGGCAACGTGCTCGACCTCGCCGTCGGCATCATCATCGGCGGTGCATTCGGCACCATCGTCAAATCGCTGGTAGACGATGTGATCATGCCACCTATCGGCCTGGCGCTCGGTAATGTGGACTTCTCCAACCTGTTTGCGTTACTCAAGGCAGGACCCAAGGCACCGCCTCCATACGCGTCACTGACGGAGGCGCAGGCCGCGGGGGCCGTCACGGTGAATTACGGCCAGTTCATCAATAATGTGGTCACGTTCATCATTATCGCCTTTGCCGTCTTCCTGGTGGTGCGGGCCGCCAACCGGCTCATGCCCCAGGAGGCTGCTGCAGCTCCGACCACCAAGGACTGCCCGTATTGTCGGATGGCGATACCGATTGGCGCGACCCGGTGTCCGCATTGCACGACCGAGCTCAGGGCGGCGTGAGGGGTGTTCCTATCAATCCTCGGCTAACGGTGATCAGTCATCAGTCATCAGTCGTCAGCTGGTGTGCAGCGATCGGGCTGCCAGCCGATTGGTATCGCATGCCCAGGCCGTAGAAGATGATCCTAACCGGTGAGCGAGAGCCAGTAGGCGACTGATGACTGGCGACCGGCGACCGACACCGGTTAGCTCCCACCCAGGCACCTTTCCCCGCAGCCCGACATTACTGCCTCTGTCTGGCACCCACTCTCATCGTGGGTTTCCGGTTCCAAGTGAGACGAAGGAGTAAGAAATGGGCGGAGAACACGCTGCAAGTGGGCCCGATCTCGCGGCTGGCATTGCTGTGGCACAGGTTCCGGAAGGCACGCTGGTGGGTGGTCATGTCGGAGAGGAGCCTGTCCTTCTAGCGCGCCGTGGTAGCGAGTGGTTTGCCATCGGAGCTGTCTGCAGCCACTACAGCGGTCCGCTTCCCGACGGTCTGATGGTCGGGGATACCGTTCGCTGCCCCTGGCACCATGCCTGCTTCAGCCTGCGGAGCGGGCATGCGCTACGGCCTCCGGCGCTCAACAACGTCTCCTGTTGGCGGGTCGAGCAGCAGGGAGACATGGTCTATGTGCGAGGCAAGGCTCCGAAGCCCGCGTCCCGCGCTCTTCCCCAGAAGCGGTCTCGGAAGGATCTCCGCTCGGTCGTCATCATCGGAGCCGGTGCGGCAGGGGAGAGTGCGGCGGAAACACTCAGGGAAGAAGGGTATGACGGCCAGCTGATGTTGATTGACCCCGACCCCGACGCTCCCTACGATCGGCCCAATTTGTCAAAGGATTACCTGGCGGGATCTGCATCGGAAGACTGGATTCCGCTCCATCCCTCCGCATTCTACGTCGAGCACCAAATCGAGATCGTTCGAGGCCGGCGGGTGATGGAGCTTGAGCCGGGACGCCACCGTATTCGGTTGGATGACGGCAGCACTCGCGAATATGGAGTGCTGCTGCTTGCGACCGGAGCCACCCCAATCCGCCTCCCGGCGGAGGTAGATCCGGCGAACAATGTCCATTATCTGAGAACCCTAACCGACAGCAAGGCGATCATTGCTGCCTCTGCCCAAGCCCACCGGGCCGTCATCCTCGGCGCCAGCTTTATCGGGCTGGAGGTGGCCGCATCGTTGCGCGCCCGGAAACTGGAGGTGCACGTAGTTGCGCCCGAGGTCCGGCCGCTGGAGCGAGTCATGGGGCCCGAGCTGGGTGAGTTCATCCAGAAGCTTCACGAGGAACATGGAGTCGTGTTCCATCTGC
>JBKPAO010000005.1:0-5076 GCA_046726475.1 Gemmatimonadota bacterium | reverse complement strand
GTCTATCGGCTGCTCCGCGCCTTGGCGAGCGTGGGGATCTTCGCCGAGACCGGAGAACGGAGATTCCGGCTCACGCCGCTGGGCAAGCTGCTCCGCACCGACTCGCCCGAAGCGCTCGGCGGCTATGCGCGATTCGTAGGGCACGAGAGCACGTGGCTTCCGTGGGGAGAGCTTCGCCACGGCGTCCGCACCGGCCAGCCAGCTTTCGACCAGGTCTTCGCCATGCCCATCTTCGAGTACTTCGCGAAGATGCCGGAAGCCGCTGCGATTTTCGATGCGGCGATGACATCGATCAGCACCTTCGAGTCCAGGGCCGTGCTCGCAGCCTACGACTTCTCGGGAGTCGGCATTCTAGTGGAAGTCGCTGGCGGCCACGGTCTCTTGATCACGACCATTCTCAAAGCCAATCGGAAGATGGGCGGCATCCTCTTCGACCTCCCGCACGTGACGGCCGGAGCGCCGGCGCTGCTCCAGAGGCGGGGCGTCGCCGCCGACCGCTGCCAGATCGTCAGCGGGGACTTCTTCGCGTCCGTTCCGGAGGGAGGCGACGCCTATATCATGAAGCACATCATTCACGACTGGGATGACGAGCGAGCAATACAGATCCTCAAAAACTGTCACCGGGCGATGCGGTCCGGCGGGAAACTGCTAATTGTGGACGCGGTGATCCCGCCCGGTAACGCGGCGCACTTCGGCAAGCTCCTCGATCTCGAAATGCTGGTGCTGACGCCACGTGGCCGAGAGCGCACTCGGGTGGAGTTCCAGGACTTGCTGAAGCGGTCAGGGTTCAGGCTTCGGCGCGTCGTCCCCACCGAAACCCACCTCTCGCTGGTCGAGGGCGTGAGGGCTTGAACGTGCGGCGCAGCGTAAGGCTTGCACAAGGTCATGTGCGGACTCGCAGGCAACATGCCCGGAAAGGCGGAGCCCGTTCTATGATAGCTGTCCAGGCCCCCTCACCGGCGGTTGCAAGAGATCGATACACGGCATAACTCAAGCAGGGGTGGCGCTGGCACAAGGAGTCGATATTCGACACGCGGGAACATGATCTACCGCCGACTGATCCTTACTGCACCCACCCCTGCATCCTCAGCACCTGCAGCAATCCCGGGCTGTCGAGCGACAGCGGCGGTAGAAACTCTCCCACCAGATTCCGGCTCCAGTAGTTTCCCGTCGCCTTGCGCTCGTCCCAGGTCGTGAACTTGTACTGGTAGACTCTGGCCCGTACGAACCGAGGCGGCTGGTCGGGAAACGGATTTCCTCGCAGCAGTCCAAGTGTAGGCTTGTCGCCCTGCAGCAGCCGTCCCACCAGCGGCAGAATCCACGGCTCGGCGTATGCCCGGCTGATTCCCGCAAACCACATCAGCCAGTCCAGTCGCAAATGGTATGGCGCGACGATGGGTGGCTTGCGTGAGACATCGCCCGCCTTGGCTTTGAATTCGTATTCTTTCCATGTCGTCGATGCCGCAACCGCCTCGTCGGTGGTGCCCTCCAGGGCTACCTCATACCGCTCCCGTCCGACGCTCCCGAAAGCTCCGTAGGTGTTCACCAGGTGAAGCGGCTCGAACGAGGCATTCATTGCCTGCTGGCTGGAAAAGAGATTGCGGACCGGATAGATGCTCAGTACGACCACCATGAGCGCGAGCGCTCCGATTGCCAGCTGGTGAGCCAGCGCGCGCGGATCGAGCTGTTCCGGTCGAAGCGGGATAATGTGTGACAGAATTCGATCATCGAAGCAGCTGATCGCGATCACGATGGTGAGATAGTTGAGCCAGGAAAGATTGCCCGAGAGAATGAGCATTCCCTGGAAGACGATGGTAATCACCCCCGCTACATACCGGACGGTCGCCACCGGCGTGAGATAGCCGAGCGGCGCGATCAGCTCGGCCAGGTGATTGAACAGCACGCCCAGTTTGTGAATTGGGACCGGAAGCTTCGCGAGGTACCAGCTGAGCGGATTGGGAATGGGCTGGGTCTCGTAGTGATAGACCAGGCAGGTCAGGTCACGCCAGCACGGATCTCCCCGCAGCTTGATCAACCCGGCGCCGAGCATGAGCCGGAAGAGCAGCCACCGGAGCATCCAGATCACGATCACCGGCGGCGCCACGTTGCGCGCGCCGAGGAAGATGGCGAGGAAACCGGTCTCGAGGAGCAGGGTTTCCCAGCCGAAGCTGTACCAGGTCTGCCCCACGTTCACGAAGGAGAGATAAAACAGCCACATCACGAACCACACGATCATGCTGACCGGCGTGCCGAAATTCTCCGAGAACCCTGACAGCGCGACGAGCGCCAGCGCCACGCCGGTCCAGGCCAGCGCCATGGCGAAGCGGTCCGAGTAGTGCAGGAAGAAAAGGCTGGGGGACTGCAGGAAATTGACTCGCTGCAGGAAGAAGGGTACCGGCAACAGCCCACGGGTGCCGAGCAGCGGCCGGAACTGGTTCACCGCTACCGCGAAGGCGACCAGGTAGATCAGCGCCAGCGAGCGCTGGAAGAGCCAGCGGGTGAGCCAGTATTCGTGGGTATCGCCGAGAATCATGGTGAACTCCTGCGGGCTGCATTGTACCCGCACATTCCGTGCACTCCTCCTCCGGGAGGAGTGGACGCCGAGCACAGGTAGGCTTTCGGCCCTTTGCGAGTGGGGATTCTGTAGGGCGACAGAAGTCTCGGCCGGGCGAGGATCTGCCACATGTCGTTGGAGCCGCCGGTGATGTCGCCTCCGACGCAGTTGTGGTTGTACTGCTCGAGCCAGGCCGGTCCGGCCACATGGCGAGCTAGGATGAGTTTCCGGAAACCCGGCGCGAAGCGTTCCACCTGCCGTTCGATCCTCTCGAGCATGTTCACCGTCGATCCGTTGGGCACGTGGCAGTAGGCCCAGGCGGTGTGCTTCCCCGCGGGCGCGCGACTCGGATCGAACAGGCTGGGCTGCGCCAGCAAGATGAAGGGACGGTCGGGGTGCCGCCCGCCCGCAACCGTGAGCTCCGCGGCCGCGATTTCGTTCAGGGTACCGCCGAGATGCACGGTTCCCGCCCGGGCGCACGCGGCGGCGGTCCAGGGAATCGGGGCATCGAGCGCCCAGTCGACCTTGAACACTCCCGGCCCGTAGCGATACCGCTCCAGGCGTCTGCGATAGCCGGCCCCCAGGCGGTTTCCCATGAGTCGAAGTAGCTGGACCGGGCCAGTGTCGAAGAAAAGGGCGCCCGTTTCCGGCAGGTGGTCGGCCGACAGGATCCGTTGCCCGGTGACGATTTCCCCTCTGAGCGACTTGAAATAGTCGGCCATGGAATCAGCGATCCGCTGGGAGCCACCGGCTGGGATCGGCCAGCCGACCGCATGCCCCAGCATCCCCAGCATCAGCCCGAACGACGAACTGAACGGTGCGTCCAAGGGAAGAATCGAGTGGGCAGCGAGACCCGCAAACAATCCCCGCGCGCGCTCACCGGTGAACCGATGCTCGGCCAGGCCGCGGGCCGATCGCATTCCGTTGAGTCCAAAGCGGGCCATGCGGAAAGCATGATGGGGTGGAATCAGCGGCTGGAGCAGTCCGTCGAGCAGCTTCTCCCACTCGTCGGCGAGCGGGGCCATGAGGTCGTGCCAGGCGCCGCCGTCCGGTTCGAGCGTCTCAGCCGTGGCCGGGATGGCACGCTCCATGACCGCCGCTGTCCCGTCATCGAAGGGATGGGCGAGCGGTGCATCGGGGTGGATCCATTGCAGGCCAAACTTGTCCAGTGGAATGGAACGAAAGAACGGAGACCCTACGCCCAAGGGATGGACCGCGGAGCATACGTCGTGAACGAAGCCCGGCAAGGTCAGCTCGGCGGAACGCGTGCCTCCGCCCACGGTCGCCGCCGCTTCGAACACGGTCACGGAACGGCGTGCGAGGGCCAGCGTTATCGCTGCCGCGAGCCCGTTCGGTCCCGCCCCTACCACCACCGCATCGCGCCCAGCCATGCCTCAAGTATACGACCGACGGTCTAGGGTTGACGCTTGCACGCCTCCGCGTCACCTTCACCGGCCCCAGACCCAGTGGCGATGCCGGTTTCAGTCAAGCATTCGCAGCTCATTTAGGACTCGATCAAGGCGATCGGTATCGGCCTGATGTCGGCGCTCCCCGAGACCTGGCTGGTCCACCTGATTCGCATGGCCGAGGAGGATCCGGACATGCTCCAGAGCGGGCGACGCTCGATGCCCTCGATCGAGCACTGGCACTTCGACACCTTCCACGCGGTCTGGCGCAACAGGGAGGTTGCCAAGGCGTTCGTGACTTTTCACCTCGGCACCGACGGGAGACCCGAGGAACTGCTCGTCGACTTCGAAGGCCCCATCACGGGTGTGCGAACTCTTGTGCCAACTTGCCCCGTGCATCCTGCACATTATGAGGCTTCCCGATGTACGTGCTGCACACTTTCCCTCTGAAAACGTGCAGGATGATCACTAGCCAGTAGCCACTTGGCTTAGGCATCGACAAGAGCATTACTACATGTCTGATTGACATGGTTCGCGCCAGCTGGAGTGTTCGCAGAACGCGATGATTTCACCCGGAATCACGGCGGACTGCGAGTATTGACAGCCACCGTACGTTCTTTCCTACGAGCAACTTCGCGGACACGATTCGCTGTTGCGACTGATCTCCGATAGTTCACCCCTCACATAGTCCAAGTCCGATCTCGCGGAGGTCCGGTGCGCCCGGGCGCGAGTCTGTGCGCTTGACTCGTACTTGAGGGTCTGGCCCTAGCGATAAAGGAGAGTTCACGAACTCATCCCAAAGGAGGGCAGTATGAACCGGCTGAGCCTGGATCGGAGAGCGGGTCGAACCGCCTGGTTGGTGATTGCCGCGCTCAGCGCAACTTCCTGTCGCGACGACCAGATCGCAGGGCCTTCCGATCAACAGACTGATCAAGCGGGACCGTCGCTCGCGACCACGGCGACGGCACTGGCGTTCGCTCAGGTGAGCGCCGGGGCCATTCACACCTGCGGCCTGACCACGGGCGGGCAACTCTACTGCTGGGGTTATAACGGGTATGGCCAACTCGGTGATGGCACCACCGAGAACCATCCAGTTCCAACCTTGGTTGCCGGTGG
>JBKPAO010000004.1:0-5155 GCA_046726475.1 Gemmatimonadota bacterium | reverse complement strand
GCCGATATCGTGGACGTCTCAGCGGGGCAGACCGTCCCCGAGGCCAAGCCGGTCTACGGGCGCCAGTTTCAGACCCCCTTCAGCGATCGGATCCGGCACGAAGCCCGAGTGCCTACGATGACCGTGGGGAACATCTCGTCGCCCGCTGACGTCAACACCATCCTGACCGCCGGCCGCGCCGATCTGGTGGTGCTGGCGCGGGCCCATCTCTGGGACCCGTACTGGACCCGCCATGCCGCCGCCGACCTCGGCTACACTCTGCCCTGGCCCCCGGAGTATGCGACGCTGAACCGCTACACGCCCCGAATGCGGTAGACTCGCACCAGGTCTCACCGATGCCACGCTATGCCGCGTTTCTCCGAGGCGTGAGCCCGATGAACGCGAAGATGCCGGAACTCAAGAAGGCCTTTGAGGCGGCCGGCTTTCTGGAAGTGAAGACCGTTCTCTCGAGCGGAAACGTCGTGTTCAGCGTCCGCGGCGGGTCTGAATCCTCGATCCAGCGCACCGCGGAAGCCGCGATGAAAGGCCGACTCGGTCAGGCCTTCCTCACCATCGTGCGACCGATCGATCGCATCCAGGCCCTGCTGGCGTCCGATCCGTATCGTGCTTTCCGGCTCAGTCCTTCTGCCAAACGGATCGTCACGTTCCTGCGCGATGAGCCCAGATCGACGGTGGTTCTGCCGATTGAGCTGGAGGGCGCCAGACTGCTCTCCTTGATCGGCCGGGAGCTCTTTAGCGCCTACCTGCCGAGCCCCAAGGGGGCAGTCTTCATGAGCCTGATCGAGAGGACGTTCGGCAAGGAGCTGACAACCCGCACCTGGGACACCGTTGCCAAGGTCGCACGGGTTTCCGCAAACGCGCAGTAAGCCACGCGCCGCCGCCTGACGAAGCCGTCGCCGAGGAGTCCCTCGCCCTTCCTCCCTACGGTCGCGCGAGCTTGAAATTGAACCGCTGCTGGACCAGCTGGCGAACAGGCTGCCCTGCTCGCTTCGCCGGCCGAAAGAGCGCCTCGCCCAGCGACGTGCGGACCGACTCGGTGAAGAGGAGATCGTCGCTTTGCAGTACCTGGAACGTCGTCGTGTCTACCCGACCAGTCGTGTCCACGACGTACGTTGCATCGACCTTGCCCTCCTTCCCCTGCGCACTCAACTCGGGCGGGTAAACCGGGGCTGCGCTGCCCTCATATCGCTGAACCATCTCGTCCACTTGGAGCGCGCTGTAAACAATCTCTGCCAGGTGGGGCGCCGGCCCGATGGGTTGATCCTTCCGGGCCCCGCCCCGCTCGCCCCGATGGCGGCCACGCCTCGTGGTGGCAAGGAGTCGCAGGCCCTCTCCCTCGGCGGGGAGCTGGCCCCCCTGGTCGAGGCCCGAGCCGGGCTTCCCTGGCAGGAGGATCTCGGCCTGACGCTCGGTCGCCGCCACCGGATCAGGCGGCAGGAGGAAGAGCACGCGGGCCTCGCGCTCATCCGTCGGGAGGCGGAAAGTTCCCACCGAAGTGGCCACGACGACCCACACCAGGCCGAGGTGGGCCACAATGCTCACGGTGACGTACTCGGCGGTGCGGAAGAAGCTCCGGTCGGATTCTAGGAGAGTAAGCTGCATGCCCGAGGCCACCCAAAAAGGGGAGGGGCGATCCTATTATAAGACGATCTGCTGGCGCTCCAACACACGGTCCATCAGTTGTAGATACCGTACCGTCACCCGCCTTGCGCGTCCATATTCAACCCTGCCCGCCGAGTCTCGCGGCACCCATCCCTGGGTTTGAGGCCCTCGACGAGAATCGATCATGCCCTCGTATACCGAATATTTGAAGGTCAATGAGCTGCTCGCGCTCCAGTGTCCTCTGTCTAAGGGGCCGGAGCACGACGAGATGCTCTTCATCGTGATCCATCAGGTTTACGAGCTCTGGTTCAAGGAGATTCTCCACGAGGTGGACCATCTGGAGGAGCTGCTCGCACGAAACGATGGTGCCCGCGCGCGAGGGACGCTGAAGCGCATTCTGACCATTCTTAAGGTGATGGTCGCCCAGCTCGACATTCTGGAGACGATGACCCCGCTCGAGTTCCTCTCCTTCCGCGATCGGCTTGAGTCCGGGAGCGGCTTCCAATCGCATCAGTTCCGAGAGCTCGAGTTCGCGCTCGGCTGGAAGGACCCGAAGGCGTTGGAGCGCTACCCGGTCGGGAGCGAGGCTCGCCGGCGGCTGGAGCGCCGACTGAACTCGGGGTCGCTGTGGGATTCCTTCCTGCATCACCTGGCCTCCAACGGCGTGTCGGTGCCCCGGACCGATCTGGAGCGTGACGTCACGCAACGGGTGGAGTCCTCTGCGGCCCTCAGAGAGGTGCTCGTCGGTGTATACCGGAACCAGCCGGCGCTGGCTGAATTGTGCGAACGATTGGTGGATCTCGATGAAGGGCTCATGGAGTGGCGTTACCGACACGTGAAAATGGTGCAGCGAACCATCGGGACCCGTCGTGGCACCGGGGGAAGCGCGGGGGCGGACTATTTGCTCACCACCCTGAATCAGCCGCTATTTCCGGATCTCTGGGCCATCCGAACCGAGTTCTAAACCTCCTCCCTCGGCAACGGCGCGATCTCAATGGATCCCGAGTCCCTCTACGGCTCCCCCAACGCCCTCGCGTCTCACTATTCCCGATTCGCGGTATCGCAGCGCCTTCTGCTCACCGGCCACTCCCACCAGGCCTGGCCCGACTGTGGCTTCGAAGGCCAGATGCGGGCCTGGCAGGACGCGGCGCGCTACGTGGACGACAAGTGGGAGCAGGCGTTCGTTCAGGCCGACCGGGTTCGGGAGGGATTCGCCAGACTCCTGGGAGACTCGGAAGGCTGCATCGCGCTGGGGGTGAATACCCACGAGCTGCTAGTCCGCCTCCTCTCCGCTCTGCCGCTCAGGACGCGCCCCCGCTTGGTGACCACCGACGGCGAGTTTCACAGCATCCGCCGGCAGCTCGACCGCCTCGAGGAGGAGGGCCTTTCCATTATACGTATCCCCGAGGCCCCGCTTGAGTCGCTGGCGGCCCGGCTCAGCCGTGCCGTGGATGATCGAACCGCCCTGGTTCTGGTCTCAGCTGTGTTCTTCGACACCAGCCGCATAGCCCGTGGGCTCGGCGAAGTGGCGGCGGGCTGTCGGCGCCACGGAAGCAGGCTCCTGGTGGACGCGTATCACGCGCTCAACGTGGTTCCGTTTTCGCTCTCTGACGAGGGCCTCGGCGACGCCTTTGTTGTCGGCGGCGGATACAAGTACTGTCAGCTGGGAGAGGGAAATTGCTTTCTGAGGATTCCACCGGACACCGACCTTCGACCGGTGGTAACGGGCTGGTTCAGCGAGTTTACCGCGCTGGCGGACCGGGAGCGGGAAGAGCGGGTTGCCTATGGACAGGGAGGCGACCGGTTTGCCGGCGCGACCTACGATCCCACCAGCCATTATCGCGCCGTCGCGGTGTTCGACTTCTTCCGTGAGCGTGGGCTCACGCCCGTGCTGCTGCGGGAGGTGAGCCAACACCAAATCGGGTTGCTCGCCTCGACGTTCGACGCGCTCGATCTCGACCCCGCAGTCCTGAGCCGCGACCGTGCCTCCCCGCTCGCCGAGGTTGGCGGTTTCCTCGCGCTCCGATCCCCCGTCGCGGCATCGCTGGCGCGGAGCCTCCATGCACGCGGGGTCTGGACCGATGCTCGCGGTGAGATCCTCCGGCTCGGTCCTGCGCCCTACCTGTCAGACCGCCAGCTGCGGGACGCGATGGGGCTGTTGGGAGAGGTGGTGCGGGGGAATGCCGCCTGACCCGCGTTGCACCTTGGACAGCAAACTCGCAGGCAACGAAGCGCTCTGGGAAGCGAGCGCTCCCGGTAACGTGGGATGCCCAGTCGATTTCGCTAGGCAAGTGGACCCGCAGCGGCTCGCATCGTATGGCAGCACGCCGCCGGCCCAAATTGGGCGTCCGCCCTGGTATACTTCATATAGGCTAAGACGTCTCTGTCCGGACCTGCAGTTGAATTCTGTCTCCTACAAGGGCTTCGCCATCACGCCGCGTACCTTTCAGGTACGTGGCTCCGAACGCTGGACCCTTGATCTCTTGATTGGCCGCCACTGGGGCTTGCGGGCCTTCAGCGGCCCTAGGACCTACTCCACAGAAGAATCGGCCATTACAGGTTGCTGTGAGTTCGGTCGACGCATCATTGATGGGCTAGTGCGGAACTGCGCCGTCGATGACTTGTCCTGACACTGATGCCTAACCTCGCGCTTCCGCAGCTCGGCCCTCGCCAGTATGTCCCTTGTATCGCCCGGTCGAGCGCCCCCGTTCCACAGGACCGTCTGGAAGCGTATCAGAAGAGTGTGAGATAGGTATGGCAAGACGACATCATTGATGTCGAGCTCCGGTGCTGTACGTCCATATTTGTCACTGTGGAGCGCAGCAGCACCAGGCTCTCCGCCCGGCAGATCAGCAACTGGCACGGCGTTCGTGATGCACGAGGAACACGTAATGATTGAACCGACGCCTCACCTTTCGAGGGAACTCCCATCCGAGACGCGGGACTATTTAGCGCATCGACTGGACGGCGCGCGCGATCTCTATCTCCTGGCGCTGGCCTTGGGCGACCGCCCTGAGGGGTCCGCTCTATTCGGGCGAATGATCCGCGAGGCCCGGATCCACTTCGCGGCGGTGATCGAGGAAGCGCGGATCGCCGGGCTCGACACGGGCGCTATCGCCGTGATGCTCGCCAAGCGGAACATCGAGTTGGCCGACAGCATCCGACCCGAACTGTGGGCGGGTGTCGAAAAGCTCCTTGCCGAGCGAGCCGCCCGCAAACGAGCGGAGCGTCGGGAAGCGCGCTGAAACGGTGTCTCCTGGCAGGAGACTGCGGAGGAGCAGCCGATGACATATGTGATAGCCGAACCCTGCATTGGGGTCAAAGACCGGTCTTGCATCGACGTGTGTCCGGTGGACTGCATCTACGAGGGCGAAGACCAGCTCTACATCCACCCCGACGAGTGCATCGACTGCGGAGCCTGCGTGCCCGAGTGCCCGGTCACCGCGATCTTCACGGAGGAGGAAGTCCCGCCCGCCTGGGAGTCGTACACCGCGAAGAACCGCGACGTGTTTAAGAGCGACAATCCGCCGGGTGGGCCGAAGAAGTAGCGAAG
>JBKPAO010000003.1:0-45069 GCA_046726475.1 Gemmatimonadota bacterium | reverse complement strand
ACCTTGGGCTTCATCCAGCGCCACGTGGAAGGGTATCCGCTGGGCGGCATCTGGGACCGTCCGATTCTCTCCTTTAGCGACGCCAACGGCAACGGTGTCATCGAACCAGCCGTGTACGACGACGCTGGCAATGTCATCGTGCCAGCCGAATACGTCGTGGGAGACACCGCGGTCTTCCGGGGATCGGCGATTCCCACTCGAGAGTTCGGCCTGAGAAGCAACTTCTCCTTCTTCCGCAATCTCTTCAGTGTCGGCGCGCTGTTCGATTATCGGGGCGGGCACTGGATAGAGAACGGAACCGATTCCTTCCGGTGTGGTGGTGGGGTCATCTACTGCCGTGCCCTAATTGACCCGACTGCCCCACTGAAGGATCAGGCAGCCGCAGCCGCCTACACCTATGGGGACCCGAACGGCTTTACCGAGTGGGGATTCTTCGAGCCGGCGTGGTTCATCAAGTTGCGGGAATTGTCACTCACGTTCAACGCTCCTGACCATATTGCTCGGCTTCTCGGGGCATCTCGTGCCAGCCTGACGCTGAGTGGGCGAAATCTCCTTACCATCGACGATTACAGCGGAATCGATCCCGAGGTCAACGGCTTCGGACAGGGCCGAGAAGGTGGTAGCAACTTCGCCGCCACAGACTTCTTCTCCCAGCCCCAGGTTCGCTACTGGGTTGCGCGACTGAACCTCGGCTTCTGACCGGAGACGACAGCCATGCACTCAACCAACTTCGCCCGCCGGTCCCTTGCCTCGGCAGTCCCGCTCCTCCTTGCCGGAGTGGCGGCGTGCGGGCTTCTGGATACCAACCAACCGAACATCGTCGGGGCCGAGGACCTGGACACCCCGGCCGGTGCCGCCACCAAGCGTCTGGGTGCAATCAGCCAATTCGCTCTGGCTAAGGACGGCGATTTTGAACCGGTGGGTATTCCCGGGAACACTGATCCAAGTAACTCCAATGACGCGTCCGATGGTTACATCCTCGTGAGCGGCGTCTTGGCTGACGAGTTCGTGAACCCTGGTTTCATCCCCAGCCGGACCGAGGTAGATCTCCGGTTGGCTCAGCCGACCACGGCAGGGTTGGCTGAGCTGTTCCAATCGCTTGCGCGGACCCGCAGTGCGGCCGAGGACGCGGCGGCATCGCTGCAGGCGTTCGGCACCGATCCGGACGCTGACACCGGCATCCCTGAGATGGACGCACTCGCGGGATACACCTACGTCTACTTCGGCGAGGGCTTCTGTTCCGGGGTTCCGGTCAGCCACATCGTGAATGACCAGATCGAATATGGCCAGCCGCTCACGACGGCCCAGATTCTGGACACCGCGATCGCCCGGTTCAACACAGCGCTCGCCCACCCCAGCATCGTTCCCGGTGATCCGATTCACTCGCTGGCTTCAGTGGGGCTCGCCCGTGCGCTGGTGGATCAGGGTCGTTTTCCCGAAGCTGCCGCAGCAGTGGCGAGCGTCCTCCCGGAATTCGTGTATGAGACCGAGCACGCAACCACCCCGCCGCCTTACACAACGGGGTGTTCGAGGCCATCAATAACGGCGAGTTCGGTACCGAGGATCTGGAGGGGGGCAACGGGCTACCGTACGTCTCCGCCGGAGACATCCGGGTTCAGGGCGATTCCGGAATTGCCTCGGACAACAACACCGAGACGTGGTTTCCCAACAAGTATCCCGGCTTCGATGCATCGATTCCAGTGGCGGACTACGTCGAAGCCCAGCTGATCATCGCGGAAAGCGAGCTTCAAGCCAGCGCGTTCTCTGACATGACTCAGCGGCTCAACGATCTTCGGGCCACGATCGGGCTCGACCCGCTGGCCACACCGGGCAGCCTGGACGAGGCGGTGGATCAGCTCTTCAGCGAACGGGCGTTCTGGCTCTTCGCCACCGGACATCGCCTCGGCGACATGCGCCGTCTGATTCGGCAGTACGGGCGCGCTTCCGAAACCGTTTTTCCAACTGGAGACTGGTTTAAGGGCGGCCTTACGTATGGGCCTGGGGTAAACCTGCCGCTGCCACGGAGAGAGCAGAACAATCCGAATGTGTCTCCGACTGCTTCCGGGGGTTGTCTCGATCGGAATCCGTGAGGCATCAGTCTTCGGTCGTCAGTCAACAGTCGTCAGTCGGCAATTTCGACTGATGACTGATGACTGATGACTGACGATTCCTTCAAAACACCGCCAGCGAAGATCTCCTCAGATCGCTCTCCAGGGTCCATCTGACCGACTGACCCGGCTGGACCACTACGTCCTCGCTGGTGAAGGAGCCCTCCGCACCAATCGGATGCGCCCGCAGTCGAAGTCTTCCTCCACTGGCAATGTGCCGGTAAGGGAAGCTGAATCGATTGGTGCTGACCCCGGCAACAGTCCCTAGGCGCTCGGACTGGTTGCCGTTCATCAAATAGATCACCACATCATTCCAGTGGTGGCTCTCGACCTCGACCAGAGTCTCCGTGTTCTCGTTGGGGCGGTCAGAGTCGGAATGGCGGTGAAACAAGAGTCCACACCCAGGCGCCGCGACAAGCAGAAATCCCCAGAGCAGCGGACGCCGGAGCCGCTTCCAAGGTGGATGATCAGTACACCGTGAAATTGGAGGTCTCCAGATTGTTCTCCAGCGTCCAGAAGATCGACTGGCCCGGTTGCACCAGTATGGTCTCGGAGGTAAACGCCCGGCCCGCGATCGGGAGAGCTCGCAGCCGTACCCCGGCGCTGGTGTTCAGCCGATGGGAGGAGAAATCGAACGTGGCTTCACCGAGCGCGGACACCATGCCCAGCCGCTGGGGCAGTCCGCCGGCCAATAGATAGACGGTGATGTCACTCCAATTGTGGCTGGTAACGGCGACCAGTACCTGCGTCGGGACGGCAGTTGGCGGTGGAGCAGCCCGATGGTGCGGAAAGAGTAAACCGCAGCTGGGCACTGCGCTCAAGGCAAGGAGACACACCCGGGTAACACGCTGTAACCGCACGGTGACCTCCAGGCTGCGCCGTGCATCGCTCCGAAATGGAACACCCGCCTTAAGATATCACGCACGCTGCCGTGCGGTAACCGGTTCAATGGCGCTCTGACTGCTGGTCGTACAACGTACCAGCCGCCTTACCTTCCTCCGACGCACCCGCGGAGAAAATTCGGCGCACTAATGGGTGGAGGCTTGGCTCTTCTGCTGCTGCAGATGCTTCCCGTACCAGTCGAGGTAGCGCTGTAGACGGTCCCGCTCGTAGCTCGGCTTTCGAATCTCGTGATACTCCCCCGGATAGATCACCAGCTGGGTTTCCCTGCCGAGACTCCGTAGCGACTGATACATCTGCTCGGAGTTCAGCAACGGAACATTGAAATCTTTGTCGCCACAGAGGAACAGCGTCGGGGTGGCGATCCGATCGGCGTGAAAGAAGGGGTACGAGACTCGGATCCAGGTGTCGGTGCTTCCCCACGGAGTGCCCAGCTCGGCTTCGTATTCCCGCACGTATTGATCGGTCCCGTAGCCGGCCAGTGCATTTGACTGGCCTGCCCCGCTGATTGCCGCCTTAAAGCGGCGATCGCGGGCAATTACCTGATTCGTCAGGATCCCGCCGTAGCTCCACCCTCCTACACCGAGTCGGTTGGGGTCGGCCGCGCCCTGCGCCACGGCATAATCAACGGCGGCGAGTACGTCCTGACTGTCTTTGTTCCCCCAATCGGCCCAGATAGCGAGAGAGAACTTTTCTCCTCGACCGGAGCTGCCTCTCGGGTTCGCGGCCACCACGGCGAACCCTTCGGCAGCCAAGAGCTGCCATTCGAAGAAAAACTCGTTGGAGAACTGATAGACCGGACCGCCATGGATTCGAAGCACCGTCGGGGCCCGGGTCCCTGACCGATGGCCAACCGGCCGCACGAGAAACCCGTTGATCGAGGTACCGTCCCGGCTCTTGAAGGAGATCTCCTCGACCGGCGCGAGTTGCAGCTGACCCAGCCACTCGTCGTTTTGTCGTGACAGCGCGCGCAGCTCCCCTCCGTCCAGCGCGAACACCTCCGCCGGGGCCGCCGGGCTGCTGGCCAAGAGCGCGATCCTCCCGCCGGGGGCGATCGAGAAGTCACTCACAAACCGCCGACCCTTTGTGAGCAGATGAATCGGACCTCCGGTAGCGGGCACGCTGGCGAGATGGGTAACGCGGTCCTCTTCGAGTAGAAAAAGCACGCTCGACCCGTCGGAAGACCATCTGGGCGATAACACATTGCGGTCCAGCGTAGGTGTGAGGACCCGTGCCGCACCGCCGGCCACCGGGACCACCGCGAGTTTCTGGCCCGCATAGTAGATGAGCTTCAGCGGACCGCCCTGCACATACGCGATGTATTTGCCGTCCGGGCTCCAGGCCGGCGGCCTGCCTCCCCAGCCTGGGTCCATGTCCGGTCCCTCGAACGTAGTGAGCTGTCGGGGAGAGCCGCCTGGCGACGCGGGCACGACATACAAGTCCCAGTTGTTGGTCCGATCGAATTCGGCCCGGCGCTTGCTCACGAAAGCGATGCTCTCGCCGTCCGGTGACCACACCGGTGCCTGCTCATTGTAGTTACCTGGTGTGAGAATCTCCGCCCTGCGTCGTGCGAGATCGAAGACATAGAGATGGCTACGGCGTCGATTGAGATAGCCGGACTCGTCCTCCTTGAACTGATAGCGATCAATGACGATCGGTGGGGGCGTTCTATGGCGACTGGTGTCGCTGCTGGCGGAATCCGGGTCCGGATCGATCGCGATCAGCGCTAGGCGCTTACTGTCCGGCGACCAGGCGTAGTCTGACACACCTCCCGGAAGATCGGTGAGCCGTTCCGCTTCTCCGCCGGTTCGGTCCAGCAGCCAGATCTGAGCAGCGTCCCGCGAGTCCTGCCGGCTGGACAGAAAAGCGAGATAGCGGTCATCCGGGCTCCACCGCGGTGTGCCCTCGTTCGCTGGGCTCGACGTCAGCTTCACGCTGCGCTTCCCATCCCAGCTAGTCATCCAAAGATCTCGGTTCGGCTGATCTTTCACCGTATCCGGCAGCGTCACGGTGTAGGCAACCCATGCGCCATCCGGTGAGATCTCCGGCGCGCTGACCTCCCGGAGACGATTCAGGTCGTCCAGCGTCAGTTTGCGCGGCGACTGTGCCTGGGCGCCGGCGGCAAGAAACACTGCGCAGAAGGCAATGTTGAATTGACCGGTCGAGCTCACGCTAACTCTCCTTGTGAGACTACTCGTGATCGCCTGGCGACGCTTTCAGGCCGGGCCCTTTGTACACCCACCCTCCTTTCATGACGAACCCTACCTTCATGAAGCTGTGGAGGTCGCCGAGAGCGTCGCCCTCGACTGCGATGATGTCGGCATACTTGCCGGGCTGCAATGAGCCAACGCTGTCCTTGAATTGCATCAGCTCCGCCGCGCTGACGGTGGCCGCCTGAATGGCCTGCATCGGTGTCATCCCATACTTCACCATGTATGGAAGTTGCGTCGCATTGAGTCCGTGGGGATAGATCCCGCTGTCGGTGCCGTAAGCGATCTTGACGCCGCGGGCCACGGCTTTTCGAAAACCGGCGCGTTGGACCTCGGTGGTTTCGGTGTTCTTCCGCAGGATATCGGCCGGCCATCCCTGGGCCCGGCCCACACTGTCGGTGTAGTCCCCGTTCCAGATGTCGGCCACCAGCCAGGTGCCTCGGCTCTTCATCAACCCAATCGCCTCGTCATCCATCAGAGAGCCATGCTCGATGGACCGCACTCCGGCGCGGACCGCACGCTTGATGCCCTCCGCGCCATGGGCGTGTGCTGCGACGAACGTCCCGTACGCGGCTGCCTGCTCCACGCGGCACGAATCTCCTCCTCAGTGAATTCCGACACCCCGGGCTTGGTCCCCCGAGTAAAAACGGCGCCCGTCGCGATGACCTTGATGAAATCGGCGCCCCCGTTGAGCAACACCCGCACCCGTTCGCGCACCTGGTCCGGCGAGTTCGCCACGCCGGCCCGAAAGGAGCTCGGCAGCGTCACATCAGGCGCCGCTCCGACCAGCTCACCTCCTCCAGTGGAAACGGTAACGTACGCACCAGCAACCTTCATCCGCGGACCGATCACGGTTCCGGCGTTGATGCCATCCCGAAGCGCGACGTCTACGAACGCGCGGTAAGTACCAACGTCACGAACGGTGGTGAACCCCGCGAGCAACGTTGCCCGGGCATTCTTGACTCCGGTGAGTGCTTCCTGCGCTTCAGAGCGCTCCAGCGGCTGCAGCACGTCGGACCCGGCAGCATCACCGATCAGATGGGCATGGCAGTCAATCAGCCCAGGCAAAACCGTGTAGCGCGAGAGATCGATGATTCGGGCACCCGAGGGAGCCTTGCTCGATCCTGCCTGGACCGCCTCAATGCGATTCCCGCGAATGAGCAGCAGCTGATCTCGGCGCACCTCCCCGCGATCCACGTCGATCAGCCGGCCGGCCCGGATCGCCGTCACCTCCTGCGCGACAGCTGAGGCGAGCGGAACCGCCGCGAGCAGCGCTGTTGCCAGGCAGGCATTGAGCCGCGCCATGAAAGCTCCGGAAATGTGAGAAGGGAGCCGCGGGGCAGACGCCCCGCGGGGTGTGCGCAATATATCGCTGGAATTGTCCTGCGGTGATTCGACGGGAGGCTTACTCCTTGGGCTTCTTCACTTCGACTTTCGGAACGGTCACTTCCTTCTTCTCAGTCTCGACCTTCGGCACCGTTATCGTGTCTTTGGCCGTCCCAGTCTCGACCGATGGCGTATTCACCGTGTCGGTCTCGGTGCCGACCACCGGCTTCTGCACTTCATACTGACCTTCTCCGGTCTTCTTGCATCCGCTGAGCGTCCAGACCGCCGCGAATGCGAGGGCGAGCGTCATGTTGCGCACGGTACCTCCTCTGTGATGGAAGTGCATCGATCCAATATCGGTGTACCCAATATTGGCCCCCAGCGGGCTGGAGCAGTGTTGCGCATCACTCCGCTGAGCTTTTCCAGATCGGAGACCAGTCATGAACATATGTAGAAGATGTTGACAAAAATGTTTGAATCCCCTTGCAGCACATGGTGATATGGATCACACAAGTGCATAAAATTGCGGCCCCCTAACTGCGGGGGCCGCGGGTCGGATCGTTCGCGTTCTAATTTTGAACAAGGATCAGGAATTTCGACGCGGACCAGAACTCCTCAGGCGAAGCGATCTCCAGCACACCCCTGACCTCACCCTTGTCCGACACCTGTCCTGCCAAGTACTCGGGACTCTGCCGGGAGACGATCTTGTAGTTCTTGTCTGGACGAGGCAGAGGAATCGACAACGTCTGGGTTTTGTCGATCAAGGTGAAGGCCTCCAGGTTCGGCTTCCGGGCCGGCTCGAGACGCGTGCCGCCGAAGATCAGGAACTTGGAACCTTCCTTGGTGACGATACCGCTCCTCAGCAGCTCGTCCTTCGTGCCCACCGCGTAGTACACGCGATTCTTGTACGCAGTCAGGTGAACGACCGTATCGCGAAGCGACGCAGTCTGAACGTTGAGCTCATCGATCTGATTCTTCTGATCAGCGATGATGGCCTCTTGTTCGGCCCGCTGCTGCTCCGCGGCGGTCTTCAGATCTTCGATCGTCTGCTTATAGGTAGAGATCTGTGCCAGAAGACGCGCGTTTCGGATCTTGGCGTTCTTGGCCCGGTTTTCCGTGGCGATGAGCTTCGTTTCGCTCTCATTAAGTCGCGCGATCACCTGCTGGATTCTCGCGAGAGCTGCCTTGCGCTCGTCCCGATCCCGTTGGGCGCCCGGAACGCCGAGGTCGGTGCCCTCCGAACCATCCGTGACCGCCTTAGCCTTAGCCAGCTCGCTATTCAAATCGCTGACGAACTGAGTGGTCTCGAGCACCTCGGTGAGAAGGCTGTCCTTCTGCGCCTCTGCGGCCTTGGATTCCGCGAGCGCCTTCGCCAGCTCGGCGCGGCCCCGGCAGCCCACCAGTGGGGTGGCAAGCAGTACGATCAATGCGATGTACCTCATCAGCAGCCTCCTGCGACTCGACGAGAGGGATGAGCGCAACCCTGCGCATGCCCAGGCTGGACAGCAAGACCAACGCCAAAGTCGGGTGCCGCCCTGCCGCATGTCCATTCGCGGAGAGTATCGGATCGAGCAGTCCAAAAGTGTACCCGCAGAGGACTTGGGCTGCGGTGCTGGCGCTTAGGCCGGCCACTGGACGACCTACCTGGCTCTCAGGCGCTCTGCCGGTGTTGGGAAGGTGCTACCGAAGGGGTCAACAGTGCAGAATTTTGCAGTCCGTCATCGCGGAGCCGGTGTGCGGGGGCGCGATGATCGCGCAACATGTGCTGATCTCAGCAACGTGGGTAGTAATCGGTCGGCAGGAGAGAGGAAGCACTTGCTCACATCGACTGTTTTCGGAGGCGGGCTAACTGCCCGATCAGAGGACGGGGCAGATGCCGAAGTAGGAAAACCATCAGTTTATATCTCAGTCCAGGAATACAGACAACTGGACCGCGGCGTTTCAAGTTCCGGAGCGATGCCTCGACCACTTGCCCGGCGGAGAGCCACATCCAGGCGGGGCGATCCGTGACCTCGGCACCCATCCGCTGGTGAAACTCGGACCGGGTGAAGCCAGGGCAGAGTGCCTGCACCCTGACACCGCTACCTGCGAGCTCGCTGGCTAAACCTTCACTGAACGTGGTGAGGTATGCCTTGGTGGCACAGTAGTTCACGTTCCCGGCGGAATAAATGAAGGAAGCGACTGAGGAGACATTGATGATGGCACCGCGCCGATTGGGGATCAGCACGGTGAGCGCTGCCTGGGTCAGCCGCATCGGCGTCAGCACATGGAGGCGGATCATCGCCTCCTGCCGGGCAGGACTGGCATCTGCCAGCGGACCCTGGGTGCCAAAGCCTGCGTTATTCACCAGCAGTGCCAGCCGCGGCAATCCAGCGATCAGTCCCACCAAGCGGGTGACATCGTCGTCCAGGGTAAGATCCGCCGGAAACACATCCACCGACACGTCGCGCGCCGCTTCGAGATCTCGCTTGAGTGCTTCCAGGCGGGAGGCATCACGCGCTACAATGATCAGGTCATAACCGCGCGCGGCGAGCCGGGTGCAGAATTCCTTGCCTATTCCGGCGGAGGCCCCAGTCACCACGGCGAGAGGGCGCGACGATTCGACGCTCACCTGGAGGCTCCTCCGCTCAGACCTGACCTCACGACTGCAAGCCGCTCCGGGAAGCCGGCTCGAACGGTCGCTCCGAAGGTGCTGGTGAGTTGGAGGCCAACCCTCGAAGGCGGCGTGCCGCCTCCTCAAGAACGTCATCGCTCTTGCAGAAGACGAAGCGAACGAGTGACCCGCCACCGCCTGCCTCCCGGAAAAAGCTCGAGCCCGGAACCGGAGTGACCCCAATTTCGCGTGACAGCCAGATGGCAAAGTCGGTATCACTCAGCTGCGCCCCTGGGCCCGCCCGGTGCGCGACCTCGCTAAAGTCGGAGAGGATGTAGTATGCCCCCTCCGGTGGGGTGCAGCCGAAGCCCGAATCCACCAGCGCGTGGTAAAGCACGTCTCTTCTGCCACGATATTGCAGGGCGAGTTGCCGGTAGAAACTGGGCTCCAAATGATCCAGCGCCCAGGCCACCGCCTCCTGCAATGGCGCCGGTGCACCCACCGTGAGAAAGTCATGGACTTTGCGGATAGCATCAGTGAGCACCGCGGGCGCGACAATCCACCCGATGCGCCAGCCGGTAACGCTGAATGTCTTCGAGGCGCCGCTGATCGTTACCGTCCGCTCTCGCATACCGGGGAGCGTCGCGATAGGGATGTGCTCTCCCTCGAAGCGAATGTGCTCGTAGATCTCGTCAGTGATCGCGAGCGTGTCGTATCGCTGGCAGAGCTCCGCGATCGCTTGCAGTTCGCCGCGACTGAGAACCTTCCCCGAGGGGTTGCTTGGAGTGTTGACGATGATAGCCCGGGTCCGGGACGACCAGGCCGCTTGAAGGCGGTCCACATCCAGGGGCGCCCCTGGCAGCAGCGACACATACACCGGCTTGGCATCCGAAAGGATCGCATCGGGCCCATAGTTTTCGTAGAACGGCTCGAACACGATTACTTCATCTCCCGGGTTTACCACAGCCAGCAAGGTCGCGATCATCCCCTCGGTGGCTCCGCAGCTCACGGTGATCTCCCGATCCGCATCGACCAAAAGACCGTACCACTCGTGATACTTTCGGGCCAGCGCCTCTCGCAGCCGCTGAGCTCCCCAGGTGATCGCGTACTGGTTGATGTCGTCATGGATGGCGCGCACCGCAGCTTCCTTGAGCAGGTCGGGCGCAGGGAAGTTGGGGAACCCTTGAGCCAGGTTGATCGACCGGTGTTCCCGGGCCAGGCGAGTCATCCCGCGAATCACCGATTCGCGGAAACCGTGGGTGCGGCGGGCGGGGATCACGACGCCTCCGCTGAGGGGGGGGTACCTTGATTGACGGATCAAACTACATGGACGGCCGTAACTCAAACAACGGGACGTTGCGGCTGGCGCGATGGTTGCCTTAGACTCGGCTCATGCCTGGTGACCTTGAACCTACCTTCGCCATTACCGACCTGCACAGCCACCTGATCCCGGGCGTAGACGACGGGACCAGGACGGTGGCTGAATCGCTGGAAGCCCTGGAAGCTTTATCTCGCGAAGGCGTGCGAGCCGTGGTCACAACCCCTCACTTGCTGATCCCCCATTTGCCGACGGACGCCGCCATTCAGCGCGAGTTGGATCGGCACCGGCGGGCCTTCGAGGAGCTCACGGCGGTCTGCCGGGAACGGCCTCATCTCCCACCAGTCTCCCTGGGACAGGAGATCTGGGCCCCTGACGCTCTCGCCGCACGTCGGGTTGCTGGCCGTAGCGACGTCGGGTTGCCCGGAAGATTTCTGCTGGTGGAGTTCGGGTTCGACCTGGCCGGTAATCACAACGACGTGATCCGCGAGGTGCTCGACGCTGGGCGCCAGATTCTGATCGCGCATCCCGAGCGGTATCACTATCTGCCCGGGCACGATCCCCTCGAGGTGATGGGCAGCTGGCAGGAGCTCGGTGCGCTGCTCCAAGTCAACGTGGGCAGCTTAAGCGGCCATTATGAGGGCTCGAGTCCCGGAGCGGAACAACTGGCCTGGCAGATGATCGACGCCGGCCTGGTAGATGTGCTGGCGACCGATCATCATGGTCCGCGGCGTCGTGGAGTCTCCCCCGCCGAGGCGCTCAGTAAACTCATCGCCCGGGGCGAGCTCGCGCTCGCCGAACGGGCGATGGGAGAGATTCCGAGCCGGATCCTGCGTGATGACCTGCTGCCTTCACGTCTCCCGGGGTAACGTACTCGTACCGATGGCCTGAAGCAGGAGACCGGCCGGGCCGGAGGAGGTGCCGCCCCCCGCGGCGACGGCGGCATCGATCTGGTCCTTGATTCGACGCCGCAACGCTCCATACGCCTGTCCCGCTGTCGGGTCTTCGAAGGCGATGGCGCCGCCGCGGATTTTGTAGGCGCCGGCCTGGGCATCCAGCACCCCCAATACACTGTCGATGCTTGCGAGCAGCGATCCGCTGATCAGCTCCAGCGTTGGAGACTCTTTCCGCCGGGGTCGGGCATACCACTCACGCACCCTCTTCGGCGCCCATCGATTCTGCTTCGCCAACAGGTTGACCGAATCCTGATAGGCCCGCTCGATCACAGCCTGCTGCTGGCGAAAGACTCGGATGAAGTTCCCGGCGCCGGCCAGGCTCATTCGGGTATCGGTTACTCCCCCGTTGGGGCTGAGCCGTGAAGCTGCAAATAGACGGGTCAGACGCGCTACCCGCATCCCTGCTTCCAGCCGGCTCTCCGCCGAGTCATGGGCTGCCCTATAGCGAGCAAACACGGCGTCCGGCGAGCTGGCCTTGGGCACCACAGAAGCGCCCGGGGTCAGTGCCTCGCTCAACGACTTTTTGCGGAGCATCGGTGCCCGCGGCAGCGTTACGGCCCCAGTCTCGATCCGGGAGTGATCCACCGGAAAGGAGTCTTCCTGCAAGGAATCGTCGGCGACCGGCTCCGACCAAGTGGTCCGGTTGCTCGCCAGGCTGACCAGCTCGGACTCCGTGGCGGTCTGCCTCGGCTGATCCACGATGACTCGCCTGACGGGTTTGGGTGTCGTCATGGCGACCCGCTGATGTCCTGCCCAAGGTGGCCGTGGCCCGGTGAACGCGAGCTGCATTCCAGACAACAGCAGTAGCCCCGCGAAACCCAGAGCCAGCGGTCGCCGCCACCGGTGGAGTGTCTGCGCCGCGGATGCGGTGGCATTGCCATTCCGCGGCTCGGTCGACTGATCGCTGGAGCTACCGAGAATGCTCCAGCCACGCCGAACCGGACGATGGCTGGGCTCCTCTTTCGCGGCCGCGACGATCGCCTTGTATTGTGGATGCAGCGTGATCGAAATCCACTTGGCGGTGGCACGGTGGTAGACGCGCGACCGCTCATCTACGTCGCCGCTGCGAATGGCCAGCGCGAGCTCGTCGCTTGAGCGGTAGAGCTCTTCCTTCCCCGGCCGAAGTTCAACGAGATACATGGCACACTCGGTGGTTCACGGGTCGCGTTGCTGCTACCCTGGTAACAGACTCGAACGGGACATCTCATTCCCGCTGCCTTGACTAGCCCTTGGGAAGCCAAATCCGTGCGCAGTGCTCTGGAGGCGCCTCCGGGAGGCCCCAGATCCCTCGGGCCCGGGGGGCTAAGGTCAACTCCCGTAGGGAGTTGGGTAAAGGAGCCCGGCTTCGGTTCCAGGAGGCCGCCGGACCCCTCTGAGTGCAGCCGATGGACTGCAGGAGTGCAAAATGGTGCGTTTTTCGGCCGCGGAAGGTGTAATGCAAGACATTTCCTTCCCCCCGCGGATTTATTAGTGTGCGAGCACTCTTGGGTTTCGAGCTGGCAGGTCCGAAATCCGTGCCGTCAGGTTCAGCCAAAGCTCGCCCCCTGCCGGGCGATGAGTCGGAGGGCCTCATGATTTCACAACAGCGGAGGATCGACGATCCTGTCGATCCCTGGTCGGCGGGCGGGAGTCGGGCTGGAAACAGCAGCTCGCTTCTGCTGGCAACACTCCTTGGAGTCGGCGTCGGTTTGCTCGCCGCGCCCCAGCCCGGAAGCAAAACCCGCAAGCTGCTACGCGAGCGGCTGGCGACCCTGGGTGAAGGCATGGGCGAGAGCTTGGAAGAGGTCCAGGAGGTCAGCAGCAAGGCTCGCAAGCGCGCGAAGGAACGCCTCGCCAAGCTACGGGAGGATGCCAGCGATGAATTGGAGGACATGGGCGAGCGCTGGCAGAAGGCGAAGACCCGAATCCGCGATTTGGACCTTAGCGACTCAGACGACGACTCCAGCCCGTTGGGCAGTCTGCTCGCCATCGCGGCGGGGGTGGCCGCGACGTACTTCCTGACGAGCGAGCGGGCCGCTCCGGTGCGGTCACGGGTGCAGGATGCGGCGGCGGATGTGCGGCGCCGGGCAACCGATCAGTGGGACCGGTTCCAGCGCGGTGGGTACAAATCGGGCGCCCAGGGGACGGAAAGCCGGACAGCTTCAACTCCGCCCGATGAGGTATCCCCGTCCGAGTGATCGTTCGCAGGTTCCTCAGTAAAGCGGCCCCTCGATCTGGGGCCGCTCTGTTGAGGTAGCCAGCGAGCCTATGTCAGCTCTCAGCCTCGGGAGCGCTAGGAGTAGTCGCTCCTCGTTTGTCCGGAGGAAGGTAGAGTAACAGCTGATGCCTGATCTCTTCCGCTTGGTGAAGCACCTTGGAAGGATAGCGCTTGCAGCTTTGAGTTGCCCGGCTTCTGATGCAGCCATTGTAGCGTAACAGTGCCGATCGGACGTCCTTAGTCCGCTTGAGATAGCCGGCGAAAACCCGAGCTCCGTGGCAGATGTTGGATTCGACCTGCAGGAGGTCATCGGAGTCGCAGTCGAAGACACCCGCGTGAAAGCGCATGACCTGCATGAGTCCCACGGCCCCCCGGTTGCTCACCGTTCTCGGCTCGAGCCGGGCATTCTCGGTCAGGAGGACGCCCGCAAGCAGGCTGGGCGAGAGCTGCAGCTCCCGCGCCTCTTTCACGATGGCACGGGCGACTCGATTGGCCATGGCAGCGTCGCCGCTGCGGCGGAGAATCTGAGCCAGAGGCAGGTGATCGTACCGGGCGACGACCTCCCCTTCCAGGATGATGCTGTCCGCCGAGCTCGTGGGAGCGCCCGTCACCGCTCGGGCTCGGGACACCAAGTGAGGAACCGAGCGCGGCGCTGCTCCATCCCGGCTCAGCGGAACCGACGGGGTCAGCAACACTGCCCCCGCAAATCCAGCCGCAGCCAGAAACGTGACGAACGGCGGGCTAGGCCTGAAGAGCTGACGCCATGGTGACGTGCGCGTGCGTGAAATGACCGGCTCCTTGTCTGCGCCACCCCAATGGCGTGGAGGTGGCGGGTACGCAAGAAGCGGGCACGTCTTCTGTACAGAAATGATACGCGGTCGTTGTACTTATGGCGGAGGGACTTGGCAGAGGAGCGTGTGATATGTTGACGGCGAAGCCACGAGTGAACTGGTGACGTTCTCCGTGAGTTGAATGGCAAATGCCCGGGCCTCTTCCCTAGTCGGGAGGGAGCATGGAGGAGAGCAGTTCCATCATCGCGACATCATAGGGATCGGCTGAAGGGTCTTCGTCGGCGATGTCGTAGTTCTGTTCTGGCGTCTCCAGGATCAAGGGGACCTCGTTGGTGCGATCGTCCTGCAGCAACCACTGAAACGGCTCCCGCCCAATCTTTCCCTGTCCTATCAACACGTGACGATCTTTGTTCGACCCGAGGGCGCCCCCGCTGTCATTCAGGTGAAAAAAGGAGGGTGGCTCTCCGGTCGCCGCCTCGAACTCGTCGAGAATTCGTTTCAACTCAGCCGCGGATTTGGTGATGTCGTGGCCTGACGAGAACAGATGACAGGTATCGAGACCATAGCCGGTTCGCGGCCTCAAATGCCGTGGAACTGCTTCCAGGATGGCACCGACCTCCTCAGCGGTGCGACCGACTGTGGTCCCGGCCCCGGCGGTGTTTTCCACCCATACGGAGGTCTCACCCGAGATTTGATCGAGCGCCTCGGTTATGGCTGCGGCGACTCGCCGGACGGCAGAGGGACAATCGCTGCCGATAGCCGCACCAGGATGAAAACACACTCCGGCAACGCCGAGCGCCGTCGCCCGCTCTAACTCCTTGCGAAGACCGGCACGGGCGCGAGCCGATTTTGTCTCATCTTCGGTGGCGGTGTTGAGAACATAGGCGGCATGCACCACAACGTGTTCCGGTGCGATCCCCGCCTCTTTCAGTGCCGATCGGAAGCGCTGGACCCGGTCCGGACGCATGGTTGCCTTATCGCCATAATACTGAGGTGGGGCGGTGAAGATCTGGAGCGCCTTCATTCCCGCATTCCCCGCCCGGCGCGCGGCCATGCTGATCCCGCCATTGAAGACCGTGTGTGCTCCGATGTAGCGCGACATCGTACTCCTTCCTTCGTCCGTGACCGTCGGCACAGACCCGATAACCTTATGGGGCGACTGTAGGCGCTCCTCAATCCTGGAGCGTAACGTGGCAAGGAACAAGGATGAAGCTATCAACAGTTACATCACCGACATGCTGTCCCTCGAACAGCATATCGAGAAGGCTGTGCGGGGTCAGCTCAACGACCTCGAAGATTACCCCGAGGTCACCCGCGATTTGAAGCAAATTCTGAGAAAGGTGGAACAGCACGTCTCCGACCTGAACGAACTGAGCGAGCTGCGGAAGGCGCGAGGACCCACGGATGCGATCAAAAAGGCGGGATCGGCAGTGCTGGGGCTCGGTGCCGCCGCCATAGACCTGATGCGAACCGAGGGATTGCCCAAGAACCTCCGGGATGACTACACCGCATTTAGCCTGGCGACCATTGGATATGCGATGCTCCACACCACCGCGCTCGCGCTCCAGGACCGTGAGGTCGCCGAGCTAGCGCGACAGCACTTTGCGGATTATGCCCAGTCGGTCACTCTACTTCACAACCTTGTACCGGGCGCTGTACTGCGGTTTCTGCGAGAGGAAGGACTGCCGGTGCAAGAGAATGTCTTACCGGAAATCAGCCGGACGATCGAGGAAATCTGGCACGCCCAGTCGGATCGGTCGCCACGGCCTGCAGAGACCTCGGTCGCCCAGAGCCGTTAGCCCGATGTCCATTCCCATCTGATGTCCGATCCACGTGGTGCCGGCAGTAGAACAGCCGTGCCGGCATCACGTTGAGCGGCTCGAAATCCTGGTGGACGAAACCGAACGTCTGTTGTAGGTAGGGCAGCACCGATCTGGTGAACTGGTAGACCAGGAACGCCCCATTGGGATCCAGTACCGCGTGGGTCTTCTGGAGGATCAGGTCGCGCAGGTCCGGCGGCATCGTGGTATACGGAATACCGGATATGACGTAGTCCGCCTGACTCAACTCCAGCTTGGCGAGCGCAGCGTCGGCGTCCGCCGCGGATCCATGCACGATATGCAGCCGATCGTCTCGCACCCGGCCTCGTAAAAACCGGACGAAGTCATTGTTGGTTTCCAACGCAATCAACACGGCATCCGGCCGCATCCGTCGCAAGATCTCGGTGGTAAAGGTGCCGACGCCGGGTCCGTACTCGAGGAACACTCGGGCTCGCGGCCAATCTACCTCGCCGAGCAAGTGATTCACGAGAAACCGTGAGCTCGGGATCAAGCTGCCGAGCATCTTGGGATGCTTTAGGAAATTGCGGCCGAAGAGCAGGAACTGCTCAGAACGCGACGCGCGCTGTAGAGGCACGGTGGGGCGATCTGCCTTTCACGAGGGGAGAACCGGGCCGGCGCCGGTGGTGCCGGCGCCGGTGGGCGGTTACCGGAAGTAACGCGCCCTGGAATTGCTTATTTCTTGGTGGTATCCCGCTTGACCTCGCCCTCCTTCACCGTCGTGTCCGAACGAACCGTCGTGTCGCTGGTCACGATCGTGGTGTCCTGCGCGGTCCGTGGGGTGATGTTCGTGTCAGCCGACTCGCCGACCCGGGCTGAGTCCGTACCGCCCTTGTTGCACGCGGCGATACCGGCTACCAGCGCCAAAGCTGTGAGAACGGTCCTCATGTGACCCTCCGAGATAGATGAAAAAGTCGTCCTGGCCGTGGCCCTCGATATGGCATGGCCAAGCCGGCCCGTGGCATCCAGCCCCTTAGGCTGTCACCCCTCCGGTTCCCGTGCAGTGATGTGTCTCACGCCGGGCCTACGGCCACGGCGTGGGAGAGGCTCGCAATTTTACTCCCGAACCCGGATGGCTGCAACAGTATATTGGCGCATGTCCGAACAAGGGAGGATCTGGGTCGGCACCTCGGGCTACGTATATCGCCATTGGCGGAAGGGTGTTTTTTACCCCACTGGGCTCAAGACCCGCGATGAGTTGTCGTACTATGCAGCCCGATTTCCCAGCGTCGAGTTGAACAATCCCTTTTATCGGCTGCCTACCGCTGAGATGTTTGCTCGCTGGCGCGACATAACGCCCGAAGATTTTCAGTTTGCCATCAAGGCTAGCCGGTTCATCACCCATATCAAGCGACTCCGCGACACCGCCGACGAGATCGAGCTCTTCATGAGCCGCGCCGGTGAGTTGGGACCCAAGCTGGGACCCGTTCTGTTCCAGCTCCCACCCAATCAGCAGCTCGACCTGCCGCGGCTCCAGGAGTTTCTACAGTTGTTACAGTCAGGGCAGCGTTGGGTTCTGGAGTTTCGGCACCCTAGCTGGCATACCAAGGAGGTCTACCGGATCCTGGCACGGTATGGGGTTGCGCTCTGCATCCCGGTCGGGGGCGGGCTACAGCCCGATCGGATAACGACGGCGGATTTCAGCTATATCCGGATGCATCGGGGGCAGGAGCCGCGAGGTGGCTTCACTCCCGAAGAACTGCGCAGCTGGGGCGCTCAGCTTCGGGCGCTCTCGAGCGTGGGGAAGGACGTGTACATCTACTTCAATAACGACTGGGAGGGCTACGCGATCCGGGATGCGATGCTCACCCAAGCGCTGCTCGGAATCCAGCCCAAAGTCCCGCAGGCATCGTGAGTCCAAAACCAGAGCTGCCGGGGACGATTCTCGAGTCTAACGGTCAATCCACCGAGTCACCTCGGACCACGGCTTTCGCCGCCGCGGCGTTTCCTTCTCCGACGACGGATAACCGAGGGAAACGACGGCGACTATGCGCTCGTTCTCGGGAATCCGGGCCAGTTCCAGAAGGGCGGGCTGCCTCATCACACCACCGGTCCGGAGAAAACTTCCCAGCCCCAGAGCCTGCGCCGCGACGAGCAGGTTCCCGATGGCCATCATGGTTGCCGCATAGTCCTCTTCTCGGGTCAGCTCGTCCGCGTTCAGGACTGAAGCCACAATTACATATGCGGGTGTTTCGCGTGACTCGAGCCGAACCTTCTCCGCGGCCGCCTGGGCTTCGGGGCCGGACGGATTGTCGAATCGCTTCAGCCGATGTTGCGCCCGGATCTCCGCGAACCTGTTCCGAGCCTCGCCGGTGAGGACGACGAAGCGCCACGGCTCGGTCAGCTTATGGTTCGGCGCACGGACGGCGCATTCGAGCAGCCGCCCGATCACCTCCGGTGAAACCGGGTCGGGACGAAAGTGCCGGACCGATGTCCGACTCAAGATAGCAGCAATGGCATCCATGGCTACTCGATCGTGATCTCTACTTGGCGCGCTCCAGGTAGACCCCGTCCCGGGGATTCACCCGAACCCGCTCTCCTTCGCTGATGAACTCCGGTACCTGGATCGTGACTCCGTTGCTCAGGCGCGCGGGCTTGGTGCTGGCCGTCTTGGTCGCCGTCTTCATGACCGGAGCCGTCTCGACGACCTCCAGCTCGGCAACGGCAGGGAGCTCGATGGCAATCGGCCGGCCGGCTAGCCATTCCGCCTGGAACGTCATTCCGGGCTCCAGCCACTGGGCCTGGTCGCCGGCGGTCTCGTTATCTAGGGTATACTGGTCGTAGGTCTCGGCGTCCATGACGTGCACTCCATTGCCGTCCCGGTAGAGCACCTGCAAAGACTTGGTGTCGAGCCGAGCCTCTTCAATGAACTCGGTTGCGCTGAACCGGTGCTCGAAGGTGGAGCCGGTATTCAGGTTGCGCATCCGAGCCTGGACGAATGCTCGCAAGTTGCCCGGCGTGCGATGGGTAAACTCCATCACCCGGCAGGGCTGCCCCTCGAAGAAAATGACGTGCCCACGGCGGATGTCGGTTGCCTTCATGTGATCTGAGCTCCAGGTGACTGGCTTCGGTTCGGGGCCGGGCTTGCTTCGCCCCGGAAAAGTTTGAAAATATACGAGACTGTGATCGCCGCCCTGATGGGGACAGGTTAGGTTCAGCTTTTCCAGAATGCGAGGGTGCGGGTCATGACTTGGGGGGAAGGCCAGAGCGGATCCGAGCGACGAAAACCCGGCGGCTCGCACATGGGCCAACCCGCGAAGTTCCACCGCCGCTCGGACGACAAGATCTACGAGGAGATCTGGGAGCTGCTGACCAACAACGCTGACCTCGATGCCAGCGAGATCGAGCTCCACGTCGAAGGCGGGGAAGTCACGCTGGCGGGGACGGTTGATAGCCGCGATGCCAAGTGGCTGGCCGAAGACCTGGTGAACTCGGTCACAGGGGTCCGCGAGGTCAATAACCGGCTCAAGGTGGCGCGCTAACTGTTGGCGGAGCCGTCCAGTTTTCATCTGACTCGCCACCACGATGACGGACAGCTCCGGCTCGAACGCTGGCGCCAGAACGTAGGAGCGACCGTCGCGCTCGATCTTCCAGCGGGCGCGACCGGCGCGGAATCCCTCAGTGTCGTAGTCCTCAGTTGGAACGTCTGGATCGGCCGAGGAAGACTCAAAGAGGTCATCTCCCTAATCCGGGATGGCGGGTTCAGCCATCAGGGGGCCGACCCAGACTTACCGCTTATCGTACTGGTTCAGGAAGCTTTACGCAGCGATAACTCGGTGCCTGCGGTACCGTCCGGCCATGCCGGGCGGGTTCTAGTCGCCGGCCTGGGCCCACAGGAAGATGTAGTGGAGACCGCTCAAGCCCTCGGCCTTAGCCTCCGCTACGCACCATCCATGCGCAATAGCGTCGCACGGAGTGACCGGGGAAATGCGATCCTGTCCTCCCTGCCTCTGGAGGAAGCCCATGCCTTCGAGCTTCCCTTGGTGCTGCAGCGCAGGGTGGCGGTCTCGGCGTCGGTGAACCTAGGGGGAGCTAAGCTCCGCCTAGTGAGTGCCCACCTCGATCCTCGAGGGCCACCGGGTCATCGGTGGCTGGGCGCTGCGGGCCGAGAGCTGCAGGCTCGCTACCTCTTGAACTCCGTGACGGACGAAACTGTGGTTCTTGGCGCCGATCTCAATCTTGGACGCGGCCGTTACGAGCGGGCCTGGCGAGTGCTGGGTGAAGCAGGGTTCACCTTCGGGGTCCCCCCCTCACTGCCTCGGTGGCGGCACACTTTTCATGCGCTTCCTCGCTTGATCCTGGATTATCTCCTGATCCGGGATCGCCAGGGAACCACCATCCGAGAGGCCCGGGTTCATCGGCTGGACGAACATCCCCGCGACCGGGGGCCGCGAGTATTCGGATCGGATCATCACCCCTTGCTCGCACGTATCGATCTCCACCCCATCAGTTGAGGCTGCACCATGACCGACTGGCTCGGATTTGGAACCGATCTGCCGTGGTGGGCCTGGACCTTGATGCTGATTGGCGTGATCGCGCTCTTCGGAGTCATCGGTGCGCTGTTCTTGCCCGATTGGCCGTCCCCCGATTTCACCATCGGCTTCGATGCCGAGCCCGGCTCGGAGGATTTCGTGGGCGGGGTGGCGACGCTCTTGAACGACCCCGTGTTCCAGGGCGGTGAGGCCACGTTGCTACAAAACGGCGATGGATTCTATCCCGCCATGCTTCAGGCGATCCGCGAGGCACGCGATACCATCAACTTCGAGACGTACATCTTCGAGCCGGATGAAATAGGCCGTCAATTCATCGAAGCGTTTAAGGAAAGGGCTCGGACTGGCGTGGAGGTCCGTCTTCTGGTCGATGGCTTTGGAGGAATGAAGCTGAAGAAACGCTTTCGTGACGACATGACTCGCGCCGGAGTAATGGTCCATCGCTTTCGACCACTCAGCTTTCGCAACCTGGTGCGTATCTATCGGCGGGAGCACCGACGTGCCACAGTGATCGACGGAAAAATCGGGTTTACCGGTGGAGCTGCGATCAGTAAAAAATGGAAGGGGAACGTCACGAACAAGCATGAATGGCGCGATAGCATGACCCGGGTCACCGGTCCGATGGTCGCGGGGATCCAATCTGCCTTTGCAGAGAACTGGGTCTACTGCACCGGTGAGGCCCTCGCCGGGCCTCGTTTCTTTCCCCCTCTTGAGCGCGGCCCGGGGATCTGCGGGATATCGGTGGTGAGCTCCCCGTCGGACTCACTACAACCAATCCGGCTCCTCTTTTGGCTCAGCTTCACCAATGCCCGGAAGCGCCTGTGGATCTGCAACTCATACTTCATCCCTGACCGTCGATTGCGGGATGCCGTGATCGAGCGCGCCCGCCACGGGGTCGATGTTAGGGTGCTGGTCCCGGGAAATCACACCGACGCCATCCCGGTCCAGGCGGCAGGGCGAAGCTACTATGAGGAGCTGTTGGCGGCCGGCATTCGCATATTCGAGTATGAGCCGTCGATGATGCATGCCAAAACCGTTGTGATCGACAGCGCCTGGTCCATTGTGGGCTCGGCCAACATGGACGAGCGTAGTATGGAGCTTAATGAGGAGAATGTCCTGGGAATTGCGGATCGTGGGTTTGCGCGATCGGTAGAAGAGGGATTGCTACAAGATTATAGCCGGTCCCGCGAGATCCTGTTGGAACAGTGGCGGAAGCGCTCCATCTTCAGGAGGGGATTCGAGCGGGTCGCCAAAGCACTGATTGAACAGTACTAGAAAGCCTTACGGTCGGCAGTTCCCCGGTCACACCGGCCCATTGAACGCCGGGTCGCAGACCCGGGTCCTGAGATCGGTCTCACTCCCCCGCCTCCAGCCACCGCGAAATTCGAAATGGCGCTCATCGAGCAATCGAGTTCCTAAGGCCTCGGTTCCCTTCTGCTGCAGTTGCCAGAGCAACACGCGGGCTCCTATTTCAGCTGCGGGTTCCCAGACATCGGCTTTCAATGGTGGATACAGCTCGGCGAACTCGGGTTTGAGTCGGGCGTGGCGGACCGTCGAATCCATACCTACTCCGAAGTAATCAGTTGCTGCAGCAACGCCGCAGGTCGGGAGCGAGGGATAATGCGCATTACGGGACTACTGCACCAGAGGTACCGTGGTTGCACATATCACCGCAACAGCCGGGCCGTCGCCGCCGATCAGTGCTCTCCGGCTGAGTCGGCGGCTTCCTCGTCGGTATTGGTGGTCCCCCCCATGTGGGTGTCGAGTGCGCCGCTGAGATTCACGCCCTCTGCCCCGAGAAGGCGGAACAGTTCCCACTCTGCCGCACGTGCAGCGTGGGTGCGGCGCCCGTTGTACATCAGGGAGATCACCAGAACTCCATCTGGACGGCCAAGATAGCCGGCCAGCGTCGCGACACGATCGAGGGTTCCGGTCTTGGCGTGTACCACCCCTCGTCCCATCCCGTATCGCAAGCCACGCAGCGTCCCCACCCCATTGGCAGGCAGGAGCAGGGGGAAACGTTCCGACCCCCTTCGTTGGGGATAGCGGGCCAGGTAGAGCATTTGGGTCAAGGGACTGACCCGGTCCAGCTCGCTGAGGCCACTGCCGTCCACCATCCGGATCTGGGCCCGGGGCCCGACCACGTCACGGACATGTTGAGTAACCAGGGCGGGACCGGTCGTCTGGCTCGCTGCTGCCCACTGGAGCACTAATTCGGCGCCGATGTTCAGACTCCGCCGGTTGATCTCAACCGCGACGCTGTCGAACGGTTCCGATTCCACTTTGGCGAGTACTGCGGGAAGCCCCGGCCATGCTGGAGGAGGGGAATTCCGGTTTACCCACTGGATACCCGCACGATTCAATGCCGCTGCCCAGGCATAGGCCAGGACGCTCGAAGGCTCGTGGGCCACCGCGGATACACCGGCTGGCCGCGCGTAGATTCCGATGGAGCCACCCAGAGTCCAACCTCCGTCGGGGTCGGCGGTTAACCATAGTCGACGACGATTCCCGCCGCCGGTGATCGCACTCATGCGAATCAGTCGCTCCACCCCAGCCGGGGAGGCAGCCACCAGAGATGGAGGCGAACCTACATCCTGACCGGGACGGATCGTGAGCGAAATCGTATTCTCGTGCAGAGCCACTGGTCCCACTGGTGGGGCGTAGAGCTTGCCCACAAACTCGGCCGACCAGACTGCCGGGTAGCGGGAGGTAGCCGGACCGGTACGGCTGGTGAGTGCCAGTGGTCCTTCGATGACGCGTATACCTCGATCGTGTAGCTGATGGGCGAGCTCACGCAGCGTTGGACCGGCTCGGCCGGGTCGGTCCAGCGTCGGATCTCCCCCCAGCTCGAGCTGCCATCCACCCACCCAGCGGCCGGTAACCGAGTCCAAAGTCCCGCGTCCGATCACCCGGGTAGAGATCCTGGCTCCGCCGCCGGCACGTGCTCGGGTAAATCCCAACGTGAAGAGCTTTGCGGTAGATGCCGGGATCAGCTCCAGTTCCGGGTTCATGCTCCAGAGAACCCGCCCGCTCATAGAGCCGATGGCAATTCCCCATTCGCCGTCCCCAGTGCGGTCAGCGGTTTGCCGGAACCACTGCTCCACTCGGGCCAGCTCCGAGGCGGTCAGCTCCTGCGCCGCGAGGTGGCTGACACTGAGAACACCACTCGCGACAGCAATAAGGAGCGTCGTGACCAAACGACAGCGCATGAATGGCTCGTTGAGTTCGTGAGGGAAGTGCAGTAAGTGTCACGTCTCATCCATCAGGAGCAATGGTCGAGCCAGTGACCAGATGATTGGCCAGCAATCACTTACGCCTTCTTTCAGAGGTCGCTTTCGGGCATTTCGCGAGGTAGTGGAGTAGCGGAGGGAGGCGAGAGGGAGCGGTTCCCAACTGGCATTGAGAGGCAACTCCGGAAATCTTGCTACCCATCATGCGCATCGCCGTCGTCTTTGACACGCCCTACTCTGGCTGGGATCACGCTGAACACGAGCGCCAGATGGAGAAAGAGGTTGCCGCCTGGCAGGCAGACGAGCCCGAGATGGAGTACCAGATTGCCCACGCACTCCGCGAGTGCGGGCACGAGGTGCGGTTACTCGGTGTGCGCGATGACCTGGAACGGTTGATTAGTCATCTGGATGAGTGGGCACCCGAGCTGGTCTTCAACGGCGCCGAGGCATACCGCGGAAACGAGTCGCTTGAGTATTTGCTGCCCGGATTGCTCGAGGCAGAGGGCTATCGCTACACCGGGGCGCCCCCTCTGTCGCTCCAGGTCACCCGCAACAAGGCAATCAGCAAGAAGGTGCTCGCCTATTTTGGGATTCAGGTACCCGGTTTTGTGAGTTATCGGCTGCACGAAAAGATCACTACACCGCCTAACCTGACTTTCCCACTCATCGTCAAACCACTGCAGGCCGATGCCTCGGCGGGTATTGCTCAGGCATCGGTGGTGCAGGACCCGGACTCCCTGGCCGAGCGGGTTGCATTCGTTCATGAGCGGTTCGGTCAGGGAGCGATCGCCGAAGAGTTTGTGGACGGCCGGGAGCTCTACGTCAGCATCATTGGGAACGACGACGAGCTCGAGGTCCTTCCCATGACTGAGCTGGTCTTCGACAAAAGAAAGACCCGACCGGAGGAGCGGATCGCTACCCTGTTCGCCAAGTGGGACGAGTCCTACCGCGAGCGCAAAGGAATCCGAAACGTCATGGCCCGACCGCTGTCCCGCTCAGTCCGAGATCGGATCATGGAAACGTGCCGGGTCGCTTATCGAGCACTCTGGCTTCGCGACTACGCTCGGCTCGACCTCCGACTCTCCCCGGACGGTGGCGTCTGGGTTCTCGAGGCCAACGCCAACCCCTTCATCAGCTACGGACACGACATGGCGAATGCGGCAGCAAAAGCAGGCATGGAGTACTGCGACTTCATCCAGCGCATTGTGGACGCGGCCGTCGGCCGGTATGTGCGCGCGTAGGCGCCGGCGCACTCGGGCCTGGCCCCGCGAACAGCGCTGCGTCTGCGGTCACCGGGTGCAGCGCTACATGGGATTTTGCTCGGAGTGCGGGCGCGCCCATCGCTGGGGCGATCTGGGCGGCCTTACCGGAGCAGAGTGCTACAGGTGCGGTTGGGCAGTCTCAGAGTCTTTCGCCTTCTGCCCCTGGTGCGGGGCCGACATTCACGAGGAAGGCTTTTCCAGCGATGAGCCGCTCAAGGCGCCCAGAGGGTTCCGAAAGGATGCCCGCTGCGATTGGGGGTGCGGCGGCGGCGTTCAATATCCAATGCCGTACTGCCCCTGGTGCGGCCGACCACAGCATTGGAACGAAGAGCGATTCTTCGAGGGGGAATGTCCTCATTGTGGCCGGGGCGTCGATGACCTGATGAACGCCTGCCCCTGGTGCGGTGCGGACTCCACCGGACGAGACCTGATCCCTCGGGCACTCACCCGCGTCCGGCGCTTGCTCCTGGTCTCGAGAATCAAAGACTGGGGCTACCGCCTCCTTCTTCGTCCCGGCGTCTCTGGGGTAGATCCGAAGTATCCCAACATGGTGGAAATCGAGCAACGATACGTGGTGGGCAAGCGCCGTCGGGACGAAATCCCCTGGACGATGCTTGTCGGTCTCATCACCCACGAGCTGGGGCACAGCTTTCTCTACCATCATTGGGAGTGGACCCGGACCCGACAGTTCCGCCGCGCCTTCGGCGAGGTGGACAAGGCCTACCGCGGGATGGACAACACCTGGGTCTACTTTCAGCGGCGACGGATTGCGATTGCGCCATCGAATCACGTCAGCGCCTACGCCGCGAAACACCCGCAGGAAGATTTTGCCGAGACATTCCGCTTTTACGTCACCCGCCGGGGTCGGCTGCGTGACCTGTTCGGTGAATTCGGGCGCAAGCGCAAGGGAGTCATTCTATTCGAAAAATTCCTGGTGCTACACGACTATGTGCGGGCGCTGCGGGGTTGGCGGGGGAGCTCTGCTTGACACTTGGATTTTTGCGCAGTATCTGGAAAGAGGTGGGTCGCAGGGTATCCGCACGATGGTAGTGGACGCCCGTCGGCTCTGGTATCGGCTGTCACAGACAAGCCAGCTGCCGGCCACCAAGTTTGGTGCGCATGGGCTCACTTTCCCGCAGTTCTTATCCCGCTCCGAGAATCCCTGGAGGCAGTCTGCTGCGAATTCTTGCACTCTCAGCACTCGCAGCAGGCGCCTTCGTGCTGGGGAATCTCGGACCAGCCGATCTACCGCCCCGCTACGACACGAGCCAGGCGGCCTTGACGACCCTCGGGCAGGAATACGACGATCTCCAGCTCTGGGCATCGGCCATCGCCGCAACGACCGATACCCTACCCGGTGAAGGATCCGAGCGGGCGCGGGCCCTGGCTGACCAGCTAGCGAGGGTTTTGGGACCTCTGGAACGTGAATTCGAGCGGACCACCGCTTCGCTTTCTACTGCTCAGCTGGAGCTGGTCCTTCCTTTATGGGAGCGGATGGCATTTGCGCATGCTGGCTTTGCCATGCTCCAAGAGGAGGCCGCGACCCTCGGCGGCGATCCGATGCTACAGCCTGCTGAACTTCACCACCTCGCTGATGAGCTTTCGGCGGTTGTGGATTTTGCCGCTGAAATCCAGCGTCAAATCATGAGCGAGTTGACCGCGCCGGTCGTTACGCCAATCCGCGTGACGTAAAGCGCTGAATTCCCTCCCAGGAGACTGGACTCCCCCTTCCGTCGTGGCTATCGCGGTCCCCTATTTCGGCTAGCTAGCCATTGTCCGAGGGCACCCGATTCCGTGACCGAACGTCTCTATTACGCCGACTCGTACCTGCGTGACTTCGAAGCCTCGGTTGTCGAGCGAAGTGACGCAGGCAGGCGGATCTATCTTGATCGGACCGCGTTTTATCCCACCTCCGGCGGACAGCCCTTCGACACCGGCCAGCTGGCCGGTGTGCAGGTGATCGATGTCGTTGACGAAGGCGAACGAGTTGCACACGTGTTGGCCTCCCCAATCCAGGACGACCGAGTCGCCGGTCAAGTAGAGTGGTCCCGCCGGTTCGACCATATGCAACAGCATACTGGGCAACATCTCCTATCGGCGGTGGCCGCCGATAGCCTGGGGTATTCCACGGTGGCGGTTCACTTTGGAAGGGAGACGTCGACCATCGACCTGGAAAGTCCGCAGTTGACCAGCGCACAGGCCGCCGTTTTGGAGGCGACCGCGAATCGGGTCGTGGTCGAAAACCGCCCGGTTCAGGTCAGCTTCGAGGAAGCTTCGGAGGCCATCGGACTGAGAAAGCGGCCCACCCGCACTGGCACGATCCGAATCGTCACCATTCAACAGCTCGATCGGAGTGCTTGTGGTGGCACCCACGTCCGGGCAACCGGGGAAATCGGAGCCATACTAATCCGGAAGATCGAGCGAGTGCGCAAGGCAACCCGGCTAGAGTTCCTCTGCGGTGGTCGAGCGATCGCTCAGGCCCGGGCGGACTATGCTCTTCTATCTCGTCTTGCGGGAGAGCTCTCCGCATCGCCGGACGAGATCCCTCACGTGCTTGAGGCCCAACGGGCAGAGTTAAAGGTGGCCCAGTCGGCCCGGCGAGAGGCGGAAAGCCGAGTGGACCTTCTACAAGCACGCGAGCTTTACGCAGCCGTTGCCCCGGATGCAAAGGGTTTTCGTACCGTCGTTCTGCGGGACGATGTGAGCTCGCTTGAAACCCTGAGGAGAGTAGCCCAGGCGTTCGCCACCCTGCCCCGTGCGTTGTTCATCGGCATCGCCGCGGAATCACCTGCGGTCGTGCTCTCGACCAGTTCGGATTCCGGAATCAATGCGGCAGGCGTATTGAAGGGCGCGCTGACGATGGTAGGAGGCCGGGGAGGCGGCTCCGCCAACCTGGCACAAGGTGTTGTGCCGGGGCGAGCCGAGTTGGAGCAGGCGCTGGTCTACCTAGGAGCCTCTAGCCTCGGGCAACCAGCGGGAGGTCAAGGATGAACGGGCCAGGCAAGGTACCAACAAGAAAGCCCCGTTCCAGAAGGAACGGGGCTTTCAGTACCTGAGGCTTTATAGATCAGGCTGCAAGCTCTCGGAGCATGTCCCCGTGCTCCTCCTTGAGTTGACGAAGGGCCCGGTCGCGGAGCTGACGAATTCGCTCGCGAGTTACCCCCATCATACGTCCGATCTCTTCCAGTGTGCGGCTGTTGCCGTCATCAAGTCCAAAGTACAGTCGCAGCACCTTGGCATCCCGCGGCGGAAGGGCTGCCAGGGCCACCTCGAGGTCGTGGGTCCGGCTGTTCGCGAGCGTGGTGGCATCGGTGCCCTCCTGAGTGAGAGGAACGAACCGATCCAAACGCCCGCGATCTTCTCCCTCCCTAATCGGCTGATCCAACCGCAGCGCCTCGATATGGAGCGCTCCGAGCGACCGCACCGCTTCAGGCGTAAGGCCAGTTGCCGAGACCAATTCCTCGGTGGTCGGCACCCGCCCAAGCTTCTCAGTGAGCAAGGTGGTCACGCGACCGAGCCGGGTAAGGTCCGCAGTACGGTTCAGGGGCAGGCGCACGGGGCGACCATGCCGCGCGATAGCTGCCTGAATCGCCTGGCGAATCCACCACACGGCGTAGGAGATGAACTTCACGCCCCGATCGGGATCGAACTTCCGGGCAGCGGTCATGAGACCCACGTTCCCTTCGCCGATCAGGTCCATGAGCGGTACGCCACGGTTCTGGAACTTCTTCGCCACCGACACCACGAACCGGACGTTGTGCCGAGCCAGCCTTTCCTGGGCATCGACATCACCCTTGAACGCGCGCCGCGCGAGAGCCGTCTCCTCCTCCAGCTTCAGTAGGGGGATCCGACTGATCTCCTTGAGGTAGAAATCCAGGCTTTCCCGCCCCTCGTCTACCGCCCGGGCCAGTGCGGCTGGACGGGGTGAACGCCGCGGACGGGTCTTCTTGGTACCTGCCACAGTCCCTGCTCCTATTTCCAGTTTGTATCCGCCATCGCGGGTAACCAACGCCAACTTCCCTGCTCTAGCTAACATACGGCCACCACCGGGGGTTCCCGCGGGGAGTCGCCATCAGGCTCGAATGCTTGCCGGGTCGCTCACATACATACTGCTTGAGACGCATACCGAGTCGCAGGGCACACCCCCAAAGCAAAGGGCCGAGCGCTCAATTTCGTCGCTCGGCCCACTCTTGATCTCCGCCTTCGACTGTCGGTCCCACTGTCAAGTCTAACTCGTTGTTTATTACCAACTTATCGTATATTGGCCGCCAATAGTGTAGTAAATCTCACTGGCCTGCAGATCGGTAGCACGGTTCGCCGTCGGCCAGGCACTCCGGTGAGTCGTCATTCCTACCCGCAAGGCGAAGTTGCGAATCAAGTCGACTCCGACCGTGAGGCGCTCAAGTTGGTCCCGGCGGCGGGGGATCATGGGCTCTCCGCCAAACGCGAAAGTCTTCTCTACGGTGACCGTTACCGGGCTCCGAACTTCAGTCAATCCGCCGTTCAGCGACAAGAATGTGCTGACCTCTTGAAGGGTCTCCTTCCCATCGGTGTAGATCCCGATCTGAGAGCTGGCGGTGAGACCCTTGATCATGATGCTCGGGCCGATGCTGGCTCGGTACGCCGTTGCCCTCGTCAGGACAGAGCTTTGATCGCTGGGAAGCCACTCAGCGTGAGTCGCAGCGACGCGCATGGCTAACCCGTAGCTCATGCCCTCGCCCATGCGTTTGATCTCCCGGGACAGGTCGAGGGACCCTCCCCGCTCATCTGCTCCATAGAAGCCTTGCAAGCGTGCGTTGAACGCGCCGGTCGCCATCTCGGCCTGGACATTCCAGACCGCGTGGCTGAGGGCTTCCTTGAGGAACACCGATTTGTCGCGGCTGGTTACGGCACGCTTGGTAAAAGCGGTGCTCCAGCCCCCGGTGATGGCAACGGACCGCTCATTACGCTCGGGCAGCTTCACCGCGAGCTCACGGTAGAACTCGCGGCAATTGTTCCTGCGGCAGACCACCACCTTAATCGGCTTCTTCAGTACGTCGAACAGCTGGCCGCGCTCGCGCACAGCGAACTCGGGGCCAGGCATGGTATCACCAAATTCGCTTCCGAGTCGGGCGAGCAGCGTTGGGCCGGCACCCCAAAAACGGTCCGAGCCGTCGGGAGATTCTATGCTGATACTGTCAGCTGATGGGCTTACTACCTTCACCATGGTATATCCACCCGACTGAACAACCGACGGGGTCATGGTGAACTCGACTTGATCCGGACCTGGGGTGAGGTCGGCCGTCGATGTAGGAATGCCACAGCCCTGGAGGCCCAGCGCCACGCCGACGAACGGGCCAACCACCAGGAAGAGTCGATTTACGGGCTGATTCATGATTACCGCCGGTAAGCTGATCGTACGGATCGGTCCCGCCGGAGCACTCAGGGCTCCTCTCGGCGGCAGTAACGGGAATTAGCGCATGATGTTGCGCTGTGCCCGTATGTGATGCGCAAGAGGCATACCCCGGGAAGACCGATCGATTGTACGTGGGATGGCGGCTGGTAATTCATCCGCCGTCCCTATCATACGATTGGCTGCATCGCTCCGCTAGGTGACCCGCACCACGTCACCACCCCGACTGACTACTTACCATGACCTCATGCGAGCGCTACGCTCACCGGGCCAGGTCTCGACGAGGTCTGCCGCCGATTTCATTCCACCAAATCCAACGCTGCCGAAGCTGCGGGAAGCCGTGCAGCGTTGCCGCGGCTGCGATCTATGGGTGAATGCGACTCAGGCGGTCTTCGGGGAGGGACCTCGCAAAGCTGAAGTCATGTTGGTCGGCGAGCAGCCGGGAGATCAGGAGGATCGGCAGGGACATCCATTTGTGGGCCCCGCGGGGCGCATGCTCGATGCGGCGCTCGAAGGGGCCGGGATCGACCGCCAGCGAGTTTACCTCTCGAATGCAGTGAAGCACTTCAAATTCGTTGTGATCGAACGTGGTCGGCGGCTACACAAGAAGCCCGCCGCGGGGGAGGTTCGCGCCTGCAATCCCTGGCTTCGAGAGGAGATCCGGTTGGTGAAGCCGCGGGTGGTGGTCGCACTTGGCGCCACCGCTGCCCAGGCCCTGCTGGGCAAGCAGTTTCGTGTCACCCAGAATCGAGGCAAGCCGCTGCCATCGGAGCTCGCGGAAGTCGTCGTAGCAACCGTCCATCCCTCCTCGATCCTCCGAGCACCGGACGACGCAAGGGACGATGCCAGGCGGCAGTTCGTTGCCGATTTGAAAGTCGTCGCGCGATACCTGAAGGACCATCCAGCGGCTCGCCTCTGATCCGCCTGGTGCTTACCCAGGTTCCTCCCGCAGAGCACATTTGCCGGGACCGATAAGACCGACAGCGTGGGAGGCCATGTGATCGGCAAGCTGCTGGCGCGGAAGGGCGTACTCTCCAAGAAGGAGCAGGAGCTTCGCGCTCGAGAGCAAGAGCTATTGCAACGGCTCGCCACTGCACTCGAGCGTTTCGGCACGGACGTCTCGGCAGACGATCTGCGCCGTTTTCAGGAGGCTCGAGAACAGCTGAACGGTCTATTCCTCCTGGTGATTGCCGGCGAGTTCAATTCGGGAAAGTCCAGCTTCATCAATGCACTCCTGGGCGAGCGGGTGCTGCCCGAAGGGGTTACCCCGACCACCGATCGCATCAACATCCTGCGACACGGCGAGACAATCTCCGAACACCTGCGGGAGGCCTACCTGCTGGAGCGGACTCATCCCGCCGAGGTGCTCCGGGAGATCAACATCGTGGATACCCCGGGGACCAATGCCATTATCCGCCGCCACGAGGAGCTGACCCGCGACTTCGTGCCCCGATCGGACCTGGTGCTGTTCGTCACCTCAGCCGACCGGCCGTTTACGGAAAGCGAGCGCGCATTCCTGGAGCAGATCAGGGAGTGGGGCAAGAAGATCGTCTTCATCGTAAACAAGATCGACATCCTGACCCGGGAGGATGAGCGGGAGCAGGTCATCAGATACGTCGGAGAGAACGCCGCCACACTTTTGGGTGAGAGGCCACAGATCTTCGCGGTGAGCGCCCGGAGCGCACTGGACGCCAGAGAGGGAGGGGTGGACGATCCTGAGCGATGGAATGAGAGTGGCCTCGGCAGTGTGGAGGACTACCTCCTCAACACTCTGGATCAGGAGGAGCGGGTCCGACTCAAGCTGCTCAATCCGCTCAATGTCGGGCTCCGGCTCGCTTCGAAGTACAAGGAAGCCACCTTCGAGCGGCTCAAGCTGCTGGCCCAGGACGTGGAAGCATTACAAAACATCGATCAGCAGCTCGCCATGTTTCATCAGGAAATGTTGCGGGACTTCGAGCCACGATTGGGGCGCCTTGATGTGTTGCTCAGTGATATGGAGCGTCGAGGGTCACGATTCTTCGAAGAGACGATTCGGATTGGCCGGATCAAGAGCTTGATGGACAGCGAAGGGGTGAAGCGGGCGTTCGAACGCGAAGTGATCGCGGAGACACCGCGCGCGATGGAGGAGGAAGTCGGCCGGGTGATCGACTGGATCGTGGAGCGAAACCATAAGCTGTGGCAGGACATCAGCGGCTACATCGACCGCCGCCAGCTGTCCCGTCACCGGGAAGGTATGATCGGCGAAGTCGGTCCGAGCTTTGGGTACAACCGCCAGGCGCTACTGGACTCGATTGGCCGGGTGTCGCGTGAAGTCGTTGGGAGTTACAACCGCGAAGCAGAGTCCCGCACCATTGCCAATGAAATCCAGGGCGCGTTTGCGAGCACCGCGCTGGCCGAGGCAGGCGCGATCGGGCTGGGAACGATCGTCGTCACGGTTGTCACCGGAGCTGCGGCCGATCTCACCGGCATTCTGCTCGCCGCGGCGCTGGCCGTCGGCGGCTTTTACATCCTGCCCCGCAAGCGCCGCCAGGCCCAACGGGATTTTCAGCGGCGGATTGCCCACTTGAGAACTCAGCTCAAGGATGCGTTGACCCGCCAGGTGCATCTCGAACTGGAGCAGTCCACCGGTCGCATCAATGAGGCCATCGCCCCCTACCGCCGATTTGTTCAAAGCCAACAACAGCAGCTCAACGAAGCCCGCGGCGAGCTGGTAGCAACCGAGGATGCGCTGCTGCGTTTGCGTGCCGACGTGGAGAAACGCTGAGGTAGGGAGGCCTTGACGGCCCCGCGCCGGGATAGTACGCTAGCCACTCCTCCCGTTCCCGAAATGACGAGACGTTAACGTCCGGTCTTTCCTCTCTGTTCGAAGTACCCCGGAAAGACCCTTGCAGTGCCCTTCTACCGGAGGTGGCCTATGGACGTGCTCGTCGCTCTTGGCATCAGCATTGGGATCCTGATCGCTGGGTGGACCTACGTTGCCTTGGGTGTAGCCGCGTTACCGGTCTGGGCCGGCATCATAGCCTGGGGCTGCTTTTTCGCGGCGGGTGGGAAGACCACCGGACTGAGCAAGACCATCGCTTCCAATCTCTCCGGCGTCTTGTGGGCCTTCCTGGCGCTGACCGCCTGGAAGAGCTTCGGCGGAGGCGTGCCGGTGCTCTCCGTGCTGGTCGGGGTTGCGGCGCTCTTCATGGTTCTTCAGGCCAAGATCCCGGCGCTGTCCTTCATCCCGGGAGCCTTTCTGGGTGCCGCCACCGCGGTGAGTGTGGTGGTGGGGGCAAATGGCAGCTGGACTAAGACGATCCTCGCACTCGTCGCTGGTGCGGTCCTAGGTTACCTGTCCGAGCTGCTTGCCGGCGCCATGACCAGTCGCCGGGCAGCGGCTTAGTCGCCACTCGTTGGCTGGAAAACACAAATCCGGAGCCGATCTGGCTCCGGATGTCCTTTTACTGGTCAGGGATCCGCCTGATTCTTCCGACGGGTCCGATACCCTACCAGGTATCGGTGGTCACCTTTTTCTTCCGTTTGCGCCGGATCGCGGCCGCACTTTTAATCGCTCTGGCTTCGCTGGGCTTCACGTAATGGCGTCTCCGTCTCAACTCGCCGAACAGGCCCGACTTCTGAAGTTTCCGCTTGAACAGCTTGAGCGCGCGTTCCAGACTGTCTTCATCACTCAGCTTGACTTCGGTCATGCCGTGCTCCTCGCCGGAAGATGAAAGCAAAGAGGGCCGGCGCTCTGCCAGCCCTCTGGGAGCATCACCTGGCTGAAAGGTCACCGCTCGGATGCGGTGAGAAGAATACCCCGTGATTCCTCATACCACAAGGCGAGAGCCGTCGCGGCGGCCTCTCCAGCCCCAATCTGCGAGGGCTGAACCGGGGCCGAGGTCAATACCTCTCCCTCGGTAATCTCGGGGCGTCCCAGCTCGTAAATCAGTGGATTTCGTAGCGTGTACTCCGCGGCACAGCGGGTACACTCCGTGGATCCGTCGAGCGTCTCGTAGATGGAAAGGGTTATCAGCTCCCGGTTCTCCACGTTCACCACGTAGTAACCACAAAATCCGGGAATGCCTTCGGCCTTCGGAATGAACTCGTCGTGGATCTGGCGGCGGAGAAGCTCGAGGGCGGCCTTGGTGATGGCCCCATTCTTCGGACTGTACCTGCGGATAGTGACGAACATCTTCTTCCCCAAAAGCGACTACGTATCGTTAACCCCTCTCAGCGGAACATAATCCCGGGAATTCTCGGTCGCGAGCTCCCCGAGCTCAGGAGCTCTCTCCTAGCGAGTCAGCAAGCCGGCATCAAGGACGAGGGGAGCACCGGTGATGAATCGCGCCCTCTCCGAGGCGAGGTAGAGAACGGCCTGGGCCACATCCTCAGGCTCAATCCAGGGGACTGGCAGCAGATTGCCGGCTGAACGCTCGGCGATTTCCTGGGGCGTGAGTCCCTCGAGCGCCGCTAAGCCGTCATTCATCGGAGTATTGACCCCAGTGGGATGGAGCGAGTTCACCCGAATTCCGTAGGGTGCAAGCTCGATGGCCCAGGACTTCGTCAGGCCGGTGAGTCCCCACTTGGATGCGGCGTAGTGGCTGAGCCGCGCCATCCCCCGCAGACCCGCGATGGAAGAGTTATTGATGATCACCCCTGCACGCTGACGGATCATCACCGGGATCACTCGCCGGGCAACTAGCCAGGCGCCCTTGAGGTTGATGTCCAGCATCGCATCCCAGGCGTCCTCGGTGAGCTCGTGGGCCAGGCCGTATGCGCAGATGCCGGCATTGTTGAAGAGGATATCAATGCGACCGAAGTGGGCGGTTGTTGCGTCGACGGCTCGGGTCACCGCGGAATCATCCCGCACGTCCCCAGCAAACGTCACGCACGGGCTCCCCGCCTCACGGCAGGCCTCGGCGAGCGACTCCAGGTCGCCGGACGAGCCCATTGCGTAGCCGGGATACGTGAGGGGACGGGCGATGTCGAAGCCCGCGATCCGGGCTCCTTCACGAGCGAGCGCCAGTGCCGTCGCCCGGCCCTGACCGTGGGCAGCTCCTGTGATGAAGGCAACCTTGCCGGCGAATTCAGCCATCAGGCTCGATTGGACAGGGTGGAAGCGCTCTCACGCACGCCCTTGCGGTAGGGTTGGAGGTATTCATCGAGGTCGATGTCGAGGGCGTTATTCACCACGTTGGTGGCGACCATCATCGCCCCGAAAGCGGTCAAGGCCACGATCTGGCTCGGGTTGAAGTAGGGCTCCAGTCGGTGGAAGACCGGATCCGGCACCTTGAAGGGAGACACCGCCAATGCCCTCCCGAACTCCAACACCGCGGTTTCCCGCTCATCGAGCTTGAGCCGTTCGGGATTCTCGCCGGTCTGAATGAGCATTCGCCGAAAGAACGTGGAGCAGATCAAGCAGTCCGTCTCCGCCGAGATGGCATGAGCGAAGAGGGTCGTGAGCCGTTCGCCAAGGAAGGGCTGGACTGTATCGCGGAGAGGGTACCACTCCATCAGTGCCTTGAACGCGGGCAGGGACTGAAGAAGTGTTCGCTTCATGTTCGTCATCCGCGCGTGAGTGCGGACGTGAGCGTCGGCTGCGGCCCGAGCGTCTGGGACCGCGGCTTCGGGATCAAGCGGCTCGATCCGGGGCATGCTGGGAGACTCCGTGCGAGGGTGCGGCGTCGTCTCAATCTAGGGAATTCCCGAGGAGGGGAGAAGAAGAGCCCGCAGGCCTCCTTACAAAACGCGGCGTGATGCCACGTGCCGTTTCAAGTACCAGCGCCCTCGCGGCGTCGAGAGATCGTCGTAGACTACCCCACCCGCGCCCGCGCTGGAGTGGAGAATCCGATTGTTCCCGACGTAAATGGCAACGTGATTGACTCGCGTGCCGCTGCTGGCAAACAGGAGTAAGTCCCCAGGCTGCAACGCCTCGACGCTGAGAGGCAAGGCATCGCCTGCGCGTGCCTGAAGCCGAGAGGTGCGCGGCAGCGCGACTCCATGTTTGGCATAGACATAGTGAACGAACCCGGAGCAATCGAATCCAGTCGTAGGCGATTCGCCTCCATAGCGATAGTGGGTACCGACATAGCGCTTCGCTGTAGCCAGGATGCCGGCCGCGCTGGCGCTCGTGGTGCTCGATTTCCTGGAACGTGAAGTGGTCCGTACGGTGGTCTTGGGCGCGGCGTGAACCGGCACCCCGCGCGGGTCCAGCGTGGCCACGACCGCGAGTGGGCCCAGCGCTGCACGTACGACCGGCCGCTGAAGCCGCGGAAACGAGAGATTGACTTGTGCCGACAAGAAACTCGGGATCCCCGCCAAAAGCGGCAGGGCGCAAGCGATGCGCTTCATTGTGCCTACCTGAATGTGACCTGGTCGGCCAATGCAGGAGGTGTGCCAACTTCAGCAGCATCGCAGCCGGCCCCCAGAAGCCCGGCTTCGATCAGGAACAGACTCCCGCCGGTACCAACACCCGACCGACGGTCGGCGCGGGTGAGGACCAGCCGGTCTCTGGCGCGGGTCATTCCCACGTAGAGCAGGCGTCGTGCTTCCTGGATCTCCTGCTCTAGGTCCTCATCCAGAGCTTTCCATCCCGGGAGTTGATGGTTCTCGACTCCGACGATATAGACCCGGGAGAATTCCAACCCTTTAGTAGAGTGGAGCGTCAAGAGGTTGACCCTATTGGGGTCGGTCTCCGCACCCGCGCTGGTGGACAGGGCAGCCCGGCAGAGGAGGTCATCGATCTGCTGGGACAGGGTCTCTCCCATACTGGCTTCCACTAGAGTGCGCAGCCGTTCGATCGCCACCGGGTAGCGTTCCGCTACTGGCTGCTCGGCGCGAAGTCGCTCCATCAATGCGCGACCTCCGAGCCGCTCGATCACTTCATCGAGCGAAAGTGAGCCCTGCGGACTTTGACTCACCTCGACGGAATAGTTCTCGAGACAGTCGCTGTACCGTCCCAGCGTGAAAGGTCGGCTAATCTCCCGAAACACACTCTCCTCTTCCGATGGGGCGGGGTTAACCTCCAGCGCCATCGCCAACCCCAGCTGATCCAGAAGATTGATCGAGGAGATCTTCCGAGCTCTTCGCATTCTGAGCTCGTTGAGCGCAGGCACGACCCCCGCCAGCATATACGCATCGTCGAAGGCGTGATGAGCCCGCCCGACCTCCACGTTAAATCTGGCAGCAAGCTCGGTGAGCTTGGCGCTTCCGTCGATCAGCGACCTTGCCAGTGGGAGGGTGTCGTAAAAGATCAGGTCGTCAAGGCCTGAAAAACCATCACACACCCGGCGCAGAACCGGGACATCGAACTCCTGACCGTTGTGGGCGATCAGGATGTCATCACCGACGAATGCACGAAAGCGAGACCAGACATCCGCCAGTTGCGGCGCCTGGGACAGATCACGATCGGTATATCCGTGGACCTCCGTGGCCCGCGGTGTGATCGGTCGGCAGCACGCCACCATGCTATGGAACCTTCCGACCACCACCCGCTTGCGCACCCGGACCGCGGCGATTTCCACGATCTCGCATGTCTCGATATCGAAGTCGCTGGTCTCGATATCGAAGGCAACGAAATCATCAAAGTCGCTCTTGAGACCGGCGGTGTGGACCAGCTGCAGGGCCTTGAAAAGGCGAAGCGCCCACCCGCCATTCCCGTCTCCCACCCTGAGCACGAGATCGGAGGCGCCGGGCTGATCATGGGCGACCAACCTCCTCACATCAGCAAATCCACTTGCCCGCAGCATCGCGACGAGAGGGATGCCCAAGCCGCCGGCCGCCTCCACCCAGACTCGCTGTCGCAAGGCGATCGCCCGGTTCAACTGTCCGGCCAGGAAGGCGGCGCCGGAAAAGGTGACTGGGTCGCTAAGGTCCTGATGCCGCTCCTCCAGCGGGTTGCGACCGATTCCGATGGGCCGGGTGAGCAGCTCGTCCACCAGACCAGCCAGTGAATGATGTGATCGGGCCATGCCCCTCAGGTTCTCGAGGTGGTAGATCAGACGCCATACCCGTCTGGAGTCGGCATCGCCTCGGGATCGTGACGCCGCGAAGATCCGGAGATTCGCTACCAAATCCTTCCCTTTGACGAACGTCCTCTGCACCTCCTGACGTAATGCAGGCGGCAGCGCGTGTTCCGCGAGAATGCCAAGACGGACGGGATCTTCTGGTGCCTGGATGACCCGAAGGGAAGAGAGGACCCAGCGAACGATCTTGTCATCGCTCAAGGCGTGTCCTTGAGCGAGCCGACAGGGGATCCCGGCGCGCACCAGGGACTCCTCGAGGTAGCGGCCTAGCCGGTGTGACCGATAGAGCAAGGCGTAGTTACCCCAGCTGAGGCCGCTCCCATCCCGATCCCGCCGAATATCCTCGAGGAGCCAACCGGCCTCCTCGTGCTCGGTCTCGAAAGTCTGGACCACGACGTCAAAAGTGGAGTTTCGGATCGCTTCGATCCGCTTCTCGAACAGTCGGGGGTTGCAGGCGATGAGTCGCTTGGCGGTGTCGAAGATCTGGACCGAGCAGCGGCAGTTCTGATCCAGCACGATCGGCTGCCCGAGATCGAAGTCGTCGCGGAATCGCTGAATGATGTGGGGATCCGAGCCGGCCCAGGAAAATATGGACTGCTCGTCGTCCCCTACGCCGAAGATATTGCGGTGGGTCTCGGCAAGCTGACGTAGTACGCCATACTGCACCGGACTCAAATCTTGGAATTCGTCGATCAGGAGATAATCCCAACATGCCCGAAGCTCAGCGGCAGCGGAAGGGTCGGTTCGGAGTAATCGCTCGGTCAGCACGACGAGGTCGTCGAAATCCACCAGATTGTGAGCCCGAAGCCGCTCCTGGTAACGGGCGAGGAGCTCGGTTCCCCGCTCTCCCAGAGGCCGGCCTTGCAGGCGATACAACCCGAACAGCGAAAGCACCTGGGCGCGCCGCTTCTCCGGAACTCGCAACCGCTTGAGTAGACTCAGCTGGTAATCCTGATCTGCGATCCCGAAGCCGGGACGGAGCCCGCAGCGGGTTGCGAAGTCACGCAGGATCTTGAAGCAGAGGGAGTGCAAAGTTCCGCGAGTGACACTTTCCCGTCCAAAGCCACCGCTCTCATGGAGTCGGGCCGCAATCTCTTCTGCCGCCATGTTGGTAAAAGTGACGGCGAGAATCCGGCGAGGCTCCAACCCGAACCGTTGAATGAGATGCTGGATCCGGCAGATCAGGGAGTACGTTTTCCCTGCGCCGGGTCCTGCAACCACCAATACCGGCCCAAGTGGCGACTCAATCGCCCTGCGCTGCTGAAAAGTGGGCTCGAAGCTCATGCGCTTACCGGCACGAGCGCCCGGCCCCAGTGAACGATCGTGCTGGTCAGCTCGACGATCACTTGGGCCGGCGAACGCCCGGACCGTTTCAAGATTCCGAATGAATGGTCGGCTCCCTCGACCTGGTGCAGCGTCGCCCTGGACCCCAATCCTTGGCAGACCCCGGTGATGAGATCGAGCCGGGCGAACGCGTCTCTGGTGCCCTGAAGGAACAGCATGGGCACATCGACCTGTTGCAGGTGCTCGGCTCGGTGGATACCCGGGTCTCCTGGAGGGTGCAGCGGAAAACCGAGAAAGGCCAGACCTTTAACACGCGGTAGTGGCCGAGTCGCGGCGGCGCTCGACGTCATCCTGCCGCCCAGCGACTTACCACCGGCGATGACGGGCAGTTCCGGCACGATGTCACCGGCCTTGGTCACCGCTGCCCGCACTGTTTCCTCCAGGACCGCCGGAACGTCAGGGCGACGGCGCCCGGCTTCCAGGTAGGGAAACTGAAACCGGAAGGTCGCGACACCGGCGGCGGCCAGCGACGCCGAGACTGTCTCGAGGAACTGATGTCTCATGCCGGCGCCGGCGCCGTGGGCCAGCACGTAGAGCAGCCAGGCATCTGGAGGACGGAGGAGAAATGCGGAAACCTCGCCGATCGCATCGCTGATACCGAGACGCAGGTCGGCGGCTTCAGTCATCTCGAATGCTCTTCACCCGTTCCAGCGCTGCCGCAAGATCCGGAGTCAATCGCAGGATGTCCTCGAGTGGGTCGCGCTTCAGCTTTCGCATACGCCCCGGCATGTTGCGGATCGTGAAACTCTTGATATCGAGATCGGGAGTAACCTCGCTCCAGCGCAGTGGCGCAGAGACCGGCGCACCAGGCAGCGGCCTGACGCTGAACGGAGCAACAATAAGCCGCCCCGCGCCGTTCTGCAGGTAATCGAGGTACACTTTCCCCTCCCGCCGGGACACCTGCCGGGTAACGGTGGAGATCTCCGGCAATTCGGCTGTGATCAGACGGGCCAACAGCTCTCCTAAACTGCGTGCCTCATCATGTCGGCACTGGCATCCCAGCGGGATCATGACATGCAAACCGGAAGATCCGCTGGTCTTTACCAAATTGGGCAGCCCCAGCCGCTCGCACAGTGCGTGGGTGGCTTGGGCAACCCGAACGACGTCGGCGAAGGGCGCTCCCTTGGGATCCAGATCGAGCACGCACCAGTCGGGGTGGCCGATGTCGGAGGCCCGACTACCCCAGATGTGAAGTGGGATAGTGCCGAGATTGATGAGATACAGCAGCGAGGATTCATCATCGCAGATGAAATAGTCTATCTCACGCTCAGCCTGTTCGCTCCACATTCGCTCGGTGCGAACCCACTCAGGTACGAATCGAGGCGCATCCATCTGAAAAAACGACTTGCCCGCAATGCCATCGGGATAGCGAGTGAGGACAACGGGGCGTTCGGCCAAATACGGGAGAATCCAGCGAGCAATGTCGCGATAATAGGCAATCAGATCGCCTTTGGTATACCCATCCTCGGGCCAGAAGATCTTGTCGAGGTTGGTGAATTCTGGGGTTGAATCGTCGGATCGCCGCTTCCGCTCCTTCCCGGAGCTTGCCTGTGGGCCGGTCGACGTCGGAGGGCTCACGGTAACGGCCCCGATTGGCTCTCCACCCTCACTCACTCCCCCGCGGACAACGCATTCCTCCGGTGCCTTGTCATCCCGGAATCGGAGGAATACCGGCTGCCGGAGCAACCCCTCTTCGGTCCACTCAGTGAACTCAACCTCGCACACCAGACGGGGCTCCACCCAACTGGTGCCCGGCTCCTGAGGGAGCGTTCCGGCGCAGGCGGGATGATCCCGCCGGATTCCCTCAAGATTCGCCCGGACGGTCGTGAGCTGCTGCTCGGTGAATCCGCTCCCGGCTCTTCCGCTGTAGATCAGCTGCCCTGCGCGATAAGCTCCAAGATACAGCGCGCCGAAGCCGCTTCTGCTTCCCTTGGGCGCGCTGAAACCAACGATCACAAAGTCTTCAGTGCGGCGGGTGCGAATTTTGACCCATGCAGGCGAGCGGCCTGCCTTGTAGGCCGAGCTCGAACGCTTGGCGACGATTCCCTCCAGGCCGAGCCTCTGCACCTGTTGGTACAGTACCTCCCCTTCCGCCAGAAAGTGATCCAGCATCCGGATCACGCCGGCTGGCGGGACGGTCCTGCGCAAGAGCGCCTTCCGCTCGATGAGTGGAAGTCTCCGGAGGTCGAAGTCTTCGAACCCGAGCAGGTCGAAGGCAAAGAAGGTTACCGGACAATCGACGCTGGCGTGCCGGATGTCGAGTGCTCTGCGGAGTTGGGCTCGCTGCTGTAATCGCTGGAAACTGGGACGTCCCGCATCATCCAGGGCGACCAGCTCGCCGTCCAGAACCAGCCGCTCGAATGGAAGTGCTCGCAACGCTTGAATGATTTCCGGGAAGCAGGACGATAGATCGTTGCCGTTCCGGGAGACCAGGCGTGCGGTGCCGTCTCGCGCTGCGAGCACACGGTATCCGTCAAGCTTCAGCTCGAACAGCCACTCGGGGTCAGTAAACGGCCGATCTCTTGTCTCAGCCAACATGAGTCGGGTGTTCCCGGCCCGTACCTCTCCACGACTTGCTCCGAGGCGAACCAGCTCTGACCGTATACCATCGGCTGGCGTGCGACCCTCCTTGAGATCCTCTACGGTGAGGCCGGACAGCACCGACGCTTCGCTCGAGGTGACCTCGTCAGATGCGTAGCCGTCCCTCTCCTTGATGAACAGCCACTCTTTCTCACCCTTCTTGAGCTTCACCAACGTCCAGAGACCGCGCAGCTTGTGGCCGTGCAACTCGAACAGCAGCTTCCCCTGCTCCATACCCTCGCTCGGATCGCCGCTCGGAGTCCACCGACCCCGATCCCAGACGATCACTGCTCCCGCCCCGTAGTTTCCCTCAGGAATGAGGCCCTCGAAGTCGCCGTACTCGAGGGGATGGTCCTCCACCAGTACCGCGAGCCGTTTGTCCGACGTATTGAAGGAGGGCCCTTTCGGAACGGCCCACGACCGGAGAACTCCATCCATTTCCAGCCGCAGATCGTAATGCAGCCGCCGCGCGGCGTGCTTGTGGACCACGAACAACCCGCCGGCCTTGAGGTCCTCGTGACGGGCGAGAGAACCGGCAGGTTCGGGAGTGCGCTCGAGCGATCGCTTGGATCGATACGACGAGAGGGGATCCGATTTGCGGGAGGGCATGGACAGGAAAGTTAAGAGAGTCGCCGCCGGATGCATGAGGCGCGGCCGCGACACGTCTGTCTTGGTGTTATCAACCAACTTCTTCGCAGATAATTAGTTCCGCGTGGTCTGGTCGCTGTTCACTTGCGGGCTTCGGATTTGCGCCGTATATGGGTCCCAATGCCACCACGATCAATCGGAACCGCAACCATCTCCTTCGGGCTGGTCTCAGTCCCGGTGTCGCTGTATTCCGCCAGCGAGTCATCAGCGACAGTCAGCTTCAACATGCTGCACAAGTCCTGTGGCAGCCGGCTCAAGCAGCAGTACGTCTGCTCGAAGGAAGGAGGAATCGTCGAGAAGGACGATATGGCCAAGGGCTACGAGTTCGCCAAAGGCCAGTACGTCACTTTCACGCCTGAAGAGATCAAGGCCCTCGACGAGAAGGCCACCAATTCCATTGACATCGCCGAGTTCGTTCCGCTCAACGCGGTCGACCGAATGTATCTGGACAAAGTGTACTACCTGGGTCCTGATAAGGGAGGCGACCGGGCCTATCGCCTGCTGGGGGAGGCGTTGAAAGCCACGGGGCGCGCAGCGGTGGGTCAGTACTCCGCCCGGGGCAAGCAGCACCTGGTGCTGGTGCGTCCTTTAGATGGCGTCTTGGTCATGGAGCAGCTTCATTATCCGGCTGAGCTCAAGCCAGCCGCCGAAGTGCCTCATCCGGAAACCCCGGTCAAAGACGCTGAGCTGGCATTGGCCACTCAACTCATCGAGCAGTCTTCAACCGAGGAATTCCGGCCGGAGTACTACCGGGACACCGTTCGAGAGCGGGTGCTTGAGGCTATCCAGCAGAAGGTAGAAGGCCAGGAAATCACCGCCGAGGCAGCACCGCCGGAGACAAAGATCCTCGATCTCATGGATGCCCTGAAGGCAAGCCTCGCCAAGGCAGGTACGGCCACTGGTGAGAAGAGGCCGGCAAAACGGGTCGCCGCAAAAGACGAAGAGATCGAGGCAGCGCCGCGGAAGAGGAAAGCAGCGGGCCGCGGCTGATCGATCTTGCATTGCCGTCGAGGGCCGAAGCCATTGGTTGGCTTCGGCTCTTTTTGTTGCCGAGGATGACAGCGCGTACCGTATTCCGTAAATTGTTGGCTCATGGAGTCATTCACCACCCGCGACGTGGCCCGGCTCCTGGGCCTCTCTCCCACGCAGGTGCGCTCTCAAGCCCGAGCCGGGTTCCTGACCCCCGATCGCGGCCCTCGTAACGACTATCGCTTTTCATTCCAGGATCTGGTGCTGCTGCGTACCGCACGGGAGCTGGCGCGCGCCAGGGTACCGCCCTCACGAATCCGGAGTGCCCTCCGAGACCTCGCGCGACAGCTTCCAGTCGGACGGTCGTTGAGCGAGGTCAGGATCACAGCCGAAGGGCAACGGGTCTTAGTACACGACGGTGCCAACGCCTGGAATCCGGAATCCGGGCAATTGCACATCGACTTTGCCGTGAGGGAACTTCCCAAGCAGCGGAAACCAGCCACTCGGCGCTTGGCACTGACATCCAGCCGACCCGACCAGCCGCTGACCGCGGTGGACTGGTTCGACCGTGCCCTCAGCCTGGAAGCCGTGGCCCCGGCTGAAGCAAGCCGCTCATACGCACACGCCCTGTCCCTTGACCCCGCATTGTGGGACGCGCACGTGAACCTTGGCCGGTTGCTCCAGCTGGACGGTGTGACCGCCGAGGCGATCGAGCATTACCGGCTGGCGCTGCAGGCCGGGACGAGCGATCCTACCGCGGCATTCAATCTCGGGACAGCGCTGGAGGAACAAGGCGACTGGACTCGAGCATTGGCAGCATACCGGCACGCCATTCAGATTGACCCCAACTTCGGCGACGCGCACTTCAATCTCGCTCGACTATACGAGCAGCTGGGCCGTCGAGCTGCGGC
>JBKPAO010000002.1:0-12585 GCA_046726475.1 Gemmatimonadota bacterium | reverse complement strand
GACGAGCAGATCGATCGTTATTACGCCCACGCGTATCTTGCCGAGTGCAACGACGCAGTGGCGAACATGTACGGTTTCAGCACGGCAGCAGAACTGGTGGGCACCCGGCTGGGCGACCTGCTGCCGCGCTCCGATCCGCAGAACCTGGAGTTCCTTCCGGCCTTCATCCGGAGCGGATATCGGCTGACCGACGCCGAGTCGCATGAATTCGACCGAGACGGCCACTAGCGGTACTTCCTCAACAACCTGATCGGGATCGTGTCAAACGGCCGGGTCCTTCGGGCCTGGGGCTCTCAGCGAGACGTGACCGCGAGCCGGCAAGCCGAAGCGGCGACTCAGAAGAGTGAGGTCCGTTTCCGGGGAGTATTCGAGTCCGGCATGATCGGAATTGCGTTCTGGAGCAGCGACCGGATCACCTCGGCCAACGACACCTTGCTTCGAATGCTCCGCTATACTCGGGAAGACGTGGAGGCAGGCCTGCTGCAACACCGCCGCTTGACTCCACCTGAGTACGAGGACGCTGACCGCCGCGCCACGGAGGAAACCCAGGCGACCGGCTCGTGCGCTGCCTACGAGAAGGAGTTCCTTCGAAAGGACGGCAGCCGAGTACCGGTGTTGGTGGGTGGAGCCCGGCTAGGCGAAGACGTGCGGGATGCCGTCTTCTTCGTTCTCGATATCACGGAACGCCGCCGTACCGAGGACCGCCTGCGGCAGGCCGAGCGGATCGAGGGGGTGGGCCAGCTCGCTGGTGGCATGGCTCACGAAGCGAACAACCAGATGTCGGTGGTGCTCGGCGCCACCAGCTTTATCCTCGCTAGATCCGACATTCCCGAGCCGGTGCGGCAGGATGTCGAGTTCATCCGCCAGGCGGCGGAGCGTACCGCATCGATTACCCGCCAGCTCCTCGCGTTCAGCCGCCGGCAAATCCTCCAGCCCAAGGTGCTCGACCTCAACAAGGTTGTGGAACAGCTCGAGCCTCTCTTAACGCGGACCCTCACGGAGCAGCAAAGCCTGGAGCTCCAGCTCACCCAGGACATTGCTCCGATACGCGCGGATCCGGTCCAGTTGGACCAGGTGTTGCTCAATCTCACCATCAACGCACGCGACGCGATGCCGAAGGGTGGGAAATTGATCGTCCAAACCAAGGAGCTGACGCTCACCGACGAGTACGTCGCTATGCGTCCAGGCATCGCCATCCAACCGGGATCCTATGCTGCACTGATGGTCAGCGACACCGGCGAAGGGATGGATAGCGAGACGATGAAGCACCTCTTCGAGCCGTTTTTCACAACCAAGGCGGTGGGACAGGGGAGCGGTCCTGGCCTCGCCATGGTATACGGCATCGTCAAGCAGAGCGGAGGCTACATCTGGGCCTACAGTGAACCGGGGCTGGGCACGACTATCAAGATCTATTTCCCGGTGGCGGGCGAGGATGCGAGGGCCCAACAGGCCATCAAGACCGAGGCCCCTCCCCACACGGTCCAAGGCACCATCCTCGTGGTAGAAGACGATCCCCTGGTGCTTGGCATTGCCCGCCGGGCTTTGACGGAGGCGGGGTTTCAGGTGTGCGAGGCGAGTAATGGCAGCAAGGCGCTGGAGCTGATGGAACGAGAGCCCGGCATCGATGCTGTTTTGACCGACCTCGCCATGCCGGAGATTGGAGGACGAGAACTGGCGCGGCGCCTTCGGGAACAACGGCCAGATCTGCCCGTGGTGTTTATGACCGGCTACACCGACGATATCGTGAGTCGTCGCGGGCTGCTCGATGAGGGAGTTCCATTTCTGGAGAAGCCACTCTCTCCCGACACCATCACCCGGAAAATGCAGGAAGTGCTGGGAGCAGCCCCGGAAGATGCGGCCTCGACGTAATTAGGACTCTCACTCGATGTGCAGCAATGTGAGCAATCTCACTCCCTTCCTTTCGTGCTCGCGACATATATTTCCTCGCCCTGTCGGGCCGGGGCTGAGACACTCCGAGCGGGCGTGGCCATCGGAGTCTTCTGTCCATCCCCGAACTTCGGCCGTCGCTCTCCGCGGCGGCCCTCCTCAAGGAGTCAAGTGCATGGCCAATCGTGAAGGGGGCAGACCTGGGGGTGGAGGCGGCGGCCAGGGTGGAGGAGGTCAGAAAGGCGGCGGAGGAGGTCAGAAAGGCGGCGGAGGGGGTCAGGGCGGTGGAGGAGGTCAGAAGGGTGGTGGTGGCGGGGGTCAGGGCGGCGGCGGTGGTGGTCGTCCCGGTGGTCCGGGCGGCGGTGGCGGGGGTCCGGGCGGCGGCGGTGGTCGTCCCGGTGGTCCAGGCGGCGGCGGTGGTGGTGGACAGGGTGGCGGTGGCGGCGGTCGTCCCGGAGGTCCGGGCGGCGGTCAAGGCGGTGGCGGTCAAGGTGGTGGCGGCGGCCAGCGCGGTGGCGGTGGCGGCGGTCAGGGTGGTGGCGGGCAGGGCGGCGGCGGTCAGAAGGGCGGGGGCGGTGGAGGTCAGGGCGGTGGAGGTCAGGGCGGTGGCGGCGGTGGCTGGGGTGGTGGCGGCCAAGGCGGCGGCCGGGATCGTTAGCCCAGCCGATATACCGGGTTTTTACTTCAACGGCGCTCCACTTTCCAGGAGAGTGGGGCGTCGTTGTCATACCTGTATCTGCTCACCTCGATAAAAACAGTGCGCCTCCCCGCTCCTTCATCCCGAGTGTCCAGCGCGGTATACTAGTGGCTGGCTTCTTTTAGCCTCCACCCTGACAGACATCTGCTCACACGGCTCTCGTGGCGATTCGGCCGGAGGGCGAACGCGGAAGGATTCCGGATGACTGCCAAACGTGGCCGGGAAGGACGACTCAAGCAGGAGCACGCCGCGTTATATCCCGGACTCAAAGCGGGAACTTGGTTACCGGTGGAGAAGCTGATTCAACATGTAACCGATCTCATTCATCGAGATCGCTCAAAAGCGGAGGCCATCACCGGACCGCGCCTCCTTCATCAGGAGCACTTTGAGTTCCGGGGACGTTCGGCCCGTCCGGAGGGGATACCTCCCGAATCGAGTCGTCTAAGCGACGCAGGCGCAGATCCCGGCTCGGCCGCTTCAGCCTGAGGCAGCATTTTAGGCGTTGCGGTTCACCCTAGAAAAAGGGCACAGCCAATGAACGAGGAACATCGGGCAGGAGTCCAGCGCGGACGCCGGATTAGAGCCGACGTGCGCCAGGCTCTGCTGAAGTCGGGCTCCGCCCATCTGTATCCAGGAATTCCTCCTGGTGAGTGGCAACCTGCGGCGGTAATGGCCGATATGGTGGTTGCGCTCCGAATCGGTACCCGCCATGGCTCCCCGCCAGCACGGGACCGGGTACTCGACGAACGGCATTTCGAGTTCCGGGGGCGGTTGTCTGCCGGAGCGCAGGATGACCAGCGGCGTTCCCGCCTGGAAGGCCGCCAGGAGCGGCGCGAGGAGAACGAATAGGCGGAGCAGCGTAGGTGACCAGCGTCACCTCAGAGGACGTGCTGAGCGCCTAAGTTCCCCCATTGTGGCTGATTGGGTGGATCGCTGGTCCGCGCCTCACCGTTGATGGCAGGTTAGCTCAACACTATCGACTGCGCACCGACATGTCGCCCTTACTCGATGTTCGCGCTGCACCCAGCATCCTCGTCGTGGACGACCAGCCCACCGTACGCCGTATGGCCCACCGGCTGCTTAGCGAATGGGGATTCCGAGTCTTCGAGGCAGAAAGTGGCGAGGAGGCGATGGAAGTCCTGGAAACCGCCAAGTCGGGCGTCCAGCTGGTCATCGTGGATGTGGTGATGCCGCTGACCGACGGCGTGCAGGTGACCCGTCGAATTCAGGACCACTGGCCCAGCCAGCGCATCCTGTACATGTCCGCGCACCCGGCCGAGGTTCTCGCACGATACGGACTGGCGGAGCTCGACGTCCCCTTTCTTGCAAAGCCGTTCACCCGTGACGAGCTACTGAACAAGGTGAGTGAAGCGCTCGAGAAGCCTGCAGTGACCACGCCGAGGCCGCGTCGCTAGACCCGATGCCGCCGGAGCTCGTGATGCACAAGCCGGCACGCGAGTGCCCCATCTCCGAGCCACATCCTGCTCACATCTGCGGTATCGTCAAGGCGCGCCAGCAGGCGCAGGCTACCGCCGATACCGGCAAGGCGCCAAATCCAGATGCTTAGGCTTCGAACCCCCTTCCGTTCGATTGATTGACGATCTAAGAGTTAGCCCAGCCTAAAGACAAGATCTTCCGGTCGAAGAAACCCGGCTACCGGCAGATCAGGATCGCGCCCGCCCCAGAGTGAATTGGAACGTGGCTCCCTGTCCTACTAGCCCTTCGGCCCAGACCCGGCCACCATGGCGGTGGATGATTCGCTGGACCGTCGCCAAGCCGATTCCGCTCCCGGGAAATTCGGTTTGCGGGTGCAGCCGCTGGAATGGACCGAACAAGCGGTCGGCGTATGTCATGTCAAATCCGGCGCCGTTGTCGCGCACGAAGTAGGTGGGCTCCCCGGCTACCTGGGTGACCCCGAACTCGATGCGGGCGCTGGGTTCTTTGGCGGTGAACTTCCAGGCGTTCTCCAGCAGATTTTCCAAGGCGATTCTGAGCAGCTGCCCATCTCCCATCACCACCACGGCAGGCCGGATCTTGATCTCCACCTGGCGGGTGGACTCGGCCTCCTGCAGCCGCGCCAGCGCGAGAGCGGCGAGCGAGCTCAGATCCACTTCCTGATCCCGCAGTTCCGCTCGAGTCACTCTTGAGAGATAGAGGACGTCGTCGATCAACTGCGACATCTGTTGACTGGCTTCGCGCACCCGGGCGAGGAATCGCTGTCCCGCCTCATCGAGTCGGCCGCCCTGGCTCTCCAGCACCGCCCGGCTGAAGCTGTCGATCCGGCGCAGCGGCGCTCGGAGGTCGTGGGACACGGCGTAACTGAAGCTCTCCAGCTCGCGATTCTTGTGTTCCAGATCCCGCACCAGCTCGGCCCGGGTTTCCGCCAGCTCCCGGGCAGCCTGCTCGCTTCGTGCCAGCAACTCGGCCTGGCGTCGAAGCAGCTCATTCTTCTTGGCCAGCTCAACGAAGACCGCAACCTTCGACCGGACAAATTCCGGGACGACTGGTTTCACCAGGTAGTCGACTGCCCCGACCGCGTAGCCACGAACTGCGTGGGTCTGGGTGTTATCGGCTGCGGTGAGGAAGAGGATGGGCGTGTGGCGTGATTTGTCGCGTTGCCGGATGAGTGCGGCGGTCTCGAAGCCGTCCATATCCGGCATTTTTACATCCAATAGGATCACCGCAAAATCGTGAGTCAGCAGCCACTTCAAAGCCTCGCGTCCGGATTCGGCTTTGATGAGGTTCTGACCCAAGCCCTGGAGCATCGCCTCGAGGGCCACCAGGTTGGCGGGCTGGTCGTCGACCAGGAGAATATTGACCTGGTCAATATTCTCCTGCGCGTCAGCGGGGCCGCCGGTCTGCGGGGCAGAATCGTCGGCTGCGGCCGAGTTCTGCTCGCGAGCGTCGACGGACCCTCCGGAGATCACTGCCCCGCCGCCCCGCTGCGCCGCCGCCCCGCTGTCTACCGGTACAGCCATACTCTCAACAGCGACAACAGCTGATCCATGTCGACCGGCTTCGCGATATAGTCGGAGGCGCCGGCCTCGATGCACTTCTCCCGGTCGCCCTTCATAGCCTTGGCCGTGACTGCGATGATGGGGAGGTTGCGGAAGCGGGGCATCTCCCGGATCGCGCGCATCGTTTCATAGCCGTCCATTTCCGGCATCATGACGTCCATCAGCACCACGTCAATGTCGGGCGTCTCTTGAAGCCTGGCGATGCCGTCCCGACCGCTTTCGGCGTACATGACCTTCATCTCGCTCCGCTCCAGGAAAGTGGTCAGCGCGAAGATGTTGCGCACATCGTCGTCAACCACCAGCGCCTTGCGACCACTGAGCGTCGGATCGGTGCGATGAAGCTGCTCCAGCATCCGCCGCTTCGATTCGGGCAAGCGTGCAGTGACCCGGTGGAGGAAGAGGGCGGTTTCGTCCAGCAGCCGCTCGGGAGACTGGGCGTCCTTGATGACCACCGATTCCGCCATCCGGCGCAGCTCGGCCTCCTCCCGTTTGCTGAGTTGTTTCCCGGTATAGATGATGGTGGGCAGCTTCCGGAGCCCGATCTCGCCCTTTACCCGGGTGATCAGCTGGAAGCCGGTCATGTCGGGCAGCCCGAGGTCTAGGACCATGCAATCGAACGCCTCTCGCTGGAGCGCTTCCAGCGCGTCGGCGCCGGTGCTGACCGCCGTGGTGATGACATCGCCGTCCCCGATCAGCTCCGCGATGCTCTGCTGCTGGACGACATCATCTTCCACGACCAGCAGCCGCTTGACTGGCCGGTCCACGAACTCGTGCAGAGTCGTGAGCGCCTGAGAAAGCGACTCCTTGGTCGCGGGCTTGGTCATGAAGTCGATGGCGCCAAGTCGCAGTCCACGCTGCCAGTTTTCCTCGACCGAAATGATGTGAACCGGGATGTGGCGAGTGGACGCGTCATGCTTCAACCGGTCGAGGATAGTCCAGCCATCCGCATCGGGCAGACGCAGATCCAAGGTCACCGCGGTGGGCTGATATTCCCGGGCGAGAGCAAGCGTCCGGTCGGCGGTCTGGGCGACCAGTCCCTTGAACCCGCGCTCCCGTGCGAGATCCAACAGGATCTGGGCGAAGTTGGGATCGTCCTCGGCGATGAGGAGGATGCGATCGCCATCCTCGATGGTTCCGCGATCGTCGTTCACCGCTCGCTCGACCACGGGAGCGAGGACCACGCGCGAGCTCGCAGTGACCATGGGCTTGGGCGCATCGCCTACGATCGCTCCCACGCTGCCTTCGCTGTCGACCGATGGAGTCTCCAACGGTTGGGCGGGATAGATCAGGGGGAGGTACAGGGTGAAGGTGCTGCCCGCTCCCGGGGTGCTCTCGATCCTGATCTCACCACCCAACAGCCGGGTGATCTGGCGGCTGATGGAGAGGCCCAGGCCGGTGCCGCCGTACTTGCGGCTGGTGGTGCCGTCACCCTGCTGGAAGGCCTCGAAAATGACGCCGTGCTTCTCCTTGGGAATGCCGATGCCGGTGTCGGAGACGGAGAAGGCGATGACGGTGTTGGACGCGTTGAGTAATTCCTGCTCCGGGTTCCAGCCCTCGGTCACCACGCTGGCTCGCAGCGACACACCGCCGCGCTCGGTGAACTTGAACGCATTAGACAACAGGTTCTTGAGCACCTGCTGGAGCCGCTTGGTATCGGTCTGCATCGCTGGCGGCAGGTTGGGATCGAGGTCCACCTCGAAGTTGAGTGTCTTGAGGTCGGCCACCTGGCGGAAGGTGCTCTCGACGAACTTCCGCATCTCGGCAAACGGCACCGTCGTGATGTCGACGGCCATGGTGCCGGACTCGATCTTCGAGAGATCCAGGATGTCGTTGATCAGGTCGAGGAGGTCGGAGCCGGAGCTGTGAATCGTCTGGGCGAAGCCGACCTGCTTGCTGGTGAGGTTCCCTTCCGCGTTCTCGCTGAGGATCTGGGAAAGGATCAGCAGGCTGTTGAGTGGGGTCCGGAGTTCGTGCGACATGTTTGCCAGGAACTCGGACTTGTACTTGGAGATAAGAAAGAGCTGCTCCGCCTTCTCTTCCAGCGCCACCTTGGCCTGTTCCACCTCCTTGTTCTTCTGCTCCACCTCCGCTTTCTGGCCGGCGAGTAGATGGGCCTTTTCTTCCAGCTCCAGATTGGTCTTCTGTAGCTCGTCCTGCTGGCTCCGCAGCAGGTCTTCCGACTTCTGGAGCGAGCGGGTCTGCTGCTCCAATCGTTTGTTGGTCTCGGTCAGCGCTTCCTGCTGCGACTGGAGACCTTCGGTGAGCGCCTGCGACTGCTTGAGCAGCTCCTCGGTCCGCATGTTCGCCGCCATGGTGTTGAGCACGATCCCGATGCTCTCGGCCAGCTGCTCCAGGAAGGTCAGTCGGATTTCATCGAACTGATCGAACGTCGCCAGCTCGAGCACTGCTTTCACCTCACCCTCGAAGAGGACCGGCAGGACCACGATGCTGTGCGGCGGTGCTTCGCCCAGACCGGAGCTGATCTGGATGTAGTCGGCGGGGACCTGGTTGATGAGCAGCATCCGCCGCTCGACGGCGCACTGGCCGACCAGCCCCTCGCCCATCCTGAACTCGTTGGAGACGTGCTTCCGATCTTTGTAGGCGTAGCTGGCCAGCAGTTTCAGCGTCGCCTCCTCGGTGCCGGCCTCGACGACGTAGAAGACGCCGTGGTGGGCGGTGACCAGCGGCGCAAGGTCGGAGAGAATGAGCTGAGAGACCGCCGCCAAGTCGCGCTGACCCTGCAGCATCCGGCTGAACTTGGCCAGGTTGGTCTTGAGCCAGTCCTGCTCCATGTTCTTCCGGGTGGTGTCGCGGAGGTTCCGAATCATCTCGTTGATGTTGTCCTTGAGCTCCGCCACCTCGCCCTGCGCTTCCACCGCGATCGACCGGGTGAGGTCGCCCTTCGTGACCGCGGTGGCCACTTCCGCGATCGCGCGAACCTGGGTGGTGAGGTTCGCGGCGAGCTGGTTCACGTTGCCGGTGAGGTCGCGCCAGATACCGGCGGCACCGGGGACGCGGGCCTGGCCACCGAGCTTACCGTCGATGCCCACCTCGCGGGCCACATTGGTGACCTGATCGGCAAACGTCGCCAGCGTCTCCGTCATCCAGTTGATGGTGTCCGCCAGCGTCGCGATCTCGCCCTTCACCTCTACTCGGAGCTGCTGCTTCAGGTCGCCGTTGGCCACCGCGGTCACCACCTTGGCGATGCCACGGACCTGGGCGGTAAGGTTGGCCGCCATCGAGTTCACGTTGTCGGTCAGGTCTTTCCACACGCCGGCGACGCCGGTGACTTGCGCCTGACCGCCAAGGGTCCCTTCGGTACCGACCTCACGCGCGACGCGGGTTACTTCGGACGCGAACGAGTTGAGCTGGTCGACCATCGTGTTCACGGTGTTCTTCAGCTCCAGGATCTCGCCCTGGACGTCGACGGTGATCTTCTTGTTGAGCTCTCCTCTCGCGACCGCGGTGGTCACGTCGGCGATGTTACGCACCTGGGCGGTGAGGTTGCCCGCCATGTAGTTCACATTGTCGGTCAGGTCCTTCCAAGTGCCCGCGACCCCCTTCACGTACGCCTGACCGCCGAGCTTCCCTTCGGTACCAACTTCTCGCGCAACCCGGCTCACCTCGGATGCGAAGGCGTTGAGCTGGTCCACCATCGTGTTGATCGTGTCCTTCAGCTCCAGGATCTCGCCCTTCACGTCCACGGTGATCTTCTTGGACAGGTCACCGTTGGCGACCGCGGTCGTTACCTGCGCGATGTTACGCACTTGGGCCGTAAGGTTTCCGGCCATCGAATTCACGTTGTCGGTCAGGTCCTTCCAGACGCCGGCCACACCGGTGACTTGCGCCTGTCCGCCCAGCCTGCCTTCAGTGCCCACTTCTCGGGCGACGCGAGTCACTTCCGACGCGAAGGAGTTGAGCTGGTCGACCATCGTATTGATGGTGTTCTTCAGCTCGAGGATCTCACCCTTCACATCGACGGTGATCTTCTTGTTGAGCTGTCCCAGGGCAACGGCCGTCGTTACGTCGGCGATGTTGCGGACCTGTGCCGTCAGATTGCCGGCCATCGAGTTCACGTTATCGGTCAGATCTTTCCAGGTACCGGCCACACCCTTCACCTGCGCCTGGCCACCCAGCTTCCCTTCGGTGCCGACCTCGCGGGCAACGCGGGTGACTTCCGAGGCAAAGGAGTTCAGCTGGTCTACCATCGTATTGATGGTGTTCTTGAGCTCGAGGATCTCACCCTTCACGTCCACCGTGATCTTCTTGTTGAGCTCGCCGCGCGCGACGGCGGTGGTGACCTCCGCGATGTTTCTGACCTGCGCCGTCAGGTTGCCGGCCATCGAGTTCACATTGTCGGTCAGGTCTTTCCAGGTGCCACCGACTCCCTTCACCTGCGCCTGCCCGCCCAGCTTCCCTTCGGTGCCCACTTCGCGCGCCACCCGGGTGACCTCGGACGCGAACGAGCTCAGCTGGTCCACCATGGTGTTGATCGTGTTCTTCAGCTCGAGAATTTCGCCCTTGACGTCGACGGTGATCTTCTTGGAGAGGTCCCCGTTCGCCACCGCCGTCGTCACGTCGGCGATGTTTCGGACCTGGCCGGTCAGGTTGCCGGCCATCGAGTTCACGTTATCGGTGAGGTCTTTCCAGGTGCCGCCGATGCCGCGGACCTGGGCCTGACCGCCGAGCTTGCCCTCGGTACCGACTTCGCGGGCCACACGGGTCACTTCGGAGGCAAAGGAGCTCAGCTGGTCGACCATCGTATTGATGGTGTTCTTGAGCTCCAGGATCTCGCCCTGCACGTCCACCGTGATCTTCTTGGACAGGTCGCCGTTCGCCACTGCCGTGGTTACGTCGGCAATATTCCGGACCTGCGCAGTCAGGTTCCCGGCCATCCAGTTTACATTGTCGGTCAGGTCCTTCCACGTCCCGCCGACGCCTTCCACTTCCGCCTGACCACCCAGCTTCCCTTCGGTGCCGACCTCGCGCGCCACGCGGGTGACCTCGGAGGCGAAGGAGCTCAGCTGGTCTACCATGGTGTTGATGGTGTTCTTGAGCTCCAGGATCTCGCCCTGCACGTCGACGGTAATCTTCTTATTCAGCTCGCCCCGGGCGACGGCAGTGGTGACCTCCGCGATGTTGCGCACCTGCGCGGTCAAGTTGCCGGCCATCGAGTTCACGTTATCGGTGAGGTCTTTCCAGGTGCCGCCGACGCCCTTCACCTGCGCCTGGCCCCCGAGCTTGCCTTCGGTACCGACCTCACGGGCAACGCGAGTCACCTCCGACGCAAACGAGTTGAGCTGGTCCACCATCGTGTTGATGGTGTTCTTGAGCTCGAGAATTTCGCCTTTAACGTCGACGGTGATCTTCTTCGACAGGTCGCCATTCGCGACCGCGGTAGTCACGTCGGCGATGTTTCGGACCTGGCCGGTCAGGTTGCCGGCCATCGAGTTCACGCTGTCGGTGAGGTCCTTCCAGGTACCACCGACCCCCTTCACCTGCGCCTGCCCGCCCAGCTTCCCTTCGGTGCCCACTTCGCGCGCTACCCGGGTGACTTCCGACGCGAAGGAGTTGAGCTGGTCCACCATCGTGTTGATGGTGTTCTTGAGCTCCAGGATCTCACCCTTGACGTCGACGGTGATCTTCTTGGACAGGTCTCCGTTGGCGACCGCGGTGGTCACCTGGGCAATGTTGCGGACCTGGGCGGTGAGATTTCCCGCCATCGAATTCACATTGTCGGTGAGGTCCTTCCAGGTGCCACCGACTCCTTTCACCCGGGCCTGCCCGCCCAGCTTGCCTTCGGTGCCGACTTCACGGGCAACGCGGGTCACCTCGGAGGCGAACGAGCTCAGCTGGTCCACCATCGAGTTAACCGTCTTCCCGATGCGGAGGAACTCACCCATCAGCGGCCGCCCCTCGATATCGAGGGACATCGACTGCGACAGGTCGCCCTTCGCGACCGCCCCGATGACGCGGGCCACTTCGCTGGTCGGTTGGACCAGGTCCCCGATCAGGGTGTTGACCGAGTTCACCGAAGCGGCCCAGGCGCCGGCGGCACCGTGGAGGTGCGCGCGTTGGGTGATTTTTCCCTCTTTACCGACCGCCTGACTCACCCGCTCGAACTCTCGCGTGGTTTCCCGATTCAGTTCGATGATGTCGTTGAGCGCGTCCGAGATCTTCCCCGCAACGCCAACCTGAGAGAGCGACATCTTCACTGAAAAATCGCCTTTTCGAACCGCCGTCAGCACCGCAAGCAGCTGGTCGGTATCGAGGACGTCGTTAGCAGCGACTGCTAGGCGGGCCTTGCCGCGGCGCTTGGCTTTTCGGCCGTTACTCGTCGTACGACCATTGCTGGTCGACTGTTCAGTCGGCATGGAAACTCCTGAGGGGCCACCAAATGGGACGGGATCTGTCAAACTGATGTCACGGTGACTGAGCGGCTGTGAGACGCATCACACGCCGTGGAAAACCAGTGTACCCGGGGGAAGGCGCTTGACTTAGCGCCCGCAGAGGCGACACTTCACGTGTTCTCCAAGATAGATCCATGGGCGGGCAGATGGCAGTATGGCCGCCGTGCGCTAAAACGGATCTCATGCCCAACGACGCGCTTCGCATCCTCATACTCGAAGACGTACCGATGGACGCCGAGCTGGTGGAGTATGAGCTCGAGCGTGCCCGGATTCCCTTTGTCGCCCACCGGGTGGACAGCCGGGATTCGTTTCTTCAGGAGCTGGATGCGTTCCGCCCCGACGTGATTCTCTCGGATTACACCCTGCCCCGCTTCGACGGGATGACGGCGCTGTCCCTCGCCCGCGAGCGGGTCCCCAGCATCCCCTTCCTGATTGTGACCGGCTCGGTCAACGAGGAGACGGCGGTCGGTTGCATGAAAGCCGGCGCGACCGACTATCTGCTCAAGAGCAATCTGGCCCGGATCGGTCCGGCGATTCAGGCCGCTCTGGAGCGGGAGCGCGCGCGGGATGAGAG
>JBKPAO010000001.1:0-30374 GCA_046726475.1 Gemmatimonadota bacterium | reverse complement strand
GCTGCCGCCGCAGCGGATCGGATGGCTGGCGGGGCTCAGGGATCCCGTAGTCGCCCCGGCGCTGACACAGCTTCACGAGCGTCCGTCGCATCCCTGGACTCTGGCGGAGCTGGCGCGCGGGGTTGCGACGTCGCGTACAGTTCTCGCCGAGCGCTTCACGCGATTGGTGGGTGTCCCGCCGATGCAGTACCTCACCCGGTGGCGCCTGCAGCTCGCGGCTGAGCAGTTGGCGGACAGCTCGGCCGAGATCGCGGCGATCGGTACTGGGGTGGGGTACGAATCCGAGGCGGCGTTCAGCCGTGCGTTTAAGCGGGCGACCGGGCACGCCCCGGCTGCCTGGCGGCGGGCGCGCCAAGGGCGACAGGGCGGACCTCGATCGCCGGCATTCAGTTTGCCAGCACCGCCTTGATCGAGTCCAACGCTCCGTCGTTCGGTGCCGGATACAGGCGTAGAATGTGGGTCAGCAGGTCGTAGATATGGATGTTCTGGAACGGCTCGACCACAACACCCTTCTTGAATGCGGGACCGCGCACCAGGAAGGTTGCCCGCATAGATGGGAGGTCCGGTGGATATCCGTGCATGCCCCGGAGAATCCGGCCGCCTCGGGAGGCGAGGTCGGCATGAGTGGTCACTATCCAGCCCTCGTCGGCCACGCCGATGATGGCTGGAATGCGGGGGTGAGTTCGGTAATGGTATGACAATGGAATGTCTGACTTCCGATACACCTTGAGATGCGGCGCCCCGCTGAGCCGTCGGTACACTTCCTCGCCCGCTCCCGCATGCGGCGTTAACGAGACGATCGGACCCAGCTCGACCACGTCCGCCGACCGGGTATCGATGTAGTCGTCCAGATAAATCAGCCGCCCCGGCTTCAGCTCGGTCATGCCATGGTCGGACACGACGACCAAGTTCACTCGCCGGTCCAGGCCATGCTCCGTCACGCCGGTCATGATTGCACCGATTGCGCTGTCCACCCGCGCGATCGCGGAGTCGGTCTCCGGCGAGTCGGGACCAAACTCGTGGCCCGCCTGGTCGACGTCGCCGAGATAGAGCGTCACCAGAGCCGGAGCGCTGTCGGAGGGCAGCGAGAGCCACTCCAGCACCTGGCGCACCCGCTCGGCGTTGGGAACGCGCGGATCGAACACCTTGTAGTACGTTGGACGGACACCCCCGATTGCCACATCGGAGCCGGGCCAGAAGAAAGTTGCCGCTCGCTTCCCCTGCCGAACCGCCGTTACCCAGATCGGTTCACCGCTCCACCAGCGCGGGTCGTGGACGGCGCGCTGGTCTCGTAGGGTGAATCGGCCCACGCTCGCGTCCCGCATGGTATTGGACACGATGCCATGGTGCTCGGGGTAGAGTCCCGTCGCGATGCTATAGAAGTTGGGAAAGGTGAGGGTGGGGAAAACCGGAACCAGCCAGCGGGCTCGGACCCCCTCTCGAGCCAGCTCCCGCAGGTGCCGGCTCGGCGGCCGATCGAGGTAGTCGGGGCGGAAACCATCCAGGGCGACGAGGACGACCACATCCGCACCGGCTCGACTGACCGCGCTCGCCCCTGCGCCTCCGGCGCATCCGGCCAGAGTGGAGGCGAGGCAGAGCCTCCAGATGACTGATCTAGTTCCTTGAGCCATTCCCATTATGTGAGCCACTGATTAACACGAATGCAACGGATGAAGCGAATAAATCAGTTGCCGCTGATTTATCCGGGTTATCCTCGTTCATCCGTGGCTTTCCTTTTGCAGCCTAACCATACCTGCATGAAAAGTCCGGGTGTACCTTCCTGTCCGCCATGCTCAATCTCAAACTCGATCTCCTGCAGACGCTTACCCTCGCCGCGCTGGTCTACTACGCGGGTATCCAGCTGCGCAAGCGCATCGGATTCCTGGACCGATTGAACATCCCCTCCGCCGTGGTCGGTGGCTTGGTGTTCACCACGGTAGTCCTGCTGCTGCACGACCGGGTGCTCACCCTCACGCTCGATACCGCCCTCCAGCCGATGCTGAGTGTCGCGTTCTTCACCTCTATCGGAATGGCCGCGAGCCTCGCGCTGCTCCGGGCCGGCGGGATCCAGGTGCTGGTCTTCCTGCTCTTCGCGAGCGGGTTCTGTCTGGTCCAAAACTTCGTCGGCATGGCGATCGCCGACGGATTTCATCAGCACCCCTTGCTTGGCGTCGTCGCGGGATCGGTGACGCTGGTCGGCGGGCCCGCGACCGGGTTGGCGTTCGCTCCGATTTTCGAGCAGGCCGGGCTCAAGGGAGCCGGGCCGATCGCGCTCACTTCGGCGACCGCGGGCATCGTGTTCGGCGGCCTGGTGGGCGGACCGGTGGGGACGTGGCTGATCAAGCGATATCGTCTCGCAGCGGCCTCCGGCTCGCGAGAAGAGCTCAAGGCCGAGCTGGAGAGCTCCGCCGAGACCCTGGTGGTGGAGGTGGACCGGGAGGATTCGTCGCTCATTCGAAACCTGGTCGTACTGGCGCTCGCGATGGGACTCGGCAGCATCGTGAGCAACTACATTCAGTCGCTCGGCATCACGCTGCCGGCCTATATCGGCGCGATGGTCGTCGCGTCCGCGCTCCGGAACCTGGACGACGCCACCGGGTGGTTCCGGATCGACGTGCGGGCCATGGAGTTCGTGGGGAATCTGGCGCTCAACATCTTCCTGGTGGTCGCGCTGATGAACCTGAAGCTCTGGGAGCTGGCCCACCTGGCGCTACCGCTCACCGTGATCCTGATCGCTCAGGTGATCGTGGTGCTTCTCTTCGCCGCGACAGCGTCGTTCCGGCTGATGGGCCGAGACTACGATGCCGCGGTGATGGCGAGCGGATTCATCGGGTTCGTCTTGGGCACCACCGCCAATGCGGTGGCGAACATGCGGGCGCTGGTGGCGCGGTTCGGTCCGGCGCCGCGAGCGTTCCTGGTTGTGCCGCTGGTGGGGGCATTCTTCATCGACTTCACGAATGCGATCATCATTACGTTGTTCGTGAATTGGTTGAAGTAGGGGCGGAGGTGGCGGAGAAGGGCGGAAGAAGCGGAAACGGCGGAAGGGCGGAAAATGCACCTCATCCCGAGGGAGCGCAGCGACTGAGGGACCTTCTGCGAGGTTCCGGACACCTCAGAGCAGGTCCCTCGCTGTGCTCAGGATGAGGTGCTCCTACAGCCTTCCTTGAAGGCAAACCATATGAGCAAGACTGAATTCCTGGAGCTGAAGCACGCCGTGGAGGAGATGCATGGCTGCGAGGCGAACTATGTGTCCAGCGAGCGGGTACGCGAGAGCTGGGGAGACACGCTGGTGTGGGACGGGGAGGTCTCCGTCTTCGGTCTGACCGGGCATCCCGCGTCGACGATGTGCTACGCGTGGTCCGCCGAGGACCCGGAGACCACGACGCGGGTTCTCTACGCGGTGCTACGACTGCCGCCGATCCAGTATGGGAGAGACGCGGTGCTGGCTTCGCTTGCACTCAAGCAGCGAGTGTTGCCCGAGTAGGCAGCGGGGGGGATTGCTTCGGCGGCGGCGCAGGGCCGCCGCCTCGCAATGACTTACTGTACTGGCTCGATCTTTACGGCGAGATCGTTGCCATCGCCGCCACGATGTTGCGCATCCACAAAGAGCGCCCAGCTCCGCACGTCGAAGTAGATGCCGGTAGGTTCGGAGCTACAATCGGTCAGACTGGCGAACCGCACGGTGGACTGGGCGGGGAGGTGCTGGCCGCCGGCGGAAGCAGTCGCCACCCAGATGTCGGCCCCGACCGGATTGCTGGGCGGATCTTCGGTGATGAACAGATTGCCATTTTTATCCAATGCTACGTTGTCGGGAAAGTCGAAGTCGGCAGGCGCGTTCAGGCCCTCACGTACGTAGTCGTACACGAAAGCGGTCTCGTGCTGACCCACGCCGTTTGGCTCCCGCAAGTCGATGCTGAGCACGCGATCTTCGCCGGTAATGGCGACGTAGAGCAGCTCACTTCCCCCACGATTGCTACCGGTGGACGTTGCGATTTCCACGTCCTCGGGCCGAGCGTAGCCGGTAGCCCCGCTGTCGGTCGCCACAACGTCGGAGTTGACCTGGACCGAGGTCCGGTCGAGCGGCACCCAGATGGCTTCTCCGGTGCGAGCGGCATTCGGCGTCACGATTTTCAGGGCGTAGAGCTGACCGCTGGACAAGTCGCCCAGCTGATCGGGGACGAACTTATAGATGTAACCACCAGTGGGCGGCGACTCCTCGGAGATGCCGTACAGATTTCCTTGCGAGTCGAAACGCAAGCCCTCATGTGACCGGGAGCCGACCGCCGGCCGCGCCACCGGAGAGCCGGATACGGGATCGATCTCGTAGACCAGGCCGGCCAACGCCTGCGGGACGTTGGGGTCGGTACCCGGATCAACTTCCTCCGCTGCCAACAGCGTCCCCCAGGGGGTCCATGCCAGGCCGTCGAAGCGCTGCCAATCGGAACGTTGGGCCAGGAGACGGCTCGCTCCAGTTTCCAGGTCGGTCACCGAGACTGCCGCATTACTCCCCAACTCGTGGGTGCGGTACAGGAAGCGGCCGGCTTGGGGTCCAGTCTCGTTCTGGGTGTTCATGTCCCAATTGTCGAGCGACGGCACTTGGCTCTGACTGGCCACGATATTCTGAACGTATCCCGCCGGCAGCACGAAGGGTTGGGTCGCATTTCCGCCCGGCGTGCACGCGGTAGAGGAAGCCAGGGGAGTAAACTTGAATTGTCCGCCGGTCGCTCCCGCGCTCTCGAATGAACTGGGCTCGTTGATGCGGTTGGTCTCGTCGCAGCCGGCGGCGGCGCAGACGAGAAGTATTCCGGTGGTCACCCTCAAGGAATGGGGGACGTGCATGATCGCTCTCCTCAGGTGATGTCTGGTGACCGGCGGCGACGGAATGGTCGCCGCCGGACTTCGGCCGGACGCTCCGGCGCACCGACATACTCCAAGGGCTCCGGAACGTTTCCATGACCCGGGGGTCGCAATGCTGTCTCATCGGCGGCACTGTACGAGACAGAGCTGCGACGGTTCGGCAGCGAGATTGATACGCTGGCCGGTGAGCGTTGTCTCCTCGCTCTCTGTGCACGTCTCAGCATCGTGAACCTGCAATGACTGTTCTTTCCTGCCTTGCTCCTGCCGGTTCTGATCGACGAAATCGGTAGTTACGAGCGGCGTATTCCTTGCATGCCACCTTCGCGGTTTTTGCCCTCCTTGGCCACGCTGGAGCGTACATCACATGACGAGCACGTCGTACAAACGGGGCGCACGCCCGAGACCGAAGGTCACGCCCAGAGTCACAATCGGGTCTCTGCCGCAGGTGGTTCGAGTGGCCCTGCGATGGGCCGCGGCCTGGGCTGGGGTTGGATTGGTATTGGGCATCCTGCTGATGCTGGGAAAGGCGCCACCGTTCGCGGAGTCGGGGGCAAGGCCAGACAGCGTCTTTGGCTACATCTTCTGGGTCCCCGCCCTGGGCGGTGGAGCAGCGGCGGCAGGGCTCGGCATCGGTTTGCTCTTCGCCGGCTTAATGGCGCTCACCGCCGAATTTCGAGAATCGTTGGAAGACACCCCCGGGGCGATGGCCAAGCTCGGCCCCGACGTCGCCTGCGGCGCGGTTGCAGGATTGATGGCGGGCCTGTTGGTCGGAGGCCTTACCGGAGCACTCTTCTTCGGGGCATTGGGCGCCGGGTTTGCTGGAGTGATGAAGTGGAAGGGGAGGCGCTAGTCGTCAGACGTCAATCATCAGTCGTCAGTCGTCGGTCGCCAAGTCCGAACAGGCAGGGCAGCGAATCCATGGTTGATAGTGCGAGCTGACAACTCAGAGCCAGATGCCCCCGAGGTACTAAAGGCTGGTGACGACTGATGACTGACGTCTGATGACTGATGACTGATGACTGACGTCTGACGACTATCCCACCTATTGACCACCGCCGTACCTCCCCGTAAGGTCTCGTTACCACTCCTCGTCCCCTCCGCGACGCTCACCTGACGCCACGGATCTCAAGATGGTCCCCTCGTCTGCCAGCCAGAGGAGGCCCCCGATGTCGCGTTTTCATCTACTGCCATTCCTCACTCCCCTCGCCGTGCTTGCCGCCTGCGGCACGGAGCAGTCGCCCACCGCTCCAACGGCTGCTGATAATCCCAGCTTTAGTACCGCTGCCGGCAACCGGGTCGTCAACAGCGTGGCGGATCCGGGCAACGGCGTCTGCAATGCAAGTCAGTGTACCCTGCGCGAGGCGATCAACGACGCCGGAAGCACCGATATCACCTTTGCCGCCGGACTCACGGGCCCGATTACCCTCGCCAAGCCTTCGGATGGTGGCGGTCAGCTGGTGATCAATAAGACCCTGGCTATCACTGGTCCCAGTGGCGGGATCGTCGTCCGGCGCCGGAGCACCGATCCCGAATTCCGGATTCTCCGTATCGGGACAAGCGGAAACGTGGCGCTCACGAATCTGACCATCCGGAACGGGAAGATCGGCGGGGGAGGCGGCGGGATCTTGAGCTTCGGCCCGCTCACTCTGACCAATAGCACGGTGTCAGGCAACTCGGCCGACTTCGGCGGCGGTATCGACAACCACGCCCGGCTCACAATCGTGCACAGCACGATCGCGAGTAACACGGGCGGCGGGATCTTCAACCACAACAACCAGACACTTGCGATCACCACCACCACCGTGGGGCAGAATACCGGCCGAGGTCTGGTGAACGATGGCGGCACGCTTACCCTCACCAGCAGTACGGTCGCTGAAAATGTCGGAGGCGGGATCTCGCAGGCCCGGGGCACCTCTACACTCAGACTCACCAGAGTGGTAGACAACTCAACGACCGGCCGGGGTGGGGGCATCTTCCTGTCCCAAGGCGACATGACTATCAGGACCAGCACGATCGCCCGTAACTCGGCGGCCACCGGCGGTGGCATCGCTAACCGCGAGGGGGGCAGCTACACAATCCTCCGAAGCGCGATCTTCAATAACTCCGCCACCGACGAAGGCGGTGGGATCTCGAATGAGGCACTAGGCTTCGGTCGTGTAGGAGTGGTACTCACCCTCATCAATAGCACAGTCTCCGGCAACTCGGCCCCTCTCGGTGGGGGGATCTTCAACTCGAACTTCATCGACGAGGCCGAGGCCACTCTCAGGGTGACCAACAGCACCGTAGCCGGCAACTCGGCCACTCAGGAAGGTGGCGGTATCGATTTGAATGCCGGGGGCCTGACGTTGGTGAACAGCCTCGTCGCGCAGAACGGTGCTCCCAGCGGGCCCGACGTCTTTCAGGGAGCTGAAGGGGCCTCGCTCTCCGCTCGCTTCAATCTGATTGGCGACGGCAGCGGCAGCGGGATCACCAACGCCAATGGGAACCACGTCGGGACCAGCGGTTCGCCCATCGATCCCAAGATCGGCCCCCTGGCCAACAATGGCGGTCCTACCCGGACGCATGCGCTGTTGGCAGGGAGTCCAGCGATCGATGCCGCCTCCGACGCCGACTGTCCAGCAGTGGATCAACGGGGGGTGGCGCGGCCTCAGGGAGCGGGGTGTGATATAGGGAGTTACGAGAAATAGTTTGCTTACGGCCCTCGGCCTCAGCAGTCATCGCGAGCGGGCCGCACGGCCCGCGTGGCGATCCGGTCCCCTCGCGGGGTGGGAACCGGATTGCTTCGGGGTTGCCCCTCCCTCGCAATGACTCCACTTGGATTTGACATCGGCCCGCTTCGCCTCCACCTTCAAAATTCAACTCATCCGAGGAGGTGGAGGCCATGAAGGTCTATGGCTCCAACGCCATCAGAAACGTGGCGTTCGTCGGGCACGGGGCCAGCGGTAAGACATCGCTCGTCGACGCGCTCGCCTTCGTGTCCGGCGCGAGCCGGCGCCACGGCTCGATCAAAGACGGTACCACGCTCACCGATTACTCCCCCGACGAAATCGAACGCAAGCACTCTATCAATCTGGGCCTCGGCTACGCCGAATGGCTCGACACCAAGATCAACCTCATCGACACTCCGGGATATCTCGACTACTTCGGCGAAGTCGTCACCGGTCTCTATGCGGCCGATGCCGCCGTCGTCGTGTTGAGCGGGACAGGCGGGGTGGAGGTGGGCACCGAAAAAGTCTGGGAAGTCTGCGACCAGCTGCATTTGCCCCGGGTCCTCTTCGTGTCCCTCATGGACAAGGAGCACGCCGACTTCGAACGGGTCTTTAACGATGTGAAGGCCCATCTGACCCCCAAGGTTGTGCCGGTCGAGATCCCCATTGGGAACGGCCACGACTTCCACGGGATCATCAACCTCTTCTCCGGGCACTGCCACTTCTATAAGAAGGGGACCAAGACCGGAGAATACGAGGTGGTGCCGATCCCCGACGAATACCAGGCGCTGTTCCAGCAGTACAGCGAGCAGCTGACCGAGGCGGTCGCCTCCACCGACGACGAGCTGATCGAGCGCTATCTCGGTGGCGAGGAGATCCCCCGCGAGCAGTTCATCAAGGCGGTGAAGAAGGCGGTGATCGAAGGGGCGGTGGTTCCCCTCTTCTGCGGGAGTGGCGAGCTGACCTACGGCACCCGTACCCTGCTCAAGAAGATAGTGGAGCTGTTCCCCTCACCAGCCGAGGTGAAGCCGCCGGCCGAGGTGCCCCTGGTCGGGCGGGTCTTCAAGACGCTGTCCGAGTCCCACGTCGGCGACGTCACCCTGTTCCGGCTCTACACCGGCGAGATCCGCAACGGGGGCGAGGTGTTCAACGCCGAACATGAGACCGTCGAGAAGCTCAACCATCTCTCGGTGCAACAGGGCAAGGAGCGACTGGAGGTGGAGCGGCTCTCCGCCGGCGACATCGGCTCGGTGGCCAAGCTGAAGGACACCCATACCGGCGATACCTTCTGCTGGCGGGAGGTCCCGGTGCGACTGCCGCCGATCCCATTCCCGGACCCGGTGGCGACGTCGGCGGTGGTGGTGAAGCAGCGGGGCGAGGAGGACAAGCTCGCCGCCGGATTGCACAAGCTGCATGAGGAAGACCCCACCTTCCACTTCGAATACAACTCGGAGCTGGGTCAGACCCTGATTCACGGAATGGGCGAGCGGCACTTCGACACCATCCTCAACCGGCTGGAGCGGAAGTTCGGAGTCCACGCCGAGCTGGCCCGGCCGCGGGTCGCGTACCGCGAGACTATTAAAGGAAGGGCGGAGGGGCAGGGCAAGCACAAGAAGCAGTCGGGCGGCCGGGGCCAGTACGGCGACTGCTGGATCAGGGTGGCCCCCCTGCCTCGAGGGGCAGGTTACGAGTTCGTGGACGAGATCGTGGGCGGGGTGATCCCCGGCAAGTACATCCCCGCGGTGGATCGGGGGATTCAGGAGGCAGCGGTGCGAGGAGTAGTGGCCGGGTATCCGCTGGTCGACTTTAAAGTCGAGTGCTACGACGGGTCGTATCACGACGTGGACTCCAACGAGATGTCGTTCAAGATGGCCGGGATCATGGCGTTCCGGAACGTGACCCCGAAGGCCCGACCGGTCCTGCTCGAGCCGCTGATGGACGTCGAGGTCTGGTCGCCCGACGACGTGCTGGGCGACGTAATGGGCGATCTCAGTTCCCGGCGGGGCCAGATTCTTGGGACCGAAGCGGACGGACGCCTCACGCTGGTGAGAGCGATCGTGCCAGAGGCTGAGCTGTACAAGTACTCCACTACCTTGCACTCGATTACCCACGGCCGGGGGACCCACCGGCAGAAGTTCCGCGGGTACGCGGAGGCTCCGCCCGAGGTCTCGGCCAGAGTGGCGGCGGAGAACCAGAAGGAGCACGCGGTAGCGTCTTAACAACCAACAACGTGAGCGGGGAAAGGACACTGTTTGTTCCCCGCTCACGTTGTTGGTTCCCGCACTTCCATGGCCAACCTCGTCGTCCTCGTCCACTTCGCCTTCGTCCTCTTCGTCGTGTTCGGCGGACTGCTCGTGCTGCGCTGGCCGAGAGTCATGTACCTCCACCTCCCAGCGGCGGCATGGGGCGCGTTCATCGAGCTGGTGGGAGGAATCTGCCCGCTCACACCGTTGGAGAACTCGTTGAGGAGAAGCGCAGGACTCGCGGGGTACGAAGGAGGATTCGTCGAGCACTACATCCTGCCGGTGCTCTATCCAGCGGGGCTGACCCGCGGGGTTCAGCTGGTCCTGGGAATGCTGGTGATCGGCATCAATGTCGCGATCTACGGTTGGATCCTCGCGCGCCGCGCCCACTGAAGAGCGCGCGCAATCCACTGCACCTGTCTTCTGCCGGTAAAGCGGCAACCGGCGGGAACCTGCGACGTGAAATCCGGCCCGCGGATCTTTGCACGTCGTCGGGAAAGCAGACAATTTCCGCAGGTTAGCCCCACCAACCGTTGACCGCTTCAAGGACTCGTAACTGCCTACTTTCCGGCCGTCAATTCTCTGACACCCCGATTGGCAGGGGGCATATTCTTTGCCTGCTAACTTCCTGCCTGACACTGTGTTCCGCGTACCGAACGACTCGAGCCTGTCAACCCCGCTCGCTGGCGGGGAGGCTTCGGGTGGTTCGGCGGCCGGTTTATCCGGTCGCGGTATCGTCGCACGGCACTCACCTCTTCCAGGAGTGGCTTCATGAGTTTGCTTCGCAGATTCTCCTCAGTGGGATTGGCTCTGTTGCTCCTGGTCAGCGTGAGCTGCACCTCGGCCGACACCCTCACCGAAGCCCCGGCCGCTAACGACCAGCAGTCTGAGCCCTCGTTCGGCCTGATTGGCGATCTCACCGGCGGACTCACCAGCACCGTGGATGGGCTGACCACCACGGTCGTTGGAACGCTGGGCTCCGTAACCGATCTTTTGCTCTGCTCACCGCAGCCGTACGACAAAGACACCGAGGTCATCGGACCCAACGGTGGGACCCTCAACGTGGGTACTCACACCCTAGTAATTCCCAGCGGTGCGTTGTCGAGCAGGGTCACCATCACTGGGGAACAGATCAGCGGGTCGACCAACTCGGTGCGGTTCAGTCCCGAAGGGCTGCAATTCGACAAGCCGGCCCAGCTCACTATGAGCTACGACAACTGTGCCCTGGTGCTGCTGCAGAAGAAGATCGTCTACACCGACGAGAAGCTTAAGATCCTCGAGGTCCTCGGCTCGCTGGACCTATTCAAGAAGAAGAGCGTCAGCGCGCCGATCGACCACTTTTCCCGTTACGCGGTCGCGTACTGAGCGCGTGACATCAGATCAGTCGCAGCATCCAGACGCGCGGGACCCCCGGGAGACCGAGGGTTCTCGCGCGGCTGATTTTATCCGCCAGGCACGGAGCCACGAGCGGGGTGGCTCCATGGCCGAGGCGATGCAATGCTACGAGTCAGCCATCGAGGCGGCCACTGCGGACGGGGAACGGGGCGTGCTGGCCGAGGCGCTCCGCCGGCTCGGCGTGGTTCACCACCACCGGGATCTGCCAGTGCAGGCCCGCGAGCTGTGCCAGAAGAGCTATGAGACCGCGTTAGAGATCCAGGACTCGGTGCTGGCGGCCGAGGCGCTCAATGCGCTCGCCGGCTTCGACTTCGAGGGCGGCCAGATCGAGGCCGCCAGGGAGCGGTTCTACCGCGCCCTCGAGTTGGGGAGCGCGAGCGCCGAGCTCCGGGGACGTATCGAGCAGAACCTCGGCATCCTGGCAAACATCCAAGGGCGGCTGGCCGAAGCACTGGCGCACTATCAGCGCTCCCTGGCCGCCTTCGAGAGCAGCGGCGACGAGCGGGGCTGCGCCATTGCCTACCACAACCTCGGCATGGTGAGCGCGGACCGGGAGCTGTGGGACGACGCCGACCGCTACTTCCGCCGTACGCTGGAGATGGCGGAGGCGATCGGCGACGTTCACCTCCAGGGCCTCGGTCTGTTAAATCATGCCGAAGTCCATATCGCCCGGCAGCGCTACGAGCAGGCCCGGACCAACGCCGAGAGTGCGCTGGCCATCTTCGACCGGCTTGGATCCCGTCTCGACAAGGCCGATGCCTACAAGGTCATCGGCCGAGTGTACCGGGAAACCGGCCGCAACGCGCTGGCGGAGTCGCGGCTTCGCTCTGCGGTCGAGCTGGCCGTGAGCACCGGATCGATCCTGAGCGAGGCGGAAGCATCGAGAGAGCTGGCTCTTCTCTACCAGAACATGGGGCGCAACCAGGAGGCGCTCCGGCTGCTCAACAGCGCACACCGGCTGTTCGGACGGCTGGATGCCCGGGTGGACCTGGTGGATGTCTCCACCAAAGTGGTGCGGCTGGAAGAGACCTATTTCGCGGTGGTGCGGAACTGGGGTCAGTCGATCGAATCGTCGGACAGCTACACCTTCGGTCACTGCGAACGGGTGGCCGATTACGGAATCGCCGTGGCCCGGGAAATGGGACTGGACGAGGAGCAGCAGACCACGATCCGGATCGGAGCCTACCTCCACGATCTCGGCAAGGTGAGGGTGCCGCACGAGGTCTTGAACAAGCCTGGTGCGCTCACGCCGGAGGAGTTTCGGGTGATCCAGATGCACCCCATCTGGGGTCTCGAGCTCCTGGCCACAGTTGAGTTTCCCTGGGACATCAAGCCGATCATCCGGTGGCATCACGAGAGGTACGATGGCACTGGATATCCCGACCGGCTTCGGGGCGACGAGATCCCGGTCAATGCCCAGATCATCTGCATCGTGGATGTCTACGATGCGCTCACGACGACGCGGAGCTACCGTCCCGCCCTCAGCCACGCCGCCGCGCTGCTCAAGATCGAGGAATGCCGGGGATGGTGGCGGCCCGACGTATTCCAGGCCTTTCTGAGATCGATCGGTAGGGCCTCGGCGGCCGCATAAGCGAGTGGCTATGATACTCCGACTCTAATTCGGAGGGTTGGGGTGACTACTGCTCGACTCAGATATGTGCCGCTTGGCTTGTTGCTGATCAACGCTTGCCGCGAGCGTGCCAGCCCGTGCCGGGATTGCGGAACGGTGGTGATGGCGGCCGCAGGTGAGCCCTCCAGTTTGGTCCCTCCCTTGGTCAACGAGACGGTCGCGCGGGACATCAGCGACCAGATCTACGAGAGATTGGCCTACCTGGCGCCGGGTGGTTCACCCATTGACGTGGGCGCCTACCGGCCTGGCCTAGCCGAGCGGTGGGAGCGAATCGATTCGCTCACCTGGCGCTTCCATCTCCAGCCGAAGGCAAGGTGGCAGGACGGACGCTCGGTGACGGCGGACGACGTGGTGTTCTCGTTCGATGCGTTCAGTGACTCAACGCTCGCCGCGGGGGCGCAGGGATACCTCGCTGGGAAGGTTCGCGCGACGCCGGAGGACTCCCTCACGGTACGGGTTGCATTCACCGAGCGCTCGCCGGAGCAGTTGTACGATGCGACCTATCACGTGCGAGTCCTGCCGAAGCATGTTTGGGACTCGATTCCCCGTGCTCGATGGACGGCGGACACGAGTCTTTCGCACCTGGTCGGGAGCGGCCCTTATCGACTTCAGAACTGGCAGCGAGGCGGCTATCTCACTCTGGCAGCCGACACGGCCTGGACCAGAGGAGATCAGCCGTCCATCCGCCGGGCAATCTGGCGGTTCGCGCAGGATCCGGATGCCGCGCTGAACCTGCTGTTGAGTCACGAAGCCGATCTCATGGAAACGGTGGGATCGAAGCAGCGGGTGGATCGGGTTACGCGGGATTCCAGCTTCCGACTGGTAACCTACCCGGCTGGGGTGTACGGGTTCCTGGCGTTTCGGGTAGCCGACGCGAAGGGCCAGCCGCACCCGGTATTGGGTGACCGGGAGCTCAGACGGGCCCTGGTGCAGGCGGTGGATCGGCCGACGCTGAATCGCGCGCTCTTCGGCGAGGGAACCAAGCCACCACCGGGGCCGATGTCGCAGCTGCTCTGGATTTGGGACGATGGGATCAAGGTGCTCCCCTACGATCCGGCCCGCGCGAAGCAGGCGATCCAGCAGGTGAAGGCGCGCCACCCCGTGCGCAGCATCGACATCCTCGTGCCGGCGACCAGCGCGACGCGGCGTCAACTCGCCGTCGCAATTCAGGAGGCGTGGCGCAGGGCGGGCGTACCTGCGACGGTTACCACGGTGGAGTTCCCGGTGTTCCAGGAGCGATTGGCCAAGGGCCGGTTCGACAGCTACATCGGAGCGTACCTGGACGAGCCCAGCCCGCGAGGTCTCCGCGACCAATGGACTCGTGCGGGATGGCCGGTGCTGAACTATGGAAGGTACGCTAATCGGGCGTTCGATTCACTGCTGCAAGTCGCGTCGCAGGAGGAGAACACGGGGAAGGCCAAGCATCTCTGGCGCGAAGCCATGGATACGCTCAACGGCGACGCGCCCGCCATCTTCCTCTATTCCTTGGCCAACGTGGCGGCAGTGAGTAAAAAGCTGAAGGGCGTCGAGATCGATCCGTACTCGTGGGCCAGCGGGTTACGGAGTTGGAGGGTGGAGGCGGCGGCGGTAAGGCGGTAAGTGGAAAGTTGTCATAGCAAAGCGAAGGATCCCTCAAAGCCACATGGAGAGATTCTTCGCTTCGCTCAGGATGACAACGGTTCGCTCAGGATGACAGTGGTTCGCCCAGGGTCGGATAGGGTACCTCGTTATGCGGTCTTCCGCTTTCCTGGGCGCCTCCGTGGCTTCTTCAGCTCGATCACTCCCGCCTCCTCCCGCGGCTGGCGGTAGACGTACCGCTCGCCGCGGAAGTTCTTGAGCACGACCTCGTCCTCGTTCATGCTCTCCACGTATTCCGGCAGGATCGGGATCTTCCCGCCGCCGCCGGGTGCATCGATCACGAAGTAGGGGATCGCCAGACCACTGGTCCAGCCCCGGAGTGCCCGCATGATCTCGATCCCGGTCTGCACCGTCGTCCTGAAGTGCTCGGCGCCGGCGACCTGATCCGCCATATAGATGTAGTAGGGCCTGACCCGGGCCATGAGCAGCCGGTGCATCAGCTCCATCATCACCGCGGGGGTGTCATTCACGCCCTTGAGCAGTACCGTCTGGCAGCCGAGCGGGATACCGGCATCGGCCAGCCGCCCGAGCGCGGCGACGGCCGCGGGCGTCAGCTCGTCGGGATGGTTGAAGTGGGTGTTGATGAAGAGCGGGTGGAACCGCTTCAGCGTGGCGCAGAGCTCGGGCGTGATCCGCTCGGGAAGGTGACAGGGGATCCGGCTCCCGATCCGAATGATCTGAAGATGGGGAATGGCGCGAAGCCGGGTCAGGATCGCCTCGAGCCGGCGGTCGTTGAGGAGCAGCGGGTCTCCACCCGACATGATCACATCGCGGATCTCTGTATGCGCCTCCAGGTACTGAAACGCGCTCTCGAACTGCGACATCGGGATTTTCTCCGGGTCGCCGACCTTGCGCCGCCGGGTGCAGAACCGGCAGTAGGTGGCGCAGACCGGCGAGACCAGGAAGAGCGCTCGGTCCGGGTAGCGGTGGGTGATGTTGGGGACCGGGCTGTCGGCATCTTCGTTGAGCGAGTCCACGATACCGTCGACGATGTCGAGCTCCTCCACCGACGGGACGTACTGCCGCCAGATTGGGTCGTCAGGCGACTTTATCAGGTCCACCATGGCTGGCGAGATACGAAACTCGAAGTTGTCGGCCGCCTGCCGCAGACGGTCGAGTTCGGGGAAGTTCTCAGGGCCAAACTTGGTGGCCAACGCCTCGAGTGAGGCGATCGAGTTCTTTTTCAGGACTTCTTGCCAGGTCTCCGCCATAAACCCTCCGGCTTTAACGGCGTGAACAGTCAACAGTGAACCGGACTGCCTGACGACCAGTCGCTCGGCTGTCCTGTTTACTGTTTACCGCTCAGTGTTCACGGCTTTCACGAAAACCACCTGATCATCCCCAGGCGCGTAGAAGTCTGAAATGGTCGCGACCGGGGAAAATCCTCGTGCCTGATAGAAGGCTCGGGTGGCCGAGTAGTCCGCCCGGCCTGCCGTCTCGATGATGATCAGCCGAGCGACGCCGGCGAGCCGGCGTTCCATCTCGGTCAATAGGGCGGTGCCAACGCCGGAGCCCTGAACCTCCGGGTCGACCGCCATCCAGTAGAGATCGTAGGTGCCCAGCGTACAGGGAGTGGGACCCCAGCAGATCCAGCCGACCAGCCCCGCGTCCAGTTCGGCGCCGAGGAGGAGATAGGAGCCATCCGCCTCCTCTCGGACGGCGGCGTCGAAGACTTCGAGGGCGACAGGGATCTCATCGTCGCGAAAGCGCCCCACCGCACGAGTGATCTCCTCGATGCGGGCCCGGTCGGCTGCGATGAGGGTGCGGAGACGAGGAGTAACCAGCGTGCCGCTCAAGCGGCGGACACCCCGCTGACGAGGGCGGCGGCGGCCCGATGGCTCTGCGAGCGCATCAGAGCCTCATCGACGATGTGCATTACTAGATCGTCGTAGCTCCAGCCGAAGGCTCGACCCATGCGGGCAAGCCCGGCATTGCTGGAGAGGTCGGGTGTGGGGTTGACCTCCAGCACGTAGGGCTGGCCGTCCTCGCTGAGCCGCATGTCGATGCGGCCATATCCCTCGCAATCGGACATGTGCTCCCAGGCTTTGCGGGCGACTTGGGCGATCCGCTGCTGCAGATCGGTGTCGAGCTCGGCCGGGCAGACCGGGATGGTCCCTTCGTCCTCCGGACTGCCCGGGATCCACTTGGCCGCGTAGCTCACGATCGGCCAGGTACCTTCGGGAAGTGCGTCAAAGCGGATCTCGGCGATCGGGAGCATCCTCTTGCCGACGAATCCGACGTTGAACTCTCTCCCGGCGACGTACTCCTGGACCACCACTTCGTCGAACTGCTCCAGCATCTGGGCAACCCGGCGCTTCAGCGCCCGCTTACTGGTGCAGATGGCGCCGTTGTCGATCCCGACGCTCGCGTCCTCCGCGGCCGGCTTCACGATGGCCGGAAGCGGGAACTCCGCAGGACCCTTATTGGCTTGGGCCAAGATGAACTGAGGAACGGGAAGGCCGGCGGCCGAGAGCAGGGTGTTGGCGACGTGCTTCCGGTGACAGATGGCGGTGGGCCAGGTTCGGCAGCCGGTAAAAGGCACGCCGGTGAGCTCCAGCGTCCCGACCACCAGGTCCTCGAAACGGGCGTGGCCGTTGATCCCTTCGCAGAGGTTGAAGACCAGATCGGCCCGCCGGACCCGCGACAGCCAGCGGAAGTCTCCCTGCCGGACCGGGAGTAGCTCCACCTCGTGGCCCCGGCGCCGGAGGACATCGCGCACCTCGTGGACGTTCGCCACGACGGCTGCGACGTCCTGGGGACTCCACTCTTCGCTACCAGCGTCGAAGAGAATCGCGACTTTCATCAGGCCACCTCCGCCAGGAGTGAACGGCCGCTGATCCGGCGCCAGGCAACATCGGCGACGGCGCGGATGAGATCGTCGTAGCCCATTCCGGCCGCGGCTGCGGCCTTGGGGAAGCAGGAATGGTCCCGCGGGTCGGGCAAAATGCCCGGCAGCGGGTTGAGCTCGACAACCATCGGACGACCGGCGGCGTCGCAACGCATATCGACGCGGCACCAGTCGCGGCATTCCAAGGCGTGGTAGGCTCCGAGTGCGGCGGCCCGAATTTCTTCGGCGAGACTCTCGGAGATGTTGGCTGGGCATTCATAGATGTCGAGCGGATTGCTCGGCGTGTCCCAGATCCACTTTGCCTCGTAGCCATAAATCGGTGGCGCACCCTTCGGCAGCGTATCAAATCGCATGCCGATAATCGGCAAACAACGGGCTTCGTCGCCATTGCCGAGGATGGCGACGGTAAACTCTGCGCCCGGCAGGTAGGTCTCGATGATGACGGGCTCGGAGTACGTCGCGAGCAGGTGAGAGACCTGCCGGACGAGCTGGGACCGGTTCTTACAGAGACTCCGGGTGGTGACGCCTTTGCCCGATCCCTCATACGCCGGCTTCACGAAGAGCGGGAAGGGCAGCCTGACGCGCCGGGCATCGGCCGGAGAGTGAGCCACCACGAAAGGCGCGGTGGGTACCCCTCGATAGGAGAGGATCTCCTTAGCGCGTCCCTTATGGAGAGCGAGGCCGCAGGTCAGCGAGTCGGAGGCGTGATAGGGAACGCCGAGGAACTCGCAGATCGCAGGTACATGGGCCTCACGACTCGCACCGTAGAGACCTTCCGCGATGTTAAAGACGAAGTCGGGACGAAGCAGCGCGAGGCGAGACGGGAAGTGGCTGTCGGCCTCGAGGCGGTACACCTGGCCGACGGTGCTCAGCGCTCGCTCGACGGCATCGATCGTTGCCGGCTCGTCCCACTCTGCGTACAGGTCTGGTTGATGAAGGTCTGGTCGGAGGGCCCGACTGGGAGGTTCGTCGGAAGAAGGGGAGTCGGAGTTCGCCCCGGCTGGCTTAGCCGGCGCCTCGGGTTTGAGATTAAAGGCTAGTCCGATCCGAACTGCCAAATCATCTCCTCTACAAAAAAGGCCGTCCGCGAGAGACGAGCCAGGACGAGTTCATGCTATCCGACGCAACTAAAGTAAGAAAAACGTTTTGGTGGCACAATACTTTTTTGGGAAAAAGTGCCGGCGAGTTTTGAAAAGAGGTCGAGAGTCGAGAGTCGAAAGTCTAGGGTCCATACGACGGCAGGACCGTCGAAGCGGGAGGACTCTCGACTCTCGACTTTAGACTTTATGAAACCCCACCCGCCCCGCCTCGCCTCCCTCGGCCGACTGATAGATCTCGAAGTCGGCGAAGAGGGCCGGCGCCTCCTCCTGAAGCACCCGGAGACAGGCGACGGCCATGCGGCGGATCTCGAGCTCGGCCCCCTCGCCGAGGCGAAGCTCGAGCATCGTTCGCCAGGAACGGACATTCGCACTCGCCACGATCTTCACCTCGGTGGCGTTGGGAAGGACGCTGCGGGCCGCCTCCCGAGCCAGCTTCCGGCGATGCACCTTGTCGTCGACCCAGGCGTAGCGCTTCATCAGCTGCTCGACGGCGGCGACGTACGCCGCCTGGGCCGCCTGAACCTGCTCAGTCCAGCTCGCTTCCAGCGAGGCGTCGCCCTGAATGGCCGGAGGCATCACGAAAGCCGCGTGGGATTCATCGACATATCGCTGTGACAGCTGGGAGTAGCCCCAACCTGCCCGGTGCCGAACCAGCTCGTGGCTGCACGACCGGGAGATCCCCTCGATCAGCATCACGTAGGTGGAGTGCTCGAAGACCGAGCCGTGACCCTGCTTCAGAATGTTCCGGAGATACTCCGCCGTACTCCGGCCCGCAGGATTGTGCTGACTCATATAGCAGAGCCTGCCCGCGAACTCCGCGATCCGCTCGCCGTCGCTCGCCTCCCCCTTCCATTGAACCGGCAGGTGAGGCGGCTCGATGAATTGAGGACGGGCAATGAGGGTGACCTGGGGGGCGCGGAGGATTTGCATGGAGTCGAGAGTCGCGAGTCGAGAGTCGAGCGTCATGTATGGGAGTCAGGGTGGGGGTCGCGGATCGAGGTCGAAGGTCGAAAATGTATCCCAATCTCCGATAAAGCGAAGGATTTCGTGAGTCTCGACTCACGACTCGCGACTGTCACCCGCCAGCTCCAATCTCGGCCTCGCATACCCGCCACTCCGCTCGATCTCCCTGAGTGCCGTAGAGATGTCATCCGGCAGCGGCGCGGCACCCGGGCCGACCTTGAGCCGGCTGATAGGCGGCTCGCCCGACGACAGGATGACTCCCGGATTGAAGATCCCCAGTGGGTCAAAGCTGTCTTTCACGAGCCGGAACAGGCGAAGAACATCGGGTCCATATACCTGGGCTAGACTCGCCGCCCGCAGCCGTCCATCTCCGTGCTCGCCTGACAGAGTCCCGCCGAGGCGAACGACGAGGTCGGTCACCTCATCCTGAAGGCTGGCCACCAAAGCCTCCCAGCCGGCTTGGGTCACATTGGGCAGGAGATTGACATGGATGTGTCCGTCGCCGGCATGTCCGAAGATCACGACCGGGATCTGCCGTTTGGCAGCGGCGCCCCGCACCCCCCGGATGTATTCGCTCACTCGCGGGAGCGGGACACAAGCGTCCTCGATCACCTGAAGGGAGCGTCGCTCTTCGGGCAGTCGGGCCAGGATTGGGCTGGCAGCGTGGCGAATAGACCACAGGCGGTCCGCGGCTTCGGTAGAGAATGCGGTGTCGACTGAGTAAGCGAGCGGCCTCGCGCGGGCTGTCGCCTCTTCCAGGCTATGCCGTAGAGCATCTCGGTTCTCCTGCTCGAACTCGGCCAGGAGCACCGCCTCCACTCCGCCGAAGCGCAGCCCGGCACCTGCGAGTTTATCGGCGCTTACCAGCTCGAGAAAGCTTTGATCGAGCAACTCCAAGGCCGACGGTTGGAGCGGAGTCAGGGATTGGATCAGTTCCGAGAGCCGATCGAGGGTGGGGAGGGCGATTCGGAGACCGGCACGTTCCATTGGTATAGGGTCCAGCCGCCACTCGATGTCAGTCACGATCCCAAGCGTCCCCTCGGCTCCGATGACGAGGTCGATGATATCCTCGGAATCCAGGTAAGCGTCCAGCGCATAACCCGACGAGTTCTTCCGAGTGCGCGGGAAACGAGCTCGGATAAGGGATGCCGCCGCCTGAATGGCCGGCTGGACGATACGATGGAAGCGGGCCAGAGCTGCGCCAGGTGCGCTCCTCTCGGTCTCGCCGCGGCGAAGCTGGACCGTCTCCCCGTCGGCGGTCATCAGGGTGAGTGCCTGCACCCATGGACGCACGCTGCCATACCGCACCGACCGGGCACCGGACGCGTTGGTGGCGAGCATTCCACCGAGCGTAGCCCAGCGTCCACTCGAGGGGTCCGGGGGCAAGCGGAGCCCGTGCCGTCCAGCCTCGGTGTTGAGCTGGGCGAGAGTAGTCCCGACGGAAGTGAACGCGAGGCGTCTATCGGAATCGATTACCGGCGGAGCCGGCGACATCCTGGTGAGATCGACGATCGCGCCACCGCCGACATTGCCGCCACCCATCGCGCTGCCGGCGCCCCGGGGGATCAGCCCTATCCGATGCTCCGCTGCCCAGCAAACCAGATGTCTCAGGTCCTCCAGGTCGACGGGTAGCGCCACTGCGGCGGGGATGATACGGTAGATGCCTGCTCCCTCGGCGTAGGCCGCCCGAGCGCGCGCGTCGGTGCGATAGACGCCTCGGATGCCGGGTGGAGGCAGCATCGTCCAAAGCTAACTATCTTCTGGCCTATGGCTGAGGCACCTAGGGCACAACTGATTCACATCGACGTGGATCGTCGTCTCGGCCACGAGTGGGACGAGTGGGATGGCCGGCCGCTTCCCAACCAGGGCAACTACGACTCCCCACCCGCACTCTTCTTTGCCTGGTCCGCACTGGCCCTGGTGATCGGCCTCGGCCTGCTCGCGCTGCTACTGTTCCTCCTCGCCCCTCGCATCAGAGGAATACATCCTACTCTGGTGTCGGGGCTCTGGACCGGACTGTTGATCTGCGCTTCGGTGCTCTGGTTCTGGTGGGCGGTGCTCTTCCTGTCTTATGGGCTGGCGCGGCCGCTCCTCCCCGAGCGTTTGGCCGAGCGGGGCCCCTTCCTCCGGCTGATGAGGCTCACCTCCCGTCTCGCCGACCGATTCGGCCGCCGTGATTGGGTGGAGAACGCCGCGGTGAAAGTCTATAACGCACTCGCGGTCATGCGGGAGCGGAAGGTAGGGGGCGGCGAGCTGCTGCTTCTCATTCCACGCTGCCTATCCAAGGTGACGCTGGACGGCGTGCTGGGCATCGCCGGGAAGTACGGGGTGCCGGTCTTTGTCGCGACCCGCGGACAGCTGGCCCGCAGGGTTATTCGGGAGCGCCGGCCTAAGGCGGTCGTCGCGGTCGCCTGTGAGAGGGATATGGTGAGCGGGCTGCACGACGTCGCAGGGAAGATCCCGGTACTCGGACTTACGATGACGCTGCCTGCCGGACCCTGTAAGGACGCGTCGCTCGATCTCGGGCAGCTCGAGCGTTGGGTCCAGGCCTACGTGTTATGAAGGTGGCCTACTGATCGTTCCCGGGAGCTGCTGGAGGCGGTGCTGGCTGGGCAGAAGGCGGCGGCGGCCCTCCATAGCGCTGGACCAGTTGCTTCAGCGCTGCTTCTACCTGCACTCCTATCGGATGGTTGCGGGGAACTTGCCGGTCCAGCTCACGCCCCGGCAGCGATGGATCGATCAGCGGGCGATACGACGTCTCGACTGAGAGTTGAGTGCTCCCCGGCCGAGCCGGGTCGGCCCAGCCTCTCACCCGCACCATTCCCGTTCCCAGGGGCTGGCGGCCGCGGACGGCCCGCTTCGATTTCGCGTAGAACCAGTTGCTCTCCAGATAACCATCTCGAAGCATCACCCGGCGAATCGGTATCGAATCGGCACGCAGGGCATCGGCCAGGTAACGCGTGGCATCCTTGACGGGGAGCCGCACTTCGGTCCCGGCGGCCTCAGGAAGAGGAGTGAAGCCGGGGCGGCTGGTGTTGGGCTGGCATGCCGCCGCGACCGCTGCGATCGAGAGAATCAAGTGGAAGCGCACGTTCAGTCCTGGTGCGGCGGTGTACCCGGCGGATGGGTGTGAGGCCGGGTTCCCGGGGGATCGACGTGTCCAGGTTTAGTCGTCATCGTCGCCGAGTCGTGAGGAACGGACTCGGGTTCTTCCGCTTCGCCTGCCTCCCCGCCATGGTGGTGATGACCTTCACTCCGCTCGTGCAACTCCTCCTGTAGCACCACACTCGGGATGGCCGCGGCGTGCTCGAATATCAGCCTGCCGCCGTAGTTGGCCGTGGCGAACAGGACTGCGAGTCCCGCCAGGGACAAGAGAAGGACCACCGACCGCTCGGGGTTCCCCATTTTTCGCTCCCGCACGATGCGCCAGAGCGCGAGCACGCCAAACACGCCGAGCGTGATCAAGGCCAGTTTCTCGTGGGTCTTCATTACTTCATGCACCGCCTCGCCATGCTCGATGTGCTCTTCGGCCTGAAGCCCGGAGATCACGGCGAGAGCGCCGCCGACCGCGCCAACAATTAGGGTCCAGAAGCTCACCTGACGGAATACCGGCCGCTTCGTAGCCGCGGACAGGATATCGAAGAAGACGGCGATCAGGAGGAGCGCCGTGGGCAGGTCGTTCAGAGCGGCGTGGAGACGGGGCCAGTCGTAGCCGAGCATGTTTTCTCCAGAAAACGTGAACAGTGAACAGTGAACAGTGAACGGGGTGAGGGGGCGAACCCGTTCACCGTTTACCGTTGACTGTTCACGCTTTCCCCAGACCTAAATCGGTCGGAACCGGCGGATCGACCGAATAATCATAGAACCCACGCCCGTTTTTTCGGCCGTGAAAGCCGGCTGTGACCATCCGCTGCAGCAGCGGCGGAGCAGCGTAACGCGGCTCACGGTACGCGTCGAACATGATCTCCGCGATCCGAACTACGGTGTCGAGCCCAATGTAATCGAGCAGGGTGAGGGGACCCATCGGGTGACCGGCGCCGAGATGCATCGCGCGGTCGAGGTCGGCCGTCGTGGCGACTCCCCGCTCCAGGGCCCGAGCGGCATCCAGGAGGTACGGCACCAGCAGGAGATTGACGATAAACCCCGGGCTGTCCACCGCCGTGACCGGCTCCTTGCCCAGGCCGCGAGCAAAGGCATAGGCCCGGTCGAAGGTCTCTGGACTGGTCGTCACGGTGCGAACCACCTCGACCAGGGGCATCAGTGGAACCGGATTAAAGAAGTGCAGTCCCACGAAACGGTCGGCCCGTGTCGTCGACGCTGCCATCGCGGCGATCGTGAGACTGGAGGTGTTGGACGCAAAAATCGTGGAGGGCGGACACAAACGATCGAGCTCGCGCCAGAGGCCGTTCTTGAGATCCAAATCCTCGGTTACCGCCTCGATAATGATGTCGCAGTCGCGCAAGGCGGCCAAATCGGTGGTAAAGGTGAGCCTGTCCACCGCGGCGTCCCGGCTCTTCTGATCGAGCTTCCCCTTCTCTACGAGCTTGCCGAGTGACTTGAGTATTCCGGCGCGACCCTTCTCCAGCAGTGGCTCGACGACATCGCGTGCGACCGTTGTGAAGCCTGCCGCGGCGGCAGTTTGCGCGATGCCGCTGCCCATGAGACCGCAGCCGAGCACGCCGACCCGGCTAATGCTCAAGATTGCAGAGCCTTTCGTAGCTCGTCGGTCAACAGCTCCATGAGGCCGGCGCGCGCACTCAAGCGCTGGGTCGATTTACCCGTGGCAGCCTCCAGGGAGTCCAGCGCCCGCTCGAGCCCGAGTTGGACCCGGGCCACGGTGGGACGATACCGCCGGAGAACGGTGTACCCGATGCCGGCGGCGATCGGCAGTGGAAGGAGGGCAACCGGTAGGAGCGCCCCGAGCGCGACCATCGTGGCGGTGCTCGCAGCGCCCGCTCCCGCGACCGCGGTCCCACTCGCCAGGTATTCGGTGCGGACCCTTCGGACATCAGCCACCAGAGCCACGTGAGAGTACCCGGTCTCGAGCGGGAGTAGGGTAGCGGTGACGGTGCTCGCCCGCGACAGCATGAACGGTCGCTTGCCCGCCCCCAGCGCGGCCGCCGAGCGGCGGACTGCCGCTTGGAATCCGCCGAGCGGCTCCCAGGTGATCCGGCCGGCCTGCTGCCGTTGGATGCACAGCAACTCGTTTCGCTCCATCCAATCGACGAGACAGCGTTCCGCCGCCTCCGGATCGAGCGAGACTACCCGCTGAGCGGAGACGTCGCCGGGTCCCGCCACGCGATCCAGTATTCCAGGGGCGGTGGCGACTCCGAGACGAGTCCGTTCTTCCAGGATGGCCTGTTGCAGGTGCCGAGCCGGAATTCCCACCTCTCGTCCGACGGCGATCAATTCGTCCGATGTGAGCGTTTCGCCGACCTCGCGTTCGGCGGTCTGCAGCTCGGCCGCGCGCCGGATGATCCGCTCGAGAGCGGTGCGGTCGATCCGGGTGGGTAAACCCTCGGCCATGCTATTCCTTGGAGGGGGTCTGCGCCGCCTGGATCCTGAGCTGTGACATTAAGGAAGAGATGTCGGAGGCCGGAAGGGCCTGGCCGGGAGGCTCGGCCGAGCTCGCGGGCCGGGGAGCGGTCGATGCAGCAGCGTTCAGGAAAGGACGGAAGAGCTCCATCGGAATGGGGAAGATGGTCGTCGAGTTGTTTTCGGCTGCGATCTCGGTAACGGTCTGCAGGTAGCGTAGCTGGAGGGCAGTCGGCTCGGTGGCCAGCTGGCGGGCCGCCTGGGCCAGAGTTTCGGACGCCTGAAGCTCACCTTGGGCATTGATTACTTTCGCGCGCCGTTCCCGCTCCGCTTCGGCCTGACGAGCCATGGCGCGCTTCATCTGGTCGGGCAGATCGACGTCCTTCACCTCGACGGCGGAAACCTCGATGCCCCAGGCCTCGGTGCGCTCGTCGATGATCTTCTTCAGGACGGCGTTGATCTTCTCCCGATCGGAGAGCAGCTCGTCCAGCTCGACCTCACCCAGCACCGATCGCAACGTGGTCTGCGCGAGCTGACTGGTGGCGTAATGGTAATCTTCGATCTCGAGCACTGCTCTGGCCGGGTCGCTGACTCGCATGTAAAGGACGGCATTCACCTTGACCGAGACGTTGTCCCGGGTGATCACGTCCTGCGGTGGGATGTCCAGCGCGGCAATTCGAAGCGAAACCCGCTTCTGACTGGCGAACCCGGCCGGCAAAAAGATCAGTCCCGGACCCTTGGTCCCCCAGAATTTTCCGAGGAAGAAGGAGACTCCTCTCTCATACTGGCGGAGGACCCGCAAGCTCAGGAAGGAATAAATGAGCGCGATCGATACTGCAGGAAGTAAGAAGTCCATATGACGTTACCCAGAAAAGGCTTCGACTACCACTGCGGCACCCTGACCACCGCCGATGCAGGCGCTCCCGAGGCCGTAACGCCCGCCGCGCCGACGCAGTGCATGCAGGAGATGGAGGGTAATGCGAGCACCACTTGCGCCCAGTGGGTGGCCAATCGCGATCGCCCCGCCGTCCACATTGGTGCGTTCGCGGTCCAACCCCAGCTCCTGCTCTACCGCAAGATACTGCGCTGCGAACGCCTCGTTGACCTCGACCAGGTCCATGTCATCCAGGGTGAGGCCGGCGCGGCTGAGCGCCTTTCGTGATGCCGGGACCGGCCCGATTCCCATGATGCTCGGATCCACGCCGGCGCTACCCCACGCCAGCAGGCGGCCCAGCGGCCGAAGCTTCCGCTCCGCGGCGAACCGCCCGCTCGCAACGACCAGCGCGGCGGCACCGTCACAGATTCCGGATGCGTTCCCTGCCGTGACCACCCCGTCCTTCTTGAAATAGGGCGGCAGCTTGGCGAGCCCTTCCGGTGTCGTGGCGGGTCGCATGTGCTCGTCCGCCGTCCAGGCTTCCGTCACCCGGGTCTTCCGGTTCGGGATTGGAACCGGCACCACCTCGTCGGCAAACGCACCATCGCTCCAGGCTGCAGCGGCGCAACTCTGGCTTCTGGCGGCGTAGCAGTCGACCGCCTCGCGGCTGATGTGGTACTTGGCCGCGAGGTTCTCGGCCGTCTCCGCCATGGAAAGCCCGCAGCTCGAATCCCTCAATGCTTCCCACAGCGTGTCCTCGAGCGGTGCCGGGCCGAGCCGAAGTCCCCAGCGGGCGCCTCGTATGACGTGAGGTGCCTGGCTCATCGACTCGGTCCCGCCGACCAGCACCACCTGGGACTCTCCGAGCACGATCTGCTGTGCGCCCTGGGCTACCGCTTCGAACCCAGAACCACAGAGGCGGTTGACGGTGACCGCCGGGGTCTCGATCGTAACTCCGGATCCCAATCCGATGTGCCGGGCCAGGTAAATCGCGTCGGCCGAGGTCTGGAGCACATTGCCGAAGACCACATGATCCACCGCGGCCGGCCCAGCCCCGCTCCGCTCGAGCGCGGCACGAGACGCAATGACCCCGAGCTCCGTCGCGGATAGATCCTTGAGGGTGCCACCAAAGGTGCCAAAGCCGGTACGGACGCCGGACAAAAAGACGATTTCGTCGGTCGAGGTCATCAGCTATTTAGCCGTCGGCAGGGTTGGAGAGCATTGAGGGGAATATCACCCGGTGGCGCCAGCCACTTCAAGCAAAGGCCAGTCGCGGCGAGCAAGTTGTAGGCCCAGAAGGGCCTTCGGGTCAGCCTGCGGAGAGAGTCGTCCCGCAGCTAACGCAATGCCGCCATTCGGGCTCGAGCGCCGCGTTACACTGCGGGCAGAAGCCGCGTCTCAGGTCGTAACCGCAGTGGGGACAGAAGTTGACTGCTCTGCCAACGGGAAGATCGGCCCGGCAGCGACCACACCGGGTGGGTGAGGGCTTCGTTGCAACCTGCACGGCTTTTTTCGGCGCTTGAGGTTCCTCCTTTCTGCGGTCGACCGCCGCCCGAGGCACAAAGGCCTGGTGGGGGTCGTTGGATGCCTGAGTTAGAGCTCGAGAATCGAGAATCAGCACAGCCTTCTCGCGCCGCCGGACCAGGGTGAGATCCGGGTTGGGGCTCGCTAACTCGTCGGCGAATTCCTTGGCGATCTCCTCCGCCTCCGTCCGGGCAAAACCGCCTTCTCCGGCACAGAGTCGCATGAGAGCGAGCTCGTAGTCTTCGCTGCTCTCCAGCTGCAGAGCACGGCGGTTAGCGCGGTAAGGAACGATAGTTTCCCGGATATCGGCCAAGGTGACCGGCTGCCGCAGACGAGCCGGGTCAATCGTGGAGAGATTGTCTACGAGCTGACGAACGAGGCGCTCCAGGTCGGTCATACCCGGTCACTCTGCCAGAGCAAAGCTCTCACCTGCGGCGACCCGTTGCTCGAGCAGCTCGAATGCATAGTCCGGATCGTAGTCCAGGAACTTTCCCTTCTTACGCTTCTGCGCCAGCCACTCAGCGAACCCCGATTCGAGGGCGCCATTTGAGGTCTTGGCTTCCCGTGCCGCGGCTACGGCAAGATCGTTGGCGTATTCGTTCTTGGGATGGCCGCGATGGCCTCGCACCCAGGTCCATTGCACTTCGTGCAGCCGGGCCGACTGGACCAGCTCCTGCCAGAGACTCAGGTTCTCGATCGGTCCCGTTTTCCGGATCCAGCCCCTGGCGGCCCAGGCAGGCGCCCACTCCCGCATCCCTTTGACGAGGTACTCGGAATCCGACACCATCAGAATGCGGAGTCGATGCCCTTTGGCCGCCAGGAGGCGAAGTACCACGATCGCTCCCGTCAGCGCCATCCGATTGTTGGTGGTATTGGGATCGTAGGTATAAAAATCCCTTCGCTCGAGTCCTTTGGTGCCCCGGATCTCGATCAGTCCGCCCGCGCCCCCGGGATTTTCTCCCTGCCTTCCATTGCCCAGACAGCTTTCATCGAGATGGACAACAGCGACCCGGCTCACTCGATCACCTGGAAGCTCTCGATCTCGTCGAGCAAAAAGGTCAGCTCCTCCCCGGTCATGGGGAGCCAACCGATCAGCGCTTCGTGTTGCCCGATCGATGTCACCCGGACAGCGGTAACGACGTACTCGGTTCCTCGGCGGGACAGCGCCACCCGTAAACCCTTCCTCGCGGCGTTCTCCAGCTGGTCCATGCGATCGGTGGTCCAACGAATCTCCGACATGCATTCCTGCCCTTGATGACTATGACGACCCACTTCTGACCTTGATGTGTCCCACGGGGCCGGCCGTGATACGACCGATAACGGCGGCGTAGGGGGCACGCTCCTCCTGGAGCGCAGCGACGAGAGCCGCCTGATTCTCGGAAGGTACCACGAGCAACAGGCCGCCCGAGGTCTGGGCGTCCACGCAGAGGAATCGGTCAGCTGCGCTCAGGTCCGGGGCCCACTCGACATTGCTTGCAGCCTCGAGATTCCGTTGGGTGCCTCCGGGAATGACGCCGCGGGACGCAAGGTTCTTGGCGTGAGGGAGAATCGGTATCGCATCGAATACGATCTCCGCTCCGACTTTGCTCTGTTTCAGAATTTCACTCAAGTGCCCGATCAGTCCGAAGCCGGTGATATCGGTGGCGGCACTCACGCCCACCCGCAACGCGGCCCGCGCGGCGCCGTCGTTGAGTGTGGTCATCGACCGGACCGCCTCGGTCATGCCGGTCTCCAAGAGGGCATCCCGCTTCAGTGCCGTTGCCAAGATGCCGGTACCGAGCGCCTTGGTGAGTACCAGAACGTCCCCGGCGCAGGCACCGGCGTTCGTGAGCATGCGATCCGGATGTACCTCTCCGATGACCGACATCCCGAATGTAGGTTCTACCGAGTCGATGGAGTGGCCCCCGAGAATCAGACAGCCGGCGCGGGCGGCGACCTCTCCAGCCCCAGCCACTACCTCTCCCAGTACGTCGAACGAGAGTTGATCCCGAGGCCAGCCGACCAAATTCAGCCCAAAGAGCGGCGTCGCACCCATGGCGTAGATATCGCTGAGCGCGTTGGCAGCCGCGATGGCGCCCCACGAGGCGGGATGATCTACGATGGGAGTGAAGAAATCGACGGTGGCTACCAGCGCACGATCGGGCGACAACACAAAAACCGCCGCGTCATCTCGTGAGGAGGCGTCGATCAGGACCCGAGGATCCTGAACCGCGGGCAGCCGGCGCAGGACCTGCGCCAAGTCGGTCGAGCCGAGCTTGCAGGCTCAACCGGCCCCGTGGGAGAGAGCGGTCAGACGGATGCGGGGTCTCTGATCCTTCGGCGTGTCGGGCATGGGGTTTCCTCCTTACGGCAGTCTAGTCCTCCTGCTCTGCCCAGATCAACGCCCGGAGTGCGATCAGCGCCCGCTCCTGCTGAGCAGTTGATCCGAAGCTTCCGTCCGGTCGCTGGCGAGACAGCAGGGCTGGTATGGCTCGGCGCACCGCCGCATGAGCGTCAGGAGTTCTGAGCGCGAGCAGGGTCTCGACCGTCGCGAACAAGTCGGCGTTGGGCCAATTTCCGTCGGCCATCTGTTGCGTCGCTATGATGGAAGCAAGCTTCGACGGCAGCCCACCCGGCAAGCTGGAAACGCAGGCCAACGCATGAATCCCCGCGACGATTGCGTCGCCGGCAAAGTAGCCATTCCAGTCACTCCATTGCTCCGATAGCTGTAGCAAGCTGACGAAATGCCGTTCGACCGAGGCGCGGTTGGCGAACCTCCCCCGTAACGCGGCGCGGAGTGCCAGGCAGCTAACCGCAAACCGTGCCGCCGGCTCGGCGCGGAAGACTTTGCCGTTCGGGAGCATCACTGGGGCAAGGCGTTGTTCCGGCGGTGCGGGAGAGAAGAACCCGGAGATGAAGTGCTCACAGACCCGGTGAGCGTGCCGGGTCCGGCTGCAGCCTTGGCTGAAGGCGCCAGGCCTTCCTTGCAACGCCAGCACCTGTGCCATTACCCGGCCGCACTCCGGGTGATCGCTGCCGCAGCCCAGGTCGAGGAGCTCGTGAGCGCGCCAGACGGTAGG